>CALUSW010000013.1 GCA_944323535.1 Candidatus Gastranaerophilales bacterium | reverse complement strand
TTCTTCCCAGAATTAATTTTTAAGAAATGTAACAAAAGAACAATTAAAAACTAAAGTAATTTTTTCAATTGCCGATATGGATATTTGTAAGGTTAATATGAACCTTAAGAAAATGTAAAAGATAGTTATTCTCAAGAAGGATTCCCTGTTATGAAATTTATGAGTAAGGTAGTTGTGCTTTTTAGCGCATTAATTTTAATGAGCGTTTCTAATTTTGCTTTAGCATCTGATTTCAGTGCAAATACAAAGCAGCCCGTATTAACAGCTGCATTAAATAAACTGGAAGCAATGAATAATACAAAAGTTATCAATGTTATAAAAGGACAAAATTCAACAAACCAGCCTATTAAACTAATGTTCAGAAATTTGGCAGTTCTCGGTTATGGAACCTGCGAAGCAGTTACTGCAAAAACGGCTGACGGCAGATTGGTTATATTAATCAGCTCAGATTATAAAACTGCACCGGTTGAAGCAGTTGCCTGCTTAATAGCTCACGAAAGTGTTCACCACGAAAATACAAAAACTTATGAAGAAGAAGTAAGAGCCTGGACTACAGAAGTTCAAACATGGCTTTCTTTCACTCAGGTTAATCCCTCTTTAAAAATAAGTGATTCTAAACTGGTTAAAAGATTAAACTACTTATCAAAATTATATACTAAAGACGGAAATCAAAATACATCAATAGCAAACTTAATTGCAGCACAACCCGCTTATGCTTCATTAAAAAGATCTTAATTTCTTGCTCTTATTTTCATAACACAATCCTTACAATCGAATTCAACAAGATAATGCTCCTTGTTGAATTCATCTATTAATATAAAAGGCTCGGTATATTTTTTTATAGGTGTTTGTTTAGGGCAAAGATTAAATTGTTTTTTTAAACAATATTTTGAAATCATTAATTCTTTATTTTCTATTTTATTTTGAGTTTCAAGTGCCTTTTCTTCTACAATACAACCTCGTTTTTTATAAAATAACCCGGCTTTTTCATTAAATATATTGGCATGATAGTCCAATTTTAAAACAGGATATTCCGTTATTTGTATATTATTTGTACGTTTTTGATAATCATAGTTCTTTCTTCGTATTTGTCTTAATCTTTCCGTTAAAATTCTTCTTATATTATTTATTTGTGAAACTTTTATAAAAGGTATATTTTTTATCTTAATATCAGTTTTTATTACTTTAAATTCCGTATTTCCGGATTTTGACAATTGAATTACCAAAGTTTTTACGGCTTTTTCTTTATCCATAGCCGGTTCATAATTTTTATCCGTCATATAGCAGGCACAATTATTTTTTTTATCTTCCAAAAAAAATATATATCCGCAATCAATTTCCCTTACTCTTAAATTGACAGGAATTTTTCTTGTAATATTTGTATTTTCAAGTTTTTTATCAAACAACCTGTTATAATTTCTATATATCTTTATTCCCGGTTTAATTCCTTTTATTGAAGACGGAAAAACAAGATTATTTTCTGTTTTATTAATATTGGTGCCTAAGAGCTCTTTATCTTCATTAAAGAAACAAATTCCGTCCCCGTTGTTTAAAATATTTGTTTTAAGCGAAAAATAATTTTTTCTAACTTCCTGCACAATCCCTATATATTCCCCGATAGAAGAGTTATAATTAATTGTTGCAATGTCATTTTTTTCACCGTCTATATAATATTTTGTATATCCCCTGTTAAATGTTTTATATAAATCCGGTTCAAAATCATATTCCGAAAAGCCTTCTGATGAACGCTTTAAACCATAATTATTAAGTATTTTATCAATTGCCTGCCTGTAATATGCGGTTGTGTTAATTACGTAATTTTGATTTTTTAATCTGCCTTCTATTTTAAAAGAAGTAATGCCGGATAAAATTAAATCTTCAAGATAATCAGACAAATTAAGATCTTTCAGACTTAACAGATATTTATTTTTTGCAATATATTTCCCATTTGAATCTTTAAGCGAATATTTTTTTCTGCAAGGCTGGGCACATTCTCCCCTGTTAGCACTTCTCCCTCCGTTCATATAACTTAAATAACACTGCCCGCTGTATGACATACATAAGGCGCCGTGTATAAAACATTCAAGTTCTATGTTTGTATTTTTACGAATTTCTTTTATTTCATTTAAACTTATTTCTCTTGGAAGAATTACTCTTTTAAATCCGGTTTTTTCAAGAAAACGAATTTTTTCAATACTGTTATTATGACATTGTGTACTTGCTATAAGAGGTATAGGCGGCAAATCGCATTCTAATATACCCATATCCTGAATAATAATACCGTCAGCTTTTATTTCATATAATTTTTGTATAATTTTTTCGGCTTGATTTATTTCATCATTATTCAATATAGTATTAAGAGTTATATATACCTTTACTCCATACAAATGTGCAAATTCAACAACCCATATTAAATCTTCCATAGAATTTCCGGCCTGAATTCTGGCGCCGTATTTTTTATAGCCTATATATACAGCATCAGCACCTGCCTTTATTGCCTGAAATGCAGTATTTTTATTATTAGCCGGAACTAACAGTTCAAATTCCGCCGTGTTCAATTTTGTTTTTAATCCCCTGTCTGATTTCAAGAGCATCTACCCCTAATATACTTAATGCCTTCATTGCTAAAGAGTCCGGCTGATTACAAATAGCAATCAATAAATCATCCGCCGTCGTTCTTGTTTTATTTTGTGCTTTCGCTATATTCCATGCATCTTCAAGTATTAATTTTGCTCTTTGACTAAAGGTTATTTCCTGCTGGGGATAATCATCACAAATGCCGATAAGTTCTTCAACTGTTTCTCTTGCATCTTTTATTATTACACCCAAATCCCGCAAAACACTTGCCGCTATACTGTTAGCTTCAAGAACAATTCCCAGCAATATAAGCTCGCTGCCTACAACGTAATTACCTATTCTTCTGGCCTCTTGTTTTGCAAGTCTCATTATATACAGGGTTTCATTTTTTTGTTTTTCTATCGGCTGTAATATTCTCTCCTCAAGCAAATAGTCATTAACTTTTAATTCCTTCAAAATATTATATGCTATTCCTTTTTTAGACTTTAACAGCCCCAGAATTATATGTTCGGGAAGAATTGAAGCATTCCCTTCTTCTTTTACAATATCTAATGCATTTATTAGTGTTTTCAAAGCATTAGGAGTAAATATAATCTGCTTATCACCGAATTCAGCCTGACGCGAAGATACTTCCTTTAATTTGGCGGCAAAAGTTTCAGCTGTAACACCGAATTCTTCCAAAAGTTTTACAATCTGGGAGTTTTCATCTTCGAGTATTGATTGCATTATTTGCTCTGTACCAAGAATTTCATAATTTGAAGTTGATAATTTTGCTATTGCCCTGTCAAAAATTTTTGCACTGTCAGAACTTTCTATCAATGTAATTATACTGTCACTTTTATCGTTTCTTCTTCTTTTTTCTATTACCTCGGGATGCTTAACTTTTTTTGGTTTATTTGAAGATAATACGTTGTAAAACATTGCCTTCATTTTATCTACATCAACACCTTTATCTTTCAAAACTTTTGTAAGTTCAAGCTTAGGATAGTCCCATATTGCGAGGAAAAGATGTTCGGGTTTCACGTACGTATTTCCAAGTATTTTAGATATTTCAAGGGTTCTTACAAATATATCTTTTGAAGAATTACTAAAAGCAACAAATTCTACCGGTTTTATAACGGCACGTTTATTTAAAAGTTTTTCTATTTCCCGTTTTAAATCATTTATTTCAATCTTATATATAGAAAAAGTCTTGACAACCAAACTGTTTGTATCATTCAAAAGAGCAAGCAGTAAATGCTCCGGATATATTTTTTCATGGTTGAATTCTATAGCATATATTTGCGCTGTTTTAACTATATCAATTGCTTTTTCCGTAAATTTTTCAAACAAAATTAAAATCCTTAAAACAATATATAAAGATTTTACCACATAAGCTTATTTTTGTAATCAGATATCTATAATTTTAGCCAGAATTCCTGTAATAACAGCCTGAGTTCTATCCTCAGCAGATAATTTTGCCAATATATTAGCAATATGTGCTTTTACGGTATGCGTACTTATGGAAAGCTCTTGTGCTATTTTTGCATTCTTTTTACCCTTTGCAACAAGTTTCAAAACTTCTATTTCTCTATCCGTAAGCAGATTTATATCAGAATGTTTCCTGGTTTTACTTTCTTCCAGAAGTGAGTAAAACATTTCTTTACTTATTTTTATAATAAGATAATAATTTCCGTTTTCAGCTTTTATCATTTGATTTTTATTAAGAATAATTGAAACAGATTTATTATCCTTGTCTATTTTTGAAACCATTTTATATTTTCCGTTTTTTCTCTATTTAAATAATAAATAGAGCAAGTGCTTCTATTTTATTTTTGCACTTCCAGCAAAAAACAGACTAACATATTTTCCTGTTAAAATTTTTATATTTCTAATGATTGTTCGGTAAGAGGCTGGGTAATCATAATACCTTCACCGCCGATTACATTTACCTGTTTTCCGTCAAGATATAAATATATTTTTTTATTTTCAGTATTTGTTATTGAAGTTTTAATAAGCTGCATCATTCTTGAATATATACTGTCGGTACCGCCGCCGTATTGAAAATCAGAACTTAAATCTATTACAATTTTGTCGCCGTTTTGCTTTATTTTTAACAGTTTTGTATTCTGCGGAACTTCGCTGTACGCTCCCATTGATTTTTCAACTATTCCGGGACCTTTTATAAGTTCTTTTATTGAATATTCAAGTTTATTTTCATTTAAAGGAAGCTCCCTTTGTACTTTCTTATATACTACATTATCACTGGAGTCAAGCGCCAGAAAATATATATAGACCTGTTTTTTTTCTGCCGTATTTTCTTTTCCTGAAGGAGCAACTGTCGGTTTTTTTACTACTTCTTCCTTCTTTTTGTCATTTTTTAAAAAGGGGATTTCTATTTTTGGCAAACCTTCAATTGAAGATAAAAAATTACTTATATTATTGCCGTATTTCTCTCTTATAAAAAAGAAAGACATTACAAGAAGTATTATAATTACTATCTTTGAAAAATTACTCATTTTACCTTCCATAATTTTTGTTAATAATAAATATTCCCTTTGTATTTATTATATTGCCGCTTATTTGGGAATTCGTAATATACAATCTGCAATACTTACTGTTTATAGATTCCATTTGAAAAGCAACAGGATTGATTTTATTAACAAGAACCCCGAATATATCTACATTTATTATATTATTATTTGAAGAAAAAATAATATTTTTTAACACAATTTTATTATTTTTCACTTCAATATCTGCATTTAAATTAATATAAAATGGATTAGAAGATAAAAATGTTTCAACAGGAATAGAAAAATTTAATTTGCCGTTATTTATATTAACTTTTGGTGTTTTAACGGCAAATCCTTTAAAACCGTTTATTTTTAATGAGACTTTTTCAAGTTCTCTTTGGAATTCATACGAATTTAAAATATTGTTAATATCCTGATTTGTAATTGCGGCATTGAATTTAAACGGTAAATCATGCGGATAGTATACTCTGCCGTCTTGATAAATAATTTTATTATAAGGACATACCGTCTGGGCATAAAAATCCGAAATACTGGCAGCGCGGTAATTTATTTGCTCGCTTTGGAGAGTCAGTGCTTTAAATTCTCCGTTTTTTAAACGTTTTACATTATATATTTCCAAATTTGCTTTAAACGGTGATTTTAATTCATCTTTCAATTCTTTTTGTATTGCTATTTCAGCTATTTTTTTTGAAGCGAAACTTACACCGGTTATTTTATTTAATAAACTCTCTTTCTCTATTATATTAAGGCTTCCGGACGGACATGTTACTTCACAGCCTGAAGCAAAACAGGCAGGCTGGATAAACAAAAATAAAAAAATTAAAAATAACTTTTTCATAACAATACCCTCTTTGGTTGTATTATATCATTTTCCACTGTTCCAAAAGCAATTATTTTATTATCTTTTACAATTAAAATATTACCGTTTGGACAACCCTTTTTCTTAAATTTGTTTCCGTTTAGTATTTTTTTATATTCTTCTTCATTTGCATTTACAACCGGCAATTTCAAAACATCTAAAGGATTTATTATTCTTTTTGAAATATCTTCTTTCCGGCAGCCATCCGTAAGCGTAAAAGAATTTTCCAATGTTAAACCGGATGACTTCGTTCTTATAAGTTCAAACATTACAGCTCCTGATTTCAGCGTTTCACCAATATCATTCACTAATGACCTTATATATGTTCCTTTAGAGCATGAAACATCAAGCTTTAAAGCTTGATGTTCATAGTCAAAATCCAAAACTTTAAGGTTATATATTATAACTTCACGCGAAGGAATATCATCAGGAATATGTCCTTTTCTTGCCATTTCATACAATCGTTTTCCGTTATAATGAACAGCTGAAAAAGCAGGCGGTATCTGTTTAATGGTACCTGTAAACAGCGGCAGAATTTCACTTATCTCCTCTGACGTAATTTTTCTGTATCCGGTATCTTTTACCACTCCGTCCGTATCGTAAGTATTTGAAGCTTTTCCCAGCAATAGTCCCGCCGTATACCGTTTATCTTCTTCCATAAAATCAATTAGTCTCGATGCCTTTCCCACAGCAACAGGCAAAACGCCGCTTGCAAGGGGATCAAGTGTTCCGGCATGTCCGATTTGCTTTATTCCGGTAATTTTTCTGAGTTTTGAAATAATACCGTGAGAAGTAATACCGGACGGCTTATTTATATTTAAAAAACCGAACATCAGAGTTAAATCTCGCCTCTTGAGATTTTGTTAATAATTTCCGTAACATTTGCTCCTCTTTCGAGAGAATTATCCGGAATAAATCTTAACTCCGGAGTCAACCTCAAACGGACACGCTTTCCAACTTCGTATCTTATCTTCGAAGTATTGTCAGTAATTGCTTTAATGGTTGTTTCCTTTTCCTCTTCAGAAGCAAAAACAGAATAATAAACTTTTGCGTATGAATTATCGTGGGATATTTCAATATCCGTGATTGAAACAATTCCATGAATTCTGGAATCCTTCAATTCTTTTTGAATGATATCTGCAATTTCTTTCATTAATGTTTTTCTTACACGTTCATTTCTTAAAGACATAACTTACCTATCTAAACTAATACCTGTCTTTCAATCTCTTCGGTTGTTGTTACCTGTATA
The DNA here is from genome assembly GCA_944323535.1 of Candidatus Gastranaerophilales bacterium. Classification (GTDB taxonomy): domain Bacteria; phylum Cyanobacteriota; class Vampirovibrionia; order Gastranaerophilales; family Gastranaerophilaceae; genus Avigastranaerophilus. The sequence goes on along the minus strand of CALUSW010000013.1, from coordinate 27,164 downwards.
ATATCGCCTTCTTTTATATCATTAAATTTATCAAAAGAAATACCGCATTCAAAACCCTGGGCGACTTCTTTTACGTCATCCTTAAATCTCTTAAGCTGGTCTATTGTACCTTTGAAAATTTCAACCCCGTTTCTTAATACGGAAGCGGTTTTATTTCTGACAACTTTTCCTTCTGTTATATAGCATCCTGCTATTTTTGTTGTTTTACCTATTGTAAATACCTGTCTTACTTCTGCTTTTCCTAAAGTTATTTCTTTAATTTCAGGTTTTAACAAATTTAACATTGTCTGTTCTAAATCTTCAAGAACCTGATATATAATGTTATATTTTTTAACCGTAACACCAAGTTTTTCTGCAGCTGCCTGAGCATTTGCATCTTCTTTTACAGTAAACCCGAGAATTATGGCATTACTTGCACTTGCAAGCATTACGTCAGCTTCTGAAATATCTCCGACACCTACATGTACAATTTTTGTTATTATTTCTTTTGATTCAAGCTGGGAAACGCCTTGAGATACTGCTTCAGCTGCACCATGTGTATTTGCTTTTATAATAATATTAAGACGTTTAACATCCTCATCCTCGCTGCCTACATGTTCATTTCTTATATGAGCGGGTTTCATGCTGTCAAGCTTGGTATTTCTTTCTTTTTCTTTTCTTTCTTCCCATATTGTTCGCATTACTTTTTCATTTTCAACAGCTTCAAATGTATCGCCTGCCTGCGGAACTTCTGTTAAACCGAGAATTTCAACAGGAGTTGAAGGTCCTGCTTCTTTTATTCTTTCGCCGGAATCCGAAATCAATGCTCTCACTTTGCCGCATACATTACCAACCACAAAACAATCACCTGTGTGAAGGGTACCGTTTTGAACAAGAAGCGTTGCAACAGGACCTTTACCTTTATCAAGTTTTGCTTCAATTATTACGCCTGTTGCCATTGCGGATTTATTTGCTCTTAAATTCTGGACCTCTGCAAGCAAAAGAATATATTCTAATAATTCGTCAATACCTTTTCCCTGCAAAGCGCTTACTTTTACACAAATGGTATCGCCGCCCCATTCTTCAGGCACAAGTCCGTATTCGGTTAATTGCTGCATTATTTTATCGGGATCTGCACTCGGTTTATCAATTTTATTCACTGCAACTATAATAGGTACTTCGGCAGCTCTTGCATGGTTAATTGCTTCTATAGTCTGCGGCATAATACCGTCATCCGCAGCCACTACAAGAATTGCTATATCCGTAGCTTTTGCACCTCTTGCTCTCATTTCCGTAAATGCTTCGTGTCCGGGAGTATCAATAAAGACTATTTTTTTATCTTTATCATCATTTAGATATACCGTATATGCACCTATTGACTGGGTTATTCCGCCGACTTCCGTTGCAACTATTTTATGTTTTGATGCCCTTATTGAATCAAGTAAAGTTGTTTTACCGTGGTCAACATGCCCCATAATACTTACAACAGGCGCTCTTTGCTCAAGAAGAGACTCATCTACATTTTTAATTGCATTTGCTTTCTCTTCTTTTTCTAATTCCTGTTCGATATATTCGTTTAAATCCTCTTCTAAAATTTCAAGTTCAAAACTTTCACATATTTTTTTCTGGGTTTCAACGGAAATAACTTCGTTTACAGTTGTCAGAATTCCCTGCATCATAAGATATTTAACTATCTCTGCCGGCGTTTTCTTTATTTTTTCAGCCAACTCACCCACAGTAACGGGTTTATTTATAATAACCTGTTTTACGCTTTCTGATTCACTTAAATCTTTCGATTTTTTCTTATGTTTCTGTGAAATAGTTTTTTCAAGACTGATTAATTCTTGTTCTTCTTCTTTATCCTTATATTGCTTTTTCTTTTCTTTTACGCCTTTCTTTTTAAAAGAAGTACCGGAAGAAGGCTTACCGTCATATATTTCAGGAGAAATTACATGATGCTGCAAGGGTCTTTTATTTATTTGCCCTGATACACTTTTTTGTCCTTCACTCTTGTTTTTATCGGCAGAAAATTTTCTCTCACCTTTTATTGGCTTTTGCAAATCCTTTTGTCCTGCTAATTGTGTTTTTTGAGCAGGTTTAGCCTCTTTTCGCTGAAATATTTTAGCGTTTTCTTGATTATTTTTATGTTTACCGGCTAACATTTCCTGACGTTTTTTCTGGCTGTTTTTATTGTTATATTCTAATAATGACCTTATCTGAGGAACTTCCTGTTTATTTTCTTCCTTTGTATATTCTTGTTCTTTTTTAATTTGAGATTGCTCATGACTGCTATTTTCAACAGATATTGATTCTTGCTTCAAGGAAGGAGTATTTTCCTTTATTTCCTGATTTTCTGTTTCAGGCATTTGTTCATTAGTTTGAGACTTTGCTTTTTTTATGATGAAAGCTTTTGGTTTTTTTATTGTTTCTGTCTCTTTATTTTTATCAAAAGATTTTTTTATTTTTTCTATCTGCGACGGCATTAAATTACTCGAATGCGACTTAACTTTTATATCAAGCTTTTTATCAAGATATTCAATAAAATCCTTATTTGTCATCCCGTATTCTTTAGCAAGTTCATAAACTCTTTTATTTTCAATTGTCATTATATTTTCCCGTAATTATTTTCAACCATATTATAGTTGTAACACAATTTACTTTTTAAGTACAGTATAGAGGCAGTCTTTTAAATTTTCGGGAACATGTATTTCTAAAGATTTTTCAATTTTCTTTTTTGTAATTGCATTTTCAATACATTCAATATTTTTACATATGTATACAGAACGGCCATAGTATTCGTTATTTTCATTTATTTTAATTTCTTTTGTTTTAAAATCTCTTGTCAGTCTTATTAAGTTTTCTTTTTCCTGCATTTTTCTGCAAGATACGCACTGCCGTAAAAATTTGTCTTTTCTGCTCAAATTCTTATTTCCTTTTCTTCTTCGGATTGTTTTATATCCTGTATCAATTTTTCGAAGCAAACCGCCTCCAGGAAACCGAATAACTTATTTTTTGCACCGTTCACAGAAGAAGAAACAGATGTAAATATTTGTTTTTCTTTATCTTCACTCATAAATAAATCATCTTCTTCGATTTCTTTATTGTTTAAGTCCTTCTTATTTACAATAACAGTATATGAATAGCCGTCCAGCTTGTTTATACATTCATAACTATCGGCGATACTGCCGTTTGTAGTATTGTACAAAATATCAAGAAGATTATCATCAAGAAGTGATAAAAAAGCTTGTAAATGGTAATCCTGAAAACCGTTATAAAATTCCAGAACATAAAAAGAATTTTTTACTAATTTTATTTTAAGCCCCACAATACCCATATAAACATTAGCAAATTTTGAAATGTCATCCAATAAAGGGTATATTACTTTTTGGAGAATACTAATAATTAAATCTTGCGATATTTTTATACAAGGTGCCGTTATTGTTGTAAAATTATCATTTATTGACATATCAAGACTTATTAAAGGCAGAGCATTATATCCGTCTGTAATAAAATAAACATATATCGGAGGAGAATCTATGTAATTTTCTATAACTATTTTTTCATTATTATTTTCAAAAAGTTTTTGTATCCCCAATTTCGCCTTGCTGAATGAATTATATACATTACTTTCTCTTGAAAGCAGAGTAAAATCATTTTCAATCACTATAGGAAATTTTGCATTACGAATATAATCTGCCGCTAAATTTTCTCTGTCAAATATACCAAACTTTGGAGTATTAATTTTAAGCTTATACATTATCTTTTTTGCAATACTTGTAAAATATGTAATTCTGGCTGCTTCTGCAAAAGGTGCAAAAACAGGAAAATTTTCTTTTTTAAATTCATCTGCTATACCGTTTATTATTGCAATAGAAGAACTCACTATTGTATATTCAATCTGATTATATTTTACAAAATCAACAATAGAATATATATCATTTTCTTTTATGTTTAACGGCGTATAAGAGTCATCATAACAAGCTTCATCCGTCGTCAAGAATATATCATGACTGTTGTTTTGCAGTTTTATATACCTGGCAAGTAAAAAAGCATTTAAATCAGAACCGACAATCAATATTTTCATACTTTTATTTTAAATCTTCTCTCAGCTTCTCTGCATTTTTTAAATATACATGTTTTATCTCTTTTTGTCCAAGCTCTGTATTAATAACAATAAGAATTCTTAAGCATTTTTTCAATGAATTTTTAATTTTCATTTCATTAAAACACATCATCGGAACATATTTCCAGTCGGGGAAATTATCACGTACGGCTTTTGCGGGATAAATACAGTCTATATCCTCCGTATAAGTAAAAATAACATGAGAAATATCTTCAATTTTAAAATTATTTACCTGCCGAATTTTTGAGATAAGTTCTATAACGGCTTTAATTGAAGCTTCTTCGGTATTTTCATCTATTGTTATTGCGCCTCTTATTCCTCTTTGAAACATACTAATCTCCGAATTTCATTTTTTTACTTATTTTTGCACCGTTGGCAAAATCAAAAGCACCCATAACTCCTTTACTTTCGGGTTTTACTTTTTTTATTAGAAGGCAGCCGCATTTTGTATTAACTTCTATTCCCTGTTTGGTTACGGTTATAATTTCTCCGCAGCTGCAATTTTTATTTTCAGTATTTAAGATTTCCGTTTCAATTACCTTAATCATCTTTCCGTTAAAAAATGTATATGCGCACGGGAAATCAACCATTGAACGCACCTGATTATGAATGTTCAATGCTGAATTATCCCAGTTTATAAGACCGTCTTCTTTTTTAAACTTATTAGCAATCGTAATTCCGTCTTTACACTGCTTTTTAGGTTTTAAACAGCCTAAATATAAACCTTTAAGCGTTGAATATATTAACTCAGGTGATTTATCTGCAATAATATCTTTAAGTTCAATATCTGTCATATTTTCTGATATTTTTATTTCTTCGGTTTCACAGATATCTCCGGCGTCAAGTTCCAGAACAGTGAGCATTGTCGTTATACCTGTTACAGTATCACCATTATATATGCATCTTTGAATAGGATTTGCCCCTCTATATTTCGGTAGAAGTGAAGCATGAAGATTAACAGTTGCTATCCTCGGTATATCAAGCACCTCCTGTGATAATATTTGACCGAATGCAAAAGTAACAAAAAAATCAGGATTTAATTCTTTTAATTTTTTAATTAACTCCGCATCTTTGCTTATTTTTTCGGTCTGAAAACATTCAATATTATTTTCAGATGCACATACTTTAACGGGAGGAGGTGCAAGTTTTTTCCCTCTTCCTTTAGGTCTGTCAGGCTGGGTTACAACCGCTAAAATTTCAATATCAGGCTTTTTATTTAATTTCTCAAGAGCTTTAACTGCGATATCAGGCGTAGCAAGATAGATAAGTTTAATCAACTTTCTTTTCCTCCGGCTGCGGATTATGCTGTATTTCTTCTTCCAGTTCTTTTTCATCAAGAAGATAATTAGCGTCAACGGGCGCTAAACCTTTTTCCGTAAGAATTTTATCCGCTTCAAATCTGTTTCGGCAATGATCTATAAATAAAATTCCGTCAAGATGATCAAATTCATGCTGTATACATCTTGCCAATAAAGACCCGCCGTCCGCTTCAATTATAAACGGTCTGCCTTTTATGTCAGTTGCTTTAACTTTTACATATTTATATCTTCTTACATTCGTATAAGCTTCCGGAAAACTTAAACATCCTTCATAAGAATTAACCGCACCTTCTTTCTTCAAAATTTTAGGATTTATAAAAGTAATAGGATTCATTGTTTTAGGATCTGTTCCGACATCTACAACAAAAACTCTCAGATTTTCGCCGATTTGAGGTGCCGCAAGCCCCACTCCGTTAAGAGCATATAAAGTATCATATAAATCCTCCACAAGCAGCTGAATTTTCTTTGAAATTTTATGTACTTCTTTTGACTTTTCCCTTAAAGAAGGTGTTCCGTATTTTACTATTTTTCTTACAGTCATTATTTATTTTCCTTCACCGATTTTTGCATGTCTGTTGAGTATAATCATTACAGTAGATATTATAACAGCATAAATGAAATATTTTGTAGTATCGGACGCCGCAATATAGGTTGCAAGCCAGCCTGTGAATATTGAAAAGATAACAAGAACCAATACCGCTTTATTTTGTGATAATCCCAGATGCAAAAGTTTATGATGTATATGTTCCGAATCCGCAACAAAAGGAGATTTGCCCTTTAATATTCTTCTCATTGAAGAAAACGTTATATCAATAATAGGAACGGCAAGCACCAGAAGTGGCACATACATGTTCCAACCGGGAGCTTTCATTTGATACATTATTGATAAAGTTGCAAGTATAAATCCTGCAAATAATGCTCCTGAGTCACCCATAAATATTTTTGCCGGATGGAAATTATAAGTTAAAAATCCAAGCATGGATCCTGCAAGTATAAATGCAATTAAAGAACTTACGGTATCAGACGGAATAAGCGCTGTTGCAATCAGCCCGAGAGTAACGGAACTAACTGTAATGACAGACCCGGCAAGTCCGTCAACACCATCTATAAAGTTAACCGCATTACTTATTCCGACAATCCACGCTATTGTTCCAAAATAAGAAAGAACAGGGTGAATTTCCACCATTCCCATAAAAGGAATATAAAGAGTACTTATTTTAACGCCGAGACAAAATACAATAGAAGCTATGGTAATTTGTATTACAAACTTAAATTTTGCGCCGAGAGAAAATAAATCATCCGTAAGTCCGAGTAAAAACATCAACGAGCTGCCGAGAAGTATCCCCGATAATAGCGACCTGTAAGGATAATAGCTTAATATTATAAGCGACAAAAACGAAAGCATTGAACAAAACCATATTGCGACGCCTCCAAGCCTCGGAATAGGCTGGGAATGTATTTTTCTTTCGTTAGGTTTATCCATTAACCCCTTTTTCTCTGAAAAAACAATTATTAAAGGAACCAGAAATAATCCTATTATAAAAGCTATAACCGAACCTATTATATTCGCTTCGGATAATTGAAGAAAAGTCATAATTAATCCTTATACAGCGGGTATTTCTTACAAAGAGCCAAAGAACGTTCTTTGAGTTCTTTTATCTTGTTTTCATCCGGAGAATCGGATATTTTAACGGCTTCTGCTATAATTTTGCCGACTTCTTTCATATCTTCTTCTTTAAAACCTCTTGTTGTAACTGCAGGTGAGCCAAGCCTTACACCGCTTGTTACAAAAGGACTCTGCGGATCATTCGGAACCGTATTTTTATTTGCAGTTATGCCCACATGTTCTAAAATATTTGCAATATCTTTACCTGTTTTATTTAATTTCCTCAAATCAAGAGTCATTAAATGATTTTCCGTTCCGTTTCCGACAATATCCAAACCTTCGTCCATTAATGACTTTGCAAGTGCTTTTGCGTTTAAGACAACCTGCTTTGCGTATGTTTTAAAGTCGTCAGATAAAGCCTCCTTTAGAGCAATCGCTTTAGCTGCAATAATATGCTCAAGAGGTCCTCCTTGAATACCCGGGAAAACTGCTTTATCTATCCCCATAGCATGTTCTTTTTTACACATTATAATTCCGCCTCTGGGACCTCTCAAGGTTTTATGAGTAGTTGTTGTTACAAAATCAGCATATGGAAAGGGATTTGGATGAATTCCGGTCGCCACAAGAGCTGCAATATGCGCAATATCCGCCATTAAATATGCACCGACCCCGTCCGCTATTTCTCTGAATTTTTTAAAATCAATTATTTTTGAATAATTGCTGGCACCGCATATTATTAGTTTTGGTTTATGTTTTAATGCAAGTTCCCTTACATTGTCATAATCAATTTCACCTTTATCATTTATTCCGTAAGAAACTATATTAAAATACAAACCCGAAAAATTAACGGGAGAACCGTGAGTTAAGTGCCCGCCGTTTGATAAATCCATTCCCATTACAGTATCGCCCGGTTTTACGGCATACAAAAAAACAGCCATATTAGCCTGGGCACCGCTGTGAGGCTGAACATTAGCATGTTCTGCATTAAATAATTCTTTTGCGCGTTCCTGGGCAAGTTCTTCTATTTTATCCACATTTTCACAGCCGTTATAAAATCTCTTATACGGTTTGCCCTCAGCATATTTATTTGTTAAAACACTGCCGCATGCTGCCATTACAGCTTTGGATGTAAAATTTTCACTTGCTATTAATTCTATTGTTGTCTGCTGTCTTTCAAGCTCTTTTTCTATTAAACCGGCAATTTCTTTGTCTGTTTTCCTTATTTCTTCTATTTCCATGATTATTACCCCTAACCAATAGTATTTTTACAAACTATATTTTAATATGTTTTGGTTGTAAAAAAAAGTATATTAATTTTAAATTTTATTTGAAAAAATTTATATCTTCCGTAAAATGATAAAAGGAGCGCGATTTGGCTAATTATTATAATAAAGATTTGTATAAAATATTAAATATAAATTTTGACGCATCATTTGATGATATTAAGCTTGCCTACAGAAAACTGGTAAGAATATATCATCCCGATGTTGCGGGAAAAACTGCCGATGTTTTAAAATTTAAAGAAATACAAGAAGCTTATGAAGTTCTTTCAAATGAAGAAGAAAGAAAGAAATATGATATACTTCACGGCTTTTACAAAGAAAAAATAAGAAAAGAATATCAACAAACAACCGCTGACAAAAAAAATAAATATGAAGAATATATAAGACAGGCAAAACAAAGAACAAATACATCAGAATCTTTTTCACAATCAATAAATGAAGCATTGGAAGGATTATTTCATTCTAAAAAAACAGCATCTTCCGCCAAAAAAGAACCTAAAATCGCAATTAACGGAGAAGATATAAAGCTGGATTTAACAATTTCCTGTTTTGAAGCAATAAACGGAACAAACAGAAAAGTTAACATTCTGCATACGGAGCCATGCCCGAACTGCAGCGGAAGAAAATTTATCAACGGCAGTAAATGTCCTTTATGCAAAGGAGAAGGCATTCTATCACTTCAAAAAAAAATAAACGTAAAAATTCCCAAAGGAGTTTCACAAGGTTCTAAAGTACGTATTAAACAAGAGGGAAATAAAGGCATAAACGGCGGTAAGGACGGAGACTTATATCTTATTATTAATATAGAAAAAAATCCTTATTTTAAAACGGAAGGACTTAATATCTTATGTAATCTTCCCATAACACCATTTGAAGCGGTATTAGGGGCAGAAATTAAAATTCCGCTGCCAACAGGTAATGTTAACGTTAAAATCCCTCCAATGACCTCTTCAGGACAAAAATTAAAACTCTCGGGACTTGGTCTTGATAATAAATCAAAACAAAAGAAAGGCGACCTTATAATTACAGTTTTAATAAAACTGCCGGAAACAATTACGGAAAAGGAAAAAGAACTGTATAATAAATTAAAAGAACTTTCCGCAAATAATATTAGAAAAGATATAAATAATGCACTGTAAAACATTTATAAAAGAAATATTTGAATCTGTTCAGGGGGAAGGTCCTTATATCGGGGTTAACCAGTTATTTATCCGTTTTGGCAAATGCAACCTTAATTGTTTCTATTGCGATACTGACTTTGAAACGGATTTAAAAGAATACACTGCAGAAACACTGTATACAGTTGTAAAAAATTATAAAAATATACACTCAATAAGTCTTACCGGCGGAGAACCTCTTATGGAAACCGCTTTTCTATCAGAATTTTTACCTTTGCTAAATAAACCGGTATATCTTGAAACAAACGGAACTTTATACGATAACCTAAAACAAATAATTCAATATATTGATATTATTTCTATGGACATAAAATTGCCTTCATGCTCTAAAATGACTGATTTATTTAATGAGCATAAAAATTTTATAAAAATTGCCGTTGAAAATAACAAAGAAATTTTCCTTAAAATGGTTTTTGATGAAAATATTACCGATGAAGAAATAAACAAAACAATTGAAATTGCTCAAATTAATAATCTTTTAATAATATTACAGCCCAAAATGGATGGAGAAATACTAAAATTAAGCAGCAACACCATATATAAAGTATTTTATAATATTATAAGCAAATATAACAATGTACGATTAATACCTCAAGTCCATAAATTTTTAAATATAAAATAAGATACAAATCTATAAAATTCTTATTTGTAAAATTTTTGATATAATATTAGAAGAATTTCCATTTATTGGGAATTACAGCTAAATATCAGGATATATCGGAGATTTTAATGACAGTATCTATTGCGATTACAGGAAAAAGCGGAAGCGGGAAAACAACAATTACGAAAGCTTTATGGCATGTAATACGGGAAAAAAATCCTGATAAATCCGTTTTATTATTTGATAATGATTTAACGGGGGAACTCGGTCACAGTTTCGGAAAAGATATACGGCAAACGATATACGGAATACGCAGCGGTAAACATGAATATAAAACCGGAATACCTGAAAATATGACCAAGCAGGAATATATTGAATGGGCGTTAGAAGATATACTTGTTCCACTTGATGACAATACAGACATAATCGTATCGTGGCTTATAGGCTCAAAAGACTGCCGCTGCCCCATAACAAGACAAATTAATGATGCTCTTGTTAAATTAATAAGCAGATATGACTTTGTTATATTTGATTGCGAATTTGACCTGAAATATCTTTATCAGCTGGTTGATATTCCCATAAATGTAACCCTCGTAATAGCAAGACCGAATGAAGCTTCCGTTCATCTTGCAAAAAGAATAGAAGAATACAGTGCAAAATATGCAGCCGGCGAACAACTCGGGGTTATTTTAAATAAAGTTAATAAACAAGAAATCGAGCCTTTGCTTGAACTGCTTAATAAATATGACCTGACAATCCTCGGAACAATTCCAAAAGATGATTTGTTAAAAGAAAACAGAGTTTCAAAGGAATCATCTATTGTTAAAAATGCAATTGAGCAGCTATATTACAGACTAAACATACCACAACAAGAAGAAATACAATGACAATAATATTAGACGGAAAAAATACGGCAAATAAAATTATAGAAGAACTTAAAAATAAAACCGCAGAACTTACAAAAAAGCCTAAGCTCGCAGTAATATTGGCAGGTAATAATCCGGCAAGCTGTATATATGTTAATAATAAGCAAAAAAAAGCACACTACATTGGTTTTGAATCCGTTGTAATCCCGCTTCCGGAAGATGTTACGGAAGAAAATATTCTGGAGCACATTTTCATTCTGAATGAAGACACAAACATAAATGCAATTCTTATACAGCTTCCTCTTCCAAAAGGAATAAATACACAAAAAATTCTGGAAGCTATTGATCCTGTAAAAGATGTTGACGGTTTTACATCCTTTAATTTCGGAAGGCTTGCTTTAGGTTATGAACCTTATGTATATCCCTGCACACCAAAAGGAATAATAAGACTGCTTGATGAATATAATATTACTCTTGCCGGACAAAATGTTCTTGTTATAGGAAGGTCAAATATTGTAGGTAAACCCGTTTCTTTTATGCTGCAGCAAAGAAATGCAACTGTTACAATGGCAAACAGTTATACAAAAAATCTGAAAGAGCCGGCATTAAATTCGGATATTATTATTTCAGCAGCAGGAAAAGCAGGTTTTATAACCTCTGAATTTATCAGGGAAGGTGCTGTTATTGTTGATGTTGGTATAAACAGAACACAAAACGGAATAACAGGAGATATAGATTTCATTTCGGCTGCGCCTAAAGCTTCGTATATAACACCTGTTCCGGGAGGAATTGGGCCAATGACTATTGCCATGCTTATGGAGAATACATATCAGTTATTTGAAATTCAAAGAAAATTTTTAATTTAGTTAAAATTTATAAAAAAGGAGAATATTAATTATGTTTCATGTTATTACTGAAAAAGACTACTCGGAATTCACAAGGAAACAAATAGGTGAATATACAAACTTTGACAGGGCTTTAGAAGCTGCGCAAAAGGCTGTTGAAGGTAAAGAGGGACTAAGATATATAATTGAAAAAACAGACGGGCATGTTGACAGCTACGGAAATCAAATAGTTACTGTTGTTGCTGAAAGCGAATAATATAAAATCGAATATTTCAAAATAACAAAAAATGAAACAAAGCTTATTTGTTTCATTTTTTTTTGCAATATCTTTAAGGTATACGAATATTCAGTTTTTCATATACATAGCTTATATTTGGGAATAAAGTATATGGAATATTGTTTTTCTTTGCCTGTTCTATCATAAAATTTGATAAATCAACTAAATGTTTCAATAAATTTTCTTCATAATTCATATTATTTAATAATTGATTATAAACATTTAATGCAACTTGTGTAGCCCCGTTTTTCTTTGATTGTTTTATAAATTCCTCAAGTTCTTTCTTGCTGTCATTAACACCGGGAACTATAACATATTTGGTACAAAGGCGTCTATTATATTCTTTTGGTCTGGCTTTGGAATATTTCTTGAAATTATTCCATACTTTATCAAATGAATCTACTCTTTTAACCGCTTTATGACATTTTTTTGTTCCTGCATCAATAGATATCATAAGACTTACAGCATTATTTTTTATGCCTTTTTCAATGATTTTAGAATATTGTATATTATTCGTATGTATAATTATATTTTTAAAATCATTTTCTATAAAGAAATTTAAAATCTCATCGAATTTAGGGTATAATGTCGGTTCGCCGCCGGCAAAATCAATTTCCGCATCTTTATCAAGCACATTATGATTAATCATATCCTTAATAATTTCAAGCATATTATAAGGCTCAATGAATTCTTGATAATATTCATTATAATTTTTAGCTTTAGGAGATATAGGCTGCGCATGCCCGAGACAATATATACAATCAGAATTACAAACCTGCCACGGAGAAAGAAGTACATAATGAATTTTTTTATCATCAATAAATTCATCTTCTTCTATCTGCTGGCAATTTGCGCATTCTCTTCTGGGCGTCGATTGTTTAATCAGATCTATTTCTTTTGCACGTTCCTGAAAAAATTTATCCCAATCGATTGTTCTGCCGTTAAATACTTCTCCGGAAATTTTCGGCCAGCCCAAACCGTTTGTCGCATTGGTCAATGTACAATATGTAATTCCTATTTCCTTATAGTTAAAACAAATAGAAGTATTTAAATTTTTACAAATAAGGTGTTTCATAAATAAGCCTTAGAATAAATATATATAATTATATAATAAAATCAAATATTCTTCCATTGCGTATAAAAAACATAATTATATAACATATCAATGCTGAACTTTGGACTTAACGTAAGCTGAAGTGAAGCGAAATGCTGAAAAGGCTGGAAACAGATGAAATGTAGTAAAAGCCGGAAAGTTTTTACGAAATGTAGCGGATTTGCGGACAGACGAAGTGAAACGAGTCCGGTAAGCGAACAGAAGAAGCCGACAGGGGCAAAGCCCCGCAGGCGAAGTACTGTGAGCGCAAAGCAAATCAAAGAAGCAGATTGCCTGAGTTGTAAAGAAAATTCAAGACCGGTTCAGCATTTGAGCAATTTGAAGTTTTAATTTTAAAATGGTAAAATTCTGAATGACAATCATAAATTTGTTGTCACTCTGAACTTGTTTCATAGTCTTATCGGATATAAGATTTACTACAAATCTATAAAATACTAAAAAAGAGCTCTTTTAGGCTCTTTTTATAAATATGGGCCATCCTGGACTCGAACCAGGGACCTTACGCTTATCAGGCGTACGCTCTAACCACCTGAGCTAATAGCCCTTCCGATGACTATATACTCACATAAACAAATTAAAAAATCAAGTATTATTCTTCATTTAAAGGTCTTAACAATATTATTGAATTTAAATTCAATTGCAAAAAGTCATGTGTTTCTGCCTTACGGTTCGGAAACTCTCTATGTATAACTTCACAATTTTTTATTGCAACAAAACGCTTTGCCCCGTTCAATATGTCGGAAAGAACTCTGTTTTTTCTGCCGGTTTTTGGCATAAATACATTACCTTTAATCTGATAATCTTTAGTTATAACAAGAACTCTCTCTGACCAAATTCCCGTTATGAAACTGCTGTTTTCATCTAAATTATTTTCTTCATTCATATTGAATAATGTCCTTTCCTATACAGAGTACGACTGAAATAATGGTAAGTATAAAGATAAAGCAAGAAAACATACAACAACACCTATAAATATCAGCAATATAGGTTCTATTAATTTACCCAGAGTATCAATAATCAAATCCAGCTGCTGGTCAATGTGCTGTACACATTGGGTCATTAACTCACCCAAACGTCCTGATTGTTCACCGGTAGACACCATAAATAATATCATTTTGGGGAAGATATTAGCAGCCTTTAATGATTCAGATAAATGAGCACCTGCCTGCATTTTTTTTATAGACACTTTTATTGCGTCCTGCATAACAGAATTATCTAATGTAGTTCTTGATAAATATAAACATTCAATAATAGGGATACCCGCATCATATGCTATCTGCAGGACTGTAAGAAAGTTTGAAAAAGCTGCAGCCTTAACAAGTTCTGAAATCAAAGGAATTTTCAATAAAAACTCGTCAATTTTACGTTTTGAGGGTTCCCAGCGCAATAAATACATAAAAGAACCGACTATTGCTATTATTGCTAATGGAATTACCATCCATTTATCTTTTAGAAACTCGCCTGAATTAATACAAAATTGTGTAATAGCAGGAAGCTGCTTCCCCTGCTGGGCAAACATATCTTTAAAAGCAGGAAATACAAACATTAACATTACAAGAACAACAGCAATCGCAAGTAGTATTACAAATATAGGATAAGTTAATGCAGAAATTACCTTGCCTTTAATATCGCCCTGTTTTTTCAAAAGTTCTATTAAACGTTCAAAAGTTTTATCTATTTCACCTGAATCTTCACCGGCTTTAGCGAGACCAATATATACATGTCCGAATAAATTCGGGTATTTTGAGATAGTATCAGAAAGCGTATAACCGGCTATAATCTGTTTTTTTATTTCTTGCGCCAGAAGTCTTACCTGTCTGGAAGCTGCATCCTTTTCAATAAAAATTAAACTTTCAATAATAGGAAGCCCCGCTTTATTTAAAGTCAAAAATGTTTGTGTAAAATCAATTTTTTCCTTTAACGTTAAAGATTGTAAAGTTGCCGGTTTACCGCCAAGCTGATTTGAAGTAAATTCATTAACAGAAATCAATTTATAGCCCATGTTGCGGACTCTGGCTTTAACTTCTGCCTGAGACTTTGCATCTATTCTGCCTTTTACTTTTTCACCATTCCACTTTTCAGCTTCGTATTCGTATCTGGTCATACTTGCCTACCTCACTCTTTAACAGGACCAAGCACACGAACAAACTCAGATATGGTCGTTCTTCCTTCAACAATATGTTTTAAACATGCCTGCTGCAAAGTCTTCATACCTGCTCCTATAGCAGCTTCTTCTATTTGAATATCATGCGCACCCTGAGCAATCAATCTCTTAATTTCTTTTGTTATAGGCATAATTTCATATACACCCAATCTGCCTGCATAGCCTTCGAAATTACATTTATCACAGCCATTCGGTTTATATACGGGGGTTTTCATAAACTCCTGTATTTCTTTCTCACCACCGGCAATAACAAGTTCGGCTTCTTCTCGTGTGGGATAATACTGTGTTCTGCAATGAGGGCATAAATTTCTTACAAGACGTTGCGCTATTATACCGACTAATGTGGAAGAAACCAGATAATCCTTTGCTCCCATATCTATAAGTCTGGTAATTGTAGATGCAGCCGAATTTGTATGCAGGGTTGACAAAACAAGGTGACCGGTTAACGCAGCCGATATCGCTGTTTCCAAAGTCTCAATATCTCTGATTTCACCTACAAGTATAACATCAGGGTCTTGCCTTAAAATAGCACGCATACAAGACGCAAATGTAATACCGGCTTTTGTATTAATTTGTGATTGATTTATACCGTCAATTCTTATTTCTATAGGATCCTCAATCGTAGTTATATTTATTTTTTCATCATTTATAGCTTTTAATAATGTATATAATGTAGTTGTTTTACCTGAACCGGTAGGACCTGTTGTCAAAATAATACCGTTTGGTACACTTTCCATCTTTTTTATCAGTTCTGTTTCCTCTTTTGATGCACCAACAAGAACCATCTCATCTTTTGAACTGGCCATAGAAACTGCAGGAGCAAGAATTCTTATTACCATTTTTTCCTGTTCCCCGACAGGAAGGGTATTAATTCTGAAGTCATAATCTTTTTCTTTATATGTAATAGAAAATGAACCATCCTGCGGACGTCTGTGTTCTGCAATATTCATCTTCGAAATTACTTTTAAACGGGTTAATATTGCCGACTCTGTTTTATTTGGAAGCCTTAATACCTCTCTTAATATACCGTCTTTTCTGTATCTTACGGCATATCCGTCAAGTCTGGGTTCGATATGAATATCACTTGCTTTCATATCAATACCGTCTGATATAATTTTGTTTACAAATTTTACAACAATATTCGAATCATCTTTTAATTCTTTTTGAGCCTGCTCAAATAATGTTTCTTCTCTATCAAAAGCAAGAGATTGTTTTTCAATTTTTTTCAGAATTTTACTTGTTGCTTTTTTGTTTTCATTAAACATACTCTGCATACACATTGAAAATTCATAATGTGTAATTATCAGAATACTCGGTTTTAAACCTGTTAAAAAAATGATATCATTGATAACTTTTTTATCATTAGGATTTACCATTCCGACAACAAGAACTTTATCATCATAACTGATCGGAATAACTTTATTTAATTTAATAAAGTCTTCCGGAAGCATTGATAATACAGAATCCGGAATTTTCAACTGTTCCGGAGTAACTGCTTCATAACCCTGTTGAGCTGTCAATGCTTTTTTTAAATCAGCAAGACTTATCACACCCTGCTGCACAAGTACAGTTCCTAAAGGAATCTGAGACTTCTTTGATTCAACAAGAGCATTAAATATTTGTTCTTTTGTAACAAAACCCATTTGAACCAGAACTTCACCGATTTTTTTTGAATAGTATTTTTCATCCGGCGCTGAAGGTGAATCATTACCGGAAATCATTTGCAAATCAGATAAACCCTCATCTTCAAGACACATGTCATCATCATATTTAAGCTGAATCATATTTTCATCAGATGCATTATTACTTTTATCAGTAAATTGTTCCACGGTATCTAAATGCAAATTACTTTTTATATAACTGAACAAAGAAGAAAAATCAGTATCAGAAATCACTTTTATATTAATTTTATCGGTGCTTAATATTTTTGAAATTTTTGAAGTTATATTATTTTGCTTGGCTGATGAAGTAGCAAGAACATAAATAAAACCCTTTGCCACACAAATGGGTATATAGAATTCCGAAAGCATATCATTAGTATCAAATTTTGATACTAATGAAAAATCTATTATAGGTTTTATTTTTTCGATTGCAGAACTTGTCATTTAACTATTTCCTAAAGCTCAACTACATCTTCGGTATCTTTAATAATTCTGGGAGTAATCATCATCAATAATTCTTCCTTAGTAATATCCTTATGCTGATTTCTGAAGAAGAAACCAATAAAAGGAATATCACCTAATATAGGAATTTTTGTTGTTGAATTATTTTCGGTTTGTTGAATCATACCACCTAATAATAAAGTTTCTTCATCTTTTATTCTTACGTTCTTTAAATCTAAATTATGTCTTTGCAGCAAAGTTGCAGCAATATACTGCTCATCCATATATGTGTCATATATAGTATCATATATAGAAGCATAATCGGGCTTAATATTTAAAGATACATATCCATCTGGGCTGATAAACGGCAATATCTCAATCTTAATACCGTTATCTTCACCTATATTATAAGTTTTTTGAACGGATGCAGTACCTGCTGTACCGAAACCATAATTTGAAAGTATCTGAACAGTAGTCGATTCTACATAATCCTGAGTAAGGTCAATAACTGACTTTTTACCGTTCGTAATAATAATCTTCGGATTTGCAAGCATTCTGCCCTTTCCGTTTTCAATTAAATAACTGATTGTTTGGGACAACGTATGAGCAACATTACCATAACTTGGACCATGCCACATAATAGGATTTGTAGTACTAAAACCTGTATTATTAAACGCCATGTTTAAATGTTTACCGGTATAAGTCCAGGAGTTCTGAAAATCTCTAACTCCTTTCTCTGTCAAAGCTATAATAGAAATTTCCAATATTGCTTGAGGCTGTTTTCTGTCATTTTCCAATATAAAATCATTTACCATCTGAATTTGCTGTTCACTACCGCCTACAAGAGTTAAAGTACCCAGTTCCGGCTGGACATATATTGTCAAAGTCGGCTTAGTTTGATAAGAATTTATATTGGAAGTTCTTATACCGCTTGTAAGCCGGCAGGCAACAGTTCCTGCACCAAGGGCACCTTCCTGAGGAGCATTAAGTCCCGACCCGATTTTAATATTCGCATTCATTACCGATTCATATTTACCCGTGCCTCCTCCGGAACCGGTAATATTTCCTTTAACAGGAAGATCAAAAAGAGTTTCGCATATCATTTTCGCCATTTCAAACGGAGTTGTATGATTTACTCTATATGTCGTCATTAATGGTTTTTTATCAAATTTATCCACTATTTTTTTTGCCATTTGAACGTCATTATCCGTAC
Source organism: Candidatus Gastranaerophilales bacterium (assembly GCA_944323535.1). Lineage (GTDB taxonomy): Bacteria > Cyanobacteriota > Vampirovibrionia > Gastranaerophilales > Gastranaerophilaceae > Avigastranaerophilus. The sequence goes on along the minus strand of CALUSW010000013.1, from coordinate 8,494 downwards.
CAAATACCAATAACTCATTTTTGTCTGCATTTGTTGAAACAATCGGACCATAAGAAAGTCCCGGTGCATTTAAAGAGAATATATTAGTGTTTAAGAACTGCGCAATATATGCAGCATCTGCATATTTAACCGGAATTATAGTTATGTTATCCTTTGTTAAATTAAGATTTTCCGCACTTCCTGTTGATACAACAAGCATGGTTTTATCTTTGATAACATAGGTCAGATTCGACATCTTCATAACCATTTTAAATGCATCTTCAAGGCTCACATCAACTAAATCTAAAGTAACTGTACCTGTTGCCGAGGAATGAAAAACTATATTTAAACCGGCCTTATCAGCAAACATTCTTAATACTTGCTGAACATCAGTATTTCTTAAACTCAAATTTATTTTCTGTCCGTTATCATTAAAGTGGACATCTCCCTCCAGTCTTATTTTATTGGGGACAGTATAATCAGTCCTTACCGCAGGTTGTTCCAAATCATATACAAGAGGAGCCGCATTCGCCATATTACACGCAAGTACTGACACACACCCTGTAACTAATAAAAGCTTTGATATGTTTTTTAAACCTCTTTTCATAATATATGTTCTTACTCCTCTAAATTATTATTGTTTTTATATCTTCCTGCAAATTTATTTTCTAAATTATCAACAGCTTGTTTTTTCTCCAACGCTCCTTTTGTAAATAATTCTCCGACTGCAGCAACATAGCTGTTATTTTTATAGCTGATTTGCACTTTATCCTTTGTTATATCCTGAATTGTATAACCGGAAATAGTATCTCCAATTTTTACAAACTGATCAAGACCGTTTAAATTTACAATTGCAGACGGACTTTCTTCATCATATAATATACCGGATATCTGCGTTTGCAAAAGTCTGGTCAAATTTTCATCCGGAACGGAAGTAACCGGAGGTTCTATTATTTCAAACGGGGTATTATTTATTACTTCATATGGCATGTCATTATCCTTTACAACAGGAGGTTTAAAAGGATTAGCATTTACAATTTTGTTATAAGAAACCATTATAGCATTATTTTCCTGCCCTTTGTCAGCATTCTGTACATCATCCAAAAATAAGTCAGCACTTGCATTTACATCATCTGCAGCAGGCTCTGAAACAGTAGCAACAATATCTCCTTCACCTGTCGAAACATTTACATTTGCATCACCATTTTCATTAAAATTAATACTCATCATATCAGAAGTATCGCCGCCGGCTTCATTAAAAAACGAATTAGCTAAATCATCTGAAGAAGATGCTGTATTATTATCCATTTGTTGCTCAACGGCAGGGCTACTAGCTGCAACTGTATTATCCTGCTGCTGACCAGAACGCCCGATTCCAAACTTGGTTACCAGTACAAAGGCTATAACCCCTATCAAAATTAAAAACAACAACAGCAGAGGAAGAGGATTCCCTTTTTTCTTTTTTGGTTCTTCTTCGTCTTCATAATCTTCATATTCCTGCTCATAGTCACTTTCATGATATTCATTTTCTGGACCAATATCTTCTGAATCATAAGAAGAATCACTTCCGGCATCATCAGTATATTCTATATCTTCCCACTGTTCTTTATTATCTACCATATCTCTCACTCTTTATTACGAATAAGCTTCTTTTTATATTCTACACGTATTAACCAAAATGGGCAAATTTATTTCAAAAAAATTTTTTTGTTAACATTCATACAATAATTATAACAAGTTTAAGCGGTTTTACCTAATTTTACGTCAATCATATGCATGAATTTTTACTTGTCGAAGAATTTACAATTTAAAATTTATAACAAAAGGCGGCACCCAGATTCGAACTGGGGGATAAAAGCTTTGCAGGCTTCTGCCTTACCACTTGGCCATGCCGCCGCACAACCCTAAAAAATAGCGGAAGACGGGACTCGGACCCGCGACATTCTGCTTGGAAGGCAGATGCTCTACCAACTGAGCTACTTCCGCAATTATAAGAAGTTTTCGCTTCAAAATATATACTACATGAAAAGTTTTTATTTCGCAATACATATTTAAAAGTTTTTTATATACACAAATATATTATATTACCGCTTTGAATGCCAGATACACTAATAACAATGCAGCTATTATTTCCAGATATTTTACCGGCAGTCGTTTAAATATATTAGCAATCCAAAAACCAAAGAATGATAATATAAAAGTAATTATTCCAATTATAACAGCCGGTTTTATTATTGATATACCTGTAAATCTGATTGAAATTCCTGCACCTAAAGCATCTATACTTGTTACAAATGCCAGCCACAACAAACACAATAAAGAAATACAATTTATATTGTTTTCTTCATTATGATTTTTAAAAGCACTTATTAAAAATTTGGTTCCGAGAAAAATAAAAACGCAAAAAACTACCCATTTAGCATACAATTCCAAAACGGAATAAACAAATCCCGTCAAATGCCAGCCGATAACCGGCATTAAAAATTGAAAAAAACCAAAAAAAACTGATAAAAGCAGTGAATTTTTAAGCCTGGAATTATAAATAATCAATCCATATGAAAAACTCACAATAAATGCGTCCAATGCAAGAGCAAATGCAAGTATTATTATTTCCGTATTACTCATATAAATCCTTTATTACCGGATAATTTTAACATAAAAAAAAACCGCTTTTGTTAAAGCGGTAAATAAGTGTTCTCTTTCCCTGTAAAAAACTATTAAGCTGAAACTTCTTCAGTTTTAGCCGATTCTGCAGCAGCCTTCTCTGCTTCTAATTTTGCCTGTGCTTTCTTAGACAATTTAACTGTTTCTTTCTTAACATAATTTAACTTACCTTCATCACTGCAGTTGTTAATAAGAAATTGAACAGTTTGAGTAGGCTGAGCACCTTTTTTTATCCAATCCAATGCAGATTGTTTATCTAACTGCATTTCCTTTGTTTTGGGATTATAAAAACCAAGCTGCTGAATAGGAGCTGCTTCTCTTTTGGTTGTAGAATTTAAAACAACTATTCTGTATACCGGATTTTTTTTATATCCCATTCTTTTTAATCTTATTTTAACCATGCGGTTTATTCTCCATTTTAATATGCACTTGCTATTAAATAGCTTTTGCAGCCGTTGAATCCGTAACTTAAAAGAGGATAATTACCGGATCCTTTTTAATCAAATCATAAGCATAACTTTAAATCAAGTCGTTTTTTCATATTTCTGTAACTTTACTTAAAATTATAATCCCGCAATTAAAATTCGTACTTACAAAATAATCTGCACCGTTTTCTTTTATCACAAATTTTTTACCGACTATGATATAATAACACTGGTCTGTTATTTTAATTGTGGGCTTAAATTTAATAATGAAAAAGATTATTTTTCCGAAAAAAAACATCAAAATTATTGTAAGTGACTTTGACGGTATTTTCACTGATGGAAAACTAACCGTATTTTCCGACGGAAGAACAGCAAAACAAATAGATTACAAAGACATAATGGCAATATCAATAATTCTCAAAAAAAATATAAAATTTGCAATTTTGTCTGGTGAAAAATCTGCCGCCATTGATATATTAAAAGAAAAATTTCCCGCTATAGATACTTTTCAAAATGAAAGAAACAAAATTCAAATACTGAAACATCTCTTAGATAAATATAAATTAGAACCGGGAAATACAATTTATTTGGGAGATGATATTAATGATATTGATTGTCTCAAATATGTAAAATATCCTGTAACGGTACAAAACGCCCATAATGCGGTAAAAGAAATAAAAGGAATATATATTGCAGCTGCAGCAGGCGGCAGCGGAGTTCTTCGCGAAATTACGGATTTAGTATTATGATTCAATTTTTTAAGCAGATATTAAAAAAAATCCAGCAATTTGATGAATATACATCACAATATCTGAAAATTACAAATAATATAGAAATGCCTTCTCTGGCATATACAAACTGGGGAATGTATTTTGCCAACATAAAAGATTTTAATACCGCCATAGAAAAACTTGAAACCGCAGTGTTAATGTCAGGACAGAATCCTAAACCATGCATAAGTTTAGGTGTTATTTATGCAAAAATAAAAAACTATGAAAAAGCTGAATATACTCTCAAAGAAGCAATAAGAAGAGATTCTCAAAATGCATATGCATATCTTATTTTAGGGTGCGTTTATATCGCTGTTGACAGGTTTGAAGAAGCTGAAGACTCATTAAAAAAAGCACTTAAACTCACACCTTCAGATTCCGAAATATATCTTAATTACGGAATTTTTTATGCAAAACAGCAAAAAAAGCATAAAGCAATAGAAATGTTCAAAAAAGCAAAACAGTTAAACCCTATGAATACCCATGCTTCTTTTTTACTCGGTGTTATGCTATTTGAAACAAATCAAATTTCAGAAGCATTTTTTGAATTTAAAAACCTTGAAAAACTAAAACCTGATTATAAAAATTTAAATTATTATCTTGCACTTTGCTATAAAAAAGAAAAGAATTATAATGCGGTTTTGGAATATGCAAGAAGGGCATTGGAGGACGATTCGGAAAATCCTTCAATATACATATTACTGGCGCAAAATTACATTTCAATGAATAAAACAGACGAAGCTGTAAAGATTCTTGAAAAAGGCAACGAAAAAAACATCGATGATTTTGAATTTTTTCTTTCCTGGGGAATTACACTCCTCAGACTTTCTAGAATTGAAGAAGCAAAAGAAAAGCTAAATAAAGCACTCGAAAAAAATAATAACTCCTCAATTGCTCTATACCGGCTCGGTGTATGCTTTTACAAAGAAAAAAATTATGATAAAGCAAAAGAGTTATTTGAAAGAGCAATAAGCATTGATTCTAAAAATACTCAGGCCATTGCAGACCTTGGAATAATATTATATGAAGAAAAAGTATATGAGAAAGCAATTCAAATATTTTTGAATGCAATAGAAATATCTTCGCAAAAAGCTTATTTATATTTCTATGTTGCAAATTGCTATTATAAACTCGGAAAATTTAAAAAAAGTCTGTATTACTATGACAAAACGGTAGAATATTATCCTAACCATTTGGAAGCTTTGATTAATTATACTGTTAATTTGCTTACTGTCGGTAATACAAAAGAAGCAATGAGAAAAATAAGAAATGCTTATCAATTAAATCGAAAATCTGAAAAAGTTTTGCTTGTATATGCACTTACCGGATTTAAATCAGGCTTATATTCAGATGCAATAGAAAAAACAGATATGCTTCTTTCGGAATATCCGGAAAATCAAGATGCAAAACTTATAAAATTACATGCATTAATTAATTTAAACAAACCGCAAGAAGCTTTAAATATTATTCACTCTTTTAATGAAACTGAAAAAAATACACCTTTAATTTTATATTTATCTTATCTTGCATACAAAATACTTGTAGAACAGGCTCCCTCAAACTATAATGAGAACATGCTTAATTTCTATTTAAATAAATTAAATGAAATTGATGTTGAAGATTTTGACAAAAAAGGAATTAACGCATATATTAGTAAAACACTAAACATTAATAAAGGATAGCAGAAGTGGGAATAATTGTACAAAAATTCGGCGGAACATCGGTTGCGGATCCCCAAAAAATTCATAATGTTGCTAAAGCCGTTATACGAGAAAAAGAAAAAGGAAATGATGTTGTAGTAGTTGTTTCTGCAATGGGACATACAACTGATTATCTTATAAAACTTGCGAAAGAAGTAACGAATAATCCAGATTCCAGAGAAATGGATATGCTTTTATCTACAGGAGAACAGGTATCTATTGCTTTACTGGCAATGGCTATTCAATCAAACGGATATAAAGCAGTAAGTATGAACGGGCAGCAGGTTGGAATTATAACTGAAAATATACATTCCAAAGCAAGAATTGTTGATATAAAAACAGAAAAACTTAAAAAATATTTAAAAGAAGGAAATATCATAGTTGTTGCAGGATTTCAGGGAGTTACTCCGGAAGGAGAAATAACAACATTAGGAAGAGGCGGTTCTGATACCTCTGCAGTTGCAATAGCCGCGGCACTTAAAGCTGACAGATGCGACATATATACCGATGTTGAAGGAGTTTATGCAACTGACCCGAGAATTGTACCTAATATTCAAAAAACAGATGTTATCTCTTATGAAGAAATGCTCGAACTTGCAAGAGTGGGTGCAAACGTATTGCATCCTCGTTCGGTTGAAACAGCAAAACAATTCGGCGTTCCTTTAAGGGTTCGCAGTTCTTTTAAATTGAATAACCTTGGCACTTTAATTATAGGAGTAGAAAATATGGAAATATATAAACCTGTTGCAGGTGTTGCCGCTGATACATCTCAGGTAAGAATTTTATTGGCAAATCTTCCTGATATTCCAGGTACTGCAGCAAAACTATTCGGTTCTTTAGCAAAAAACAATATAAGTGTTGATATGATTATCCAGTCACTTGCAAGCAACGGAAAAAACTCAATAGCATTTACCGTTGATGCCGATGATTTGGATTCAGCCATAAAAATTTTAAAAGAGGATGATAAAGATACTGTTAAAGATGGTGAAATTTTAATTGATAAAGATATAGCCAAAGTATCTATAGTCGGGGCAGGAATGGTTGACAGACCGGGCATTGCCGCAGATATGTTTAAAGCACTGGCAGAAAAAGATATTAACATTAAGATGATTTCTACCAGTGAAATAAAAATCAGTTGTCTTGTTGATAAAGATAAATCAAAAGAAGCTATAAAAGCTTTATGCAAAGAATTCAATCTGGAAACAAATGAAATGGCCATAGTAAAAGGCGATCTTCCGGATGTCTAAAAAAGGAGGCTTATTAAAGCCTCCTTTTTAAAATATTTTTCTAATATCTGATCTCTTCAATTGTATCAATTCTTTTATGTGCACTTTGAACACTGTCTTCAACGTGTATAAGACGTTCGAGTACGTTATTATATTTTCTCATATCCTGTTTAAGTTCGGCTATTTCCTGCTGCATAAATGCTACAGTACTTTTGTATACGCCTATACATATGCCGGCTGTCAATATTTGAACAAAAACACAAAATAAAAGTTCATAGCTTGTCAACATTTTTCTTCCGATTTCCCTTATCTTCAAACATTTTTCCATGCTCTCCCGTTGATTGTCATTTGAAACACCTGAACAGCCCAGCTCATAATGTTTGCTTTAATTGTATTTGTTCCCTGTTCTTTTAGAATATGTCTGAATATCAATGAGGTTAGGCGCCTGTATTCTTTTACCGATATTGAGTTTTCAAGTACCTGATTTAACATATATACTTTAAATTCAAGCAAATAATCATGCAGCATTGAAGCGATTAAAAATTCGTTATCGGTTCTTGAGCCTATCGACCGCCAGAAAAGACGGGGAATATCCGCACCGTTCCACGTGTAGCCGTTAAAGATTGTAAATTCAAATTCTCTTTTTGTCGTTAATACTTTAATATCAATAGAACTGTGAAGTTCAAAGGGATACTTCTTTTTATTCTCAATAACAGCTTTTGTATCAGAAGGTTTTATAACTCTTACCCTCACATCGGGGACGGAGGAAAAAGAGATATCAACTATTTGTTCTTTATTTTTCATTGTCTTTTACTTTTCCGTTAACTTGAATGATAATGCAAGCTATATTTTTTGTTATCTTTTGTTTTGAGTTTTCGTTCAACGGCTGTTTTTGAACTGATATTGCAGCTATATTATCGTCTGTTTTCTGCTCGGCTTTTTGTGTTTCTTCCGCTGCAAAGCATACCGCCTGCGTGAGCGATATGGTTAAAAGTATTATTAACAGTAGTTTTTTCATTTTGTTTTACTCCTTTTCTTATTATGGAATTATGGTAATTTGCCCGGTTGAAAGATTTCATTTCTCACCGGTAAGACCCTGAAACAAGTTCAGGGTGACATTAATAAACTACCCTGTTGAGCTGAACTGCGGATTTACCTGTCAGACAAAATTTTGAATTTTCGACTCCATTGTTTTCACGGAGTAGAAAACACCGGAGGAGAAAAGAAAAATTTTGCTGCCGGCTATTAATTTTTAATCCGCGCCCTGGATTTAGTTCCATTCGGGCAAGTTTCTCACTTCGGCTTTTAGTCTGTTGTTCACTTTTGCCCTCATTACTTCGGCATTCCCTCACTTCGTTCAGTCAGCCTACTCTAAATCCGCACTCAGCTGCGATGCCGGAAGAAAATCGTTTGACAGCTGCAGGAAGCATTCCTGTACAAATTCAGAGGTTACGTTCTTCACCGTCTGCAAGGTTTCAAGATATTCCGTCGTTAAGTCCTGCGTGAAATCCGGCAGTGAATACGTAATAACAGGTATGGTCTGTCCTGATTGTATTCCAATGGATATTACGGGCAGAAGGTCCGATAAAAAGTCCTTTGTTTCGCCTGTTGACATATTTACCTTGCGGCGGATATAGCCTAAAGAAGTATTAAAAAATTCTTTATTAAACCGTGTTTGTTTTTCTTCCGTTGTCGGGACGGGGTTTGCTTTAATCTCGTAGCGTTTTGTT
>CALUSW010000012.1 GCA_944323535.1 Candidatus Gastranaerophilales bacterium | reverse complement strand
TTCTTATTTTCACATCTTAAGCCGCAATAATAGCAGCTGCACTTGCATATATTAGTAAATTCTATTAACCCTCTTAAATGAACAATATTTTTTTTGTGTGATTTACATACATAATCAGCTGCCTTATATAAATCAGTATCATCCGATTTTAGCAGCCGGGTAATTTCATTGTGTGTAAGATTATGTGTATTTAATGCTTTTTTAATAATTATATCCATTATGAATTATCTGCCGTTGAAGAGCTCTTTCATTTCTTCTTATATGAGTAAAGACTTTATTAGGCTTCCCGTCAAAATATCCGGAAAGAATTTTATCGTGAAGAGACGTTATTTTCTTCTTTGCCTGTATTGAATTATATAGTTCAAGAGCTTTTGCATCTCTTTTACCTTTTAATGCTTTTATGGCCGGATCAACGGGAGGTTTATTCGAAAATTTTTCATAAATTTTTGAACCTGTATCTTTTATTAATTTTGCAGGAGTTAATCCTTTATGTTTTAAAACCGCTTTTCCTGTTGCCGCAGCACCTATTATTGCAAGCCCGATAAGTCCGAGCTTTACTATGTTTCCTTCATCACAAACTGTTGTACTTGAGGATGAAGTATTTAAATTACTATAATTCTGTTTTGTTTTAAAGCTGATTTTAGGGCTTATTGCAGCATAAGAATTACTAACTCTCATATCAATTCCTTTTCTATATCTAATATTTTATAACACTTATAATAAATCGCTTATATCGCGGTCTAACATTATAGCATATTTTTTTTATTTAGTGTATAACATATAGATAAATATTTACATGAGGAACATAAATGACAAATAAAGATATTATAAAAAATATTATAAAGTTGAAAAGAGAAAAGAATGCAATTATTCTTGCACATTGTTATCAGAATATTGAAATAGATGAAGTTGCTGATTTTGTCGGGGATTCTTTATATCTAAGCAGACAGGCCGCACAAACAGATGCGGATATTATTGTTTTTGCGGGAGTATATTTTATGGCTGAAACCGCTAAAATTCTTTCTCCCGATAAAAAAGTATTACTTCCCGATAAAAATGCCGGCTGTTTAATGGCAGATATGATAAATCTTGAACAAATAAAATCATTTAAGAAAAAATATCCTTCAACTCCTGTTGTTTGTTATGTCAATTCGACGGCAGAAGTAAAGTCGCAGTCAGATATATGCTGTACAAGCGCTAATGCTGTAAATATAGTAAAATCTTTGAATTCTGATAAAGTTCTTTTTGTTCCCGATAAAAATCTCGGAAATTATGTTCAATCTAAGATAGAAAAAACAGAAATAATATGTTATGACGGATATTGCCCTGTTCATCACAATTTAACTGTTGAAGAAGTTATAAAACAAAAAAATCTTCATCCGGAAGCTAAAGTTCTTGTTCATCCGGAATGTACTGCCGGTGTGCTAAAAACAGCAGATTATATCGGTTCTACTACAGGTATTATGAATTATGTTAAAAATTCCGGTGAAAAAAGCTTTATTATTGTTACGGAAATCGGAGTTACGGAACGCTTGAAAAGAGATTATCCGGATAAAGAATTTATACATATTTCAAATAAAGCGGTATGTCAAAGCATGAAACTTATAACACCGGAAGATATATATAACTCTCTTATTAATGAAACATTTGAGATTACAGTGCCGGAAGATATAATTAAGCCGGCATATAAGCCTATAGAAAAAATGATAAAAGTAAGTTAAAAAATAAATCTTATTTTTTTATTTTTTTGTGCTAACATAATTATGAAATATATAAGGAAATATATATGGACGAACATTGGGCAGGGTATATAGGCAATTTACATGTTCATTGGGATACATTAATAACAATGTGGTTTGCAATGGCAGTTGTTATAATAATTTCTTTCTTTTTAACACGAAATTTGAATATTATTCCCGGGAAAGCCCAGACTGCTGCAGAAAGTATAATGAATTTTTTCCTCGGTAATTTATCGGAGGTTAAAGACGGGCAAAAGCATGTACCTATTGTTGCTTCATTGTTTTTATTTATTTTAACCGCTAACTTAATGGGGCAATTGCCTTTAAGATTAATTCATCTGAAAGAAGGAGAACTTGCTTCGCCTACTAATGATATTAATCTTACGGCAGCTCTTGCGGTTCTTGTTCTTGTTTATTACTTATATCAGGGATTTAAAGAAAAAGGGTTCAGATATATATATCATGGTTTTAGTATAACAGGCATAATAACAACACTTGTTGATATACTGGAGATGATTACAAGACCGTTAAGCTTGGCGCTTCGTCTTTTTGCCAATATACTTGCAGGTGAGATTTTAGTTTCGGTAGTATTGGGTTTAGTTGCGGTAATAGCACCGATTCCTATCATGCTTTTTGAAATTTTCGTAGCCTTTATACAGGCATTTGTATTTATGATGCTGACAATAGCTTATATAACGTCGGCAGTTTCAAGTGAACATTAGTTGAAAGGAGAAATATAATGGTAGAAGCAAAAACAATATCAGATTTAGCACAACTTGGTGCCGGTTTGGCTATCGGGCTTGCGGGTCTGGGTGCCGGTCTTGGTATAGGTGTAGGTATTAAAGGACTTATGGAAGCAGTAGCAAGACAGCCTGAAGCTGCAGGTAAAGCTGTAGGTTTCTTCCTTTTGGGTGCTGCTCTGGCAGAAGCCTGTGCTTTATATGCTTTAGTTGTTGCGTTAATGTTAATCGGTAAGATATAGGATTAAATATGGATTTTGATGCTACCTTTATAATAGCTGCAATAAGTTTTATTTTGTTCGTTATAATAATGAACAAAATTCTCTATGCGCCTGTTATGAAGATTATGCAGGAAAGACAGATGTTTGTTGATTCTAATTTTACGGAAGCAAAACATACAAATGAAGAAACGGACAGAAGGACAAAGTATCATGACGGAGAACTTGAAAAATCCAGAGATGAGGCCAGAAACGAAATTGCGCAAAAAACTGCGCAGTTAAAACAGGAGTGTTCTAAAGAAATGGCTTTATATAAAGAAAATCTTATGGATAATATTGCAAAAGAAAAAGAAAATTTGAGAAATTCTGCTCTTTCGGCAAAAGATACACTTAAAGATAAAGTTGTTGATATTGCCAAAGATATATCCTCAAAAATTCTCGGAGATGAAATCAGTGTTGATACTATAGATAAGTCGCAAATAAAAGAAGAGCAGGTATAAAATGGCGGAAATCTGGCAAATAATAATAAAAACAAATACTCTGAATTTTATATTGGTTCTTTTGCTTTTAATTTTCTTAATTTCAAAGCTTAACATTAAACAAAAAATTGAAAATGCAAGAAACGATATTAAAAATTATGTTGAAGAATCTGAGAATGAGAAACAAAAAGCGAAGGAAGCTCTTCAAAATATAGAAAATCAAATAAAAAATCTTCCGGCAGAGCTTGATGATATTAAAAAAAGTACGGCAAACAGTGTGAAAAGCATTGAAGAAAAAATTAAAAATGATTTAGTTTCACAAAAGCAGGATATTGAAAATAATGCAGCAAGATTATTTAACCTTGAAACAAGAAAATTTAAAGAAAATTTGACAAATCTGTTATCATTAAAGTCAATTGAGATTGCTCAAAACAATGCTTTAAAACAGTTAAGTGCCGATAAAAATCTGCATAGTAAATATATAGATAGTGCTATTGCGGAAATTGACAGGATTGAACTATGAAAACTACCGATGTAAAAAACATTAAAATATCAAAGAAATATTCCAATGCACTGTTGGAAACTGCGCAAGCTTCGAATAAAACTGAAAAAATATATAATGACTTGGTATTTATTGTTGAAACGATAAATACAAATAAGCAGTTTGCCGATTTTCTTTTAAGTCCGATTATAAGTGCTGAAGATAAAAAAGAAGTTATAATGAAGGTTTTTTCCGTGCATATAGAAAAGATAACTCTGGATTTCTTGTATCTTCTTTCTGAGCATAACAGGCTTAATATTTTGAATGAAATATTAAATCAATTTTCCGGTTCATACAATGAACTTAATAATATCGTCAAACCGGTTATAATTTCGGCAGTTGAATTAAATAATGAACAAAAAAATAAAATAGTAGAGAAATTGCAGAGTAAATTATATAAAAAGATATCGCCGGAATATTTGATTGACTCTGAAATAATAGGCGGTCTTATTATAGAAATAGGTGATAAAACTATAGATTGCAGTCTAAAAACAAAATTTGAAAATATGAAGAAACAATTAACAAAAGGAAACAGATATGGCAGTAATTAATCCTGATGAAATAACTTCTATTATAAAAGATAAGTTACAAAACTATGAATCCAAGTTAGAAGTAAAGAATGTAGGTACCGTTCTTGAGGTTGCAGACGGTATATCAAGAATATACGGTTTGTCGGATGCAATGTCGTCAGAACTTGTTGAATTTGATGACGGAAAAGGTACTCTAGGCATTGTATTAAACCTTGAAGAAGATAATGTCGGGGTTGTAATTTTAGGTGATTACACTCACATAAAAGAAGGCATGAGCGTAAAAACAACGGGAAGAATTGCATCTGTACCCGTCGGAGAAGGTTTACTCGGAAGAATTATTGATCCAACCGGAGTTCCGATAGACGGAAACGGTGAAATTCACTATGATAAAACAAGGGCGATAGAAAGAGTCGCCCCCGGTATTGTAACAAGAAAATCCGTATGCGAACCGCTTCAAACAGGATTGACAGCTATAGATGCTTTAACTCCTATAGGAAGAGGCCAGCGTGAACTTATTATCGGAGACAGACAGACCGGTAAAACAGCTATTGCAATTGATACAATAATAAATCAAAAGGGTAAAGACGTAATTTGTATATATGTTGCAATAGGTCAAAAGACTTCTACGGTTGCACAGCTTGCAAAAACTCTTGAAAACTACGGTGCTATGGAATATACGATTATAGTCTCAGCACCTGCCAATGAGTCTGCTCCTATGCAATATATTGCACCGTTTGCAGGATGTGCCATAGCTGAAGAATTTATGGATCAGAGAAAATCTGTTCTTATAGTTTATGATGATTTATCAAAACATGCGCAGGCATACAGAGCAATGAGTTTATTGTTAAAACGTCCTTCGGGAAGAGAAGCATATCCGGGTGATGTATTCTATTTGCACTCAAGACTACTGGAGCGGGCCTGCAAATTAAATGATGAACTCGGAGGCGGAAGTATTACGGCGCTTCCGATAATTGAAACTCAGGCGGGCGATGTATCGGCGTATATCCCGACAAACGTTATTTCAATTACCGACGGTCAGATTTTCCTTGAATCTAATCTGTTTAACTCCGGTATACGTCCTGCAATAAATGCCGGTATATCGGTATCACGTGTCGGCGGTGCCGCTCAAACAAAAGGTATCAAGCAGGTTGCCGGTAAATTAAGATTGGATTTGGCTCAATTTAGAGAACTTGAAGCATTTGCCCAATTTGCAAGCGATCTTGATAAAACCACTAAAGATCAGTTGACAAGAGGACAAAAACTTACAGAAGTGTTAAAACAACCGCAGTATTCACCTTTGAGCGTTGCACAGCAGATAAGTATTTTATTCGCTGCAAATGAAGGATTTCTTGACGATATCGAAAATACAAAAATTAAAGATTTTAAACAGGGCTGGTTTGATTTCTTTGATGCAAATATGAAAGATTTATCCGAAAAATTAAATGCGGGTGATAAATTATCTGATGATGATATGAACGCACTTAGAGATACTATAAATAAATATAAAGTAAATTTCTTCAAATAATTAAGCAGGGTAGAAATGGCTAATTTAAAAAAGATAAGAACAAGAATCAATTCAATCGTAAGCACACAAAAAATAACGCGTGCAATGAAAATGGTTGCTTCTGCAAAGGTTAAAAAGTTTGAAAACAGAGTTAAAGCTTCAAGACCTTTCACTTTTGAACTTGAAAAAATGTTTTACCGGCTTCTTCATTCCATAAATGAAATAGAAACAAAACAGGTTGATTTTAAAGAGCCTTTAAATAACTATCCCGTATTATTGGAAGAAAGAGAAATAAAAACGGCAGGTCTTCTTATAATAACTTCTAATAAAGGATTATCAGGAGCATTTAATGCAAATCTTGCAAGATATACATTAAAAACAATTAATGAATATAAAGAAAAAGGTATTAAATGTGAATTATTTATTATAGGTCAAAAGGGGTATAATGTACTGAAACGTCAGGAAAAAGAATATGATTTTAAAATAAATCAGACTTATTTGTCTTTCAGTGAAACCCCGACATCTTCGCAGTCACGGCTTGTAGCGGCAGATATGGCTAGAGCTTTCGTTAACGGTGATATTGATTCAATGGAAATTATTACTACAAGATTTAAAAATATGATGTCATATTCCGTTGAAAAATGGGATATTCTGCCTCTTGATGAAATTGATTTTGACTATACAAAAGAAGAATTTTCGGATATGGAAATAGAACCGGGATTGTCTGCCGTATTATCGGAATTAGTTCCTCTATTTATATCAAGCATAATTTTCCAGGCTATGCTAGAATCTATAGCAAGTGAGTTAGCATCAAGAATGACTGCAATGTCTGCTGCCTGCAACAATGCGGAAGAAATGATACAGAAACTGACAGTTGATTACAATAAAGCAAGGCAGGCAATGATAACTCAAGAATTGACGGAAATTGTCGGCGGCAGTGCTGCTATAAATAAATAGCGAAAAAGTATGCGAAAATTAAAACTCTTAGGTATAAGTTTAAGTGTTTGTGCGGTTTCGTTTGCCGCATTATACTTTTCTGCACTTATAATTATTCCATCCTGTATAGATTTGAATAAGTTTAAAGCATCTGTATCGGAAGAACTGGAAAAACAGACCGGTTTTAAGATTAATTGTGAAGATATTCATTTTATACGCAGTTATACTCCGTACCTTAAAATTCATATGTACCATACAATTGTTTTGTATCCTGATGATGAAGTATTTCTGAAGTTAAGAGAGGCAGATTTAAAGATAAAAGTTCTTCCTTTATTTTTAAAAAGAATTGTTATTAAAGATGCCAAATTAACGAGACCTATAGTCAATATTACTTTGTATAAAGATTTTTCCACTTCTCTCGAAAAATACATTGATATTTCAAAACCGGTTATGACTAACGGTTTTAAACTTGATGTGTTAATTGTAAATACTCTATGTGAGCGTTATAAGTTAAAAATAAAAGATGAATCAATTTCAAAAATATTTTATCTTGAGGGAGATGAACTTTTATTAAAAGATATAAAGTTGAATGAAAAAGCACACTTAATTTTAAAAGGATCTCTTTTCGAAAATCAAAAAGAATACTTGAAATATGATATTGATATTATTTCTTCATTAAAGAATAAAACAAAACAGTTTGATTTTTCGCCTTTTAAGCAAATTTATGAATCTGATATTAAAGGAAATATATACGGGCATTTAAACATTGATAAAAACAATTTAATAACAGGAAGCCTGAAAGTAAATGATATATCTTTGAAGATAGATGATGTAACATTAACTGATAACAAAGCTGAATTTGAGTTTAATGGAAATGAAGTTAATATAAATTCCGAATTACATACATCAAATTCAGATATTGCTTTATTAAAAGGAAAATTTTGTTTTGGTAAAAAACAAAAAATTGATTTAAGTGTTAATGCAAAAAAAATTAATATAGAAAATCTTGTAAAGATAGTTACATCTGTCTGTGAAAGTTTAAATATAAAAAATTGTTTAAAAGATATTGATGTTAAAGGTCTTTTGAATGCAGATTTTAATATTAATTCCGATTTTGTAAAATTAAAATCAACAGGAACTGCAAAAATTATAGATGCCGGAGTGCAATATAAACAGCTTCCGTATGCGCTCACCGGCATTAATGCGGATTTGGACTTTAATAATAATAAGATAATTATTAAAAAAGCAATTGCTAATATTAATAAAACTCCCGTAAATCTGAATGGTGTTATAAATGAAGATGTTTCATACGATTTAAAATTATCAGCTGATAAATTAAATATTGCCGATGTTATTTCTCTTTTTAAATTTAATAAAAAACTGCCGGTAATTGTTAATAATGGTTTTTTGGAAGTTAATTCTGAAATACAGGGGAAATTAAATAAATCCTTTAATGCAAAAACTTTAATAAATATAAATTCTTTGAAATTAAGACATAAAGAAAGTAATATTCCGTTAATTATTGATTCTGCAGCTGTTAATATAAACAGTAATGATAAAAAATATTCGGGAGATATTTTATGTAATAATTTTGCTGCTTATATAAATAAAGAAAAAATAAAAGCAGAAAAAGTAAGTGTTTTATTTGATGATAAAAAAATTACAATTAAAGAAGGTATAATTTCTGTTCCCGGAATTATTAAATTAAATGGCATTATAAATAATTATACAAAAAATCCAACAGGAAATATTCAATTTAATGGCAATATTCCTTCGTCTTCAGCAGCCGAAATTTTAAAAAACTATATACAAATGCCTTATAAAGCGGTAGGAAACATAAACAGTGCGGGAGAAATTATAATTGCAGATGATAAAATAAACCTTAAAACTCAAATGCAGGCAAATAAAAATAATTACCTTTCGTACATTGTTATAAAAGAGTTGTTAAATAAACCGTCTCTTCTTAATATAGATTTCGATATCAATAAAAATACTCTGTTTATCAAAGATATATCTTTAATGGAAGATAATTCAAATGTTATATTAACAGAATTAAAAACAGGGCTTGAAAAGATAAAGAAAATAGTAAAAATAACCGGTACTGTTATTAAAGAGAAAGAACTAATACTAAAAAATATTAAAGTAAATATTCCGGAAGCATTGACTGTTTCTACTAATTTCTTTGGAGGTGAAGAAATTTCATTAAGTGCTGATATTATTTTAAATAAAACATTAAAATCGCCTGAGGTAACAGGTGAAGCTAAAATACACAAGTATAATATCAAAAGATATTTAACTGCGGTAAAAAATGCGGATGTAAGTTTTGCTGATAATAATATCAGAATTATTGCACCTGATGTACAGGTTAATAACTCACATATTAATATTGTTGCTGATATTCTGCCTGATTATTCTTTTAAGAATATTGTTGTTTCAAACATACAGTTAAATGCATTAAATCTTGATTTGAACTCATTTTTTCCGATGATAGAAAAAGAACGCAATCCTTTTATGAATTCAATAATTACTGTAAAAAAAGGAATTGCTACAATTAATAATTTCAAAATTCTGGATCTTAGTGCAAGAGATATAAGTAATGATTTTTCAATAGAGAATAATATTTTGAAAATCTTTAATATTTCAGCAAAAGCATATAACGGCAATGTATCAGGAAGAGCGGATTATGATTTTTCAAACGGATTATTGAATCTTAATCTATCGGGGAGTGGTCTGGATATAAAAAATTCATTGTATGATTTGTGTAAAATCAGTGATAATCTTCTAGGGCAGGCGGATTTTAATGCTAATATATCATTATTGACCGGTGATTATAAAAAAGTAATAAACTCTTTAAACGGAAAAGTTTCATTTAATGCAAAAAACGGCAGAATGGGAACACTTGGCAAATTTGAATATTATTTATATGCCCAGAATTTACTTTATCACGGCATTTTAAATGCAACTTTGAACCGTATAGCCAATACTATTGTTCATGATAATACAGCCCAATACCGAGAATCGCAGGGGACGTTATTTTTACAAAACGGTTATCTGATAACGGAAGAAATCAAAACTATAGGTTCCAATATGAGTCTTTATATGAAAGGACGTCATAATCTATTAACCAATATGGCTAATATAGATATATACGGCAGGATTTCTGATGAAATAACATCAAAATTAGGTTCTTTCGGTGATGTATCAATATCCGAAATGATTAATGCTTCTCAGGATAAAAAAGATGTAACGATTTTAAGAATTCCCGGTGAAATAATAGAAAAAATTCCGAATTTATATAATCAGGGCGGCAGAAAAACAAATACATTTAAAGTTAACATATATGGTAATATTAATTCTTTAAATGCAATAAATTCCTTTATGTGGATTGTATCAGATAATACGCAAAAAAAAACTAATCAAGAACTTCTTCCTGATTTTGATGATATGATGCAAGATTTATAAAAATTATTTTATTTTTAATTTTCACTATTTTCTACAATACCGAAGTCAGAATGTTCTTCTATTGCAATTTGCGATAATAAATCTTTATTATAAACAGGGAAATCTTCTTTTTTAGATTTTATATACTGTTTGTTAAATTCTTCCATTTTGGAATAGTTAAATTCATTTTCCCATTTAGCAATAACAAGAGTTGCAATACAATTTCCGATAAGGTTTACGGTAGTTCTTCCCATATCAAGAATCTGGTCAATACCTAGTAATATTGCAACACCGATAAGAGGATAACCGAAGCTTGATAAAGTTCCTGCAAGAATAACGAGTGCAACTCTCGGTACTCCTGCTATTCCTTTACTGGTAAGCATTAAAGTACCCATAATAAATATTAATTTAACAGGCGCAAGATGAATTCCTGCAATTTGTACTGAAAAGAGCATAGCGAGTGCTAAATATAATGTTGAGCCGTCCAAATTAAAAGTGTAGCCCGTTGGCATTACAAATCCGACAATTCTTTTGGGGACTCCGAAGTTTTCCATAATTTTCATAGCCTGAGGCAGTGCCGCCTCGGAAGTAGAAGTTGTAAATGCAAGTATTGCCGGTTCTCTTATTGCTCTGAGAACCGAAAACACTGAAATTCCAACAATCTTGCAGGCTATATTCAAAATTACAAATAGAAATAAAAATAAAGCAAAGTACAAAGAAAAAATAATTTTTGCATAATTAAGCATTATTCCCATTCCGCTTTCAGCTATAGTGTATGCAATAGCTCCAAAAACTCCGAGAGGAGCAAAGTTCATAACTATCTGTGTAAATTTAAACATAACTTCGGAAAGAGAAGAAACACAATCGAGAACGGGTTTCGCTTTTTCTCCGGCAGAACATATAGCTAATGCAAAGAAAATCGAAAATACAACTATAGGAAGCAGATCGCCATTTGCCATTGCTTTTATTATACTTGTAGGAACTATATGAATAACCATATCCATAACGGATTCATGAACATTCTGCGCCGCCATTGTAGAAGCTGCATCCAGCATATTCTGCGATATGGCTAAAGAAGCAAATCCCTCGCCCGGTTTAAAAAATAATCCGACACTCAATCCTATAACAAGAGCAAATGAAGTTGCACAGGCAAAATAAACTATTGTTTTTATCCCCAGTTTCCCCAGAGAATTTATATTCCCATGAGAAGCAATTCCCGTAACTACTACAGAGAATAATAACGGAGCAATTATCATTTTTATCATATTGAGGAAAATATGAGCCAGCGGCTGCATCTGTTTTCCTATTCCAGGAAATTTCCAGCCGACGAATATTCCTGCTATCAAACCTAGAAATATATATAAGGTGAGTCTGGATGTTTTCATTTCATACTTATTCCTATGCCAATTATATCAAAAAAATTAGCAAGATTATTTTTTTTGATAAAAAATTAATATCAATGTATAAATTGATACATTTCTTTAATTTTGATAAGAAATATTATTATAAATTATTTCTGAAGCTTTAACAATAAAATCTTTGCCCTGATGATGATTGTAAGGTCTTTTTACAAGAATAACGACAATATATTTTCTGCCGTTTGCAGTCTTTACAATACCTGCATCACCGAGCATAAAGCCTATATCTCCGGTTTTATGCAGAAGAATTGCCTCCTGAGGTAATCCGGCTTGAAGAAGTCTGTTATTTTTTACATGGGAAAGATATCTTGCAATATGTCTTTTTGATTCGTTGGATAAAATGTTTGTTGAATCAATATTGTAAAACATTTTAGCCATTTCTCTTGATGTTGTTACGTTTGTTCCGTCCATATCAGGCAGCCAGTTATTTATATGGGTTGTTTTAAGCCCCCATCTTTTAATGGCTCTATTTACCTGCGGCATTCCGCCGATTTTGGAAATTATCATATTGGTTGAAGAGTTATCGGAGTTTTCTATCATTATTTTTGCCAGATAATCCATAGTATGGGCAATACCGCCTTGCGAATATTGAAGTTTCCCTGACCCCGGAGCTCTATAATGATCTTCCAACACCATTTTATCGTCAAGAGAAAACTTGCCATGTTCAATCTCCCTGAACATTTCAATTAATACGGGAATTTTTATTATACTTGCAGCAGGAAAAGCTATATCTGCATTTATATTAACATAAGATTTACCTGTATATTCCCATACGTATATGGAAGGTTCTATTTTTGAATAATCATTTGCAAGTGCAATCAATCTGTTTTTTAAACCGTTTCTTTCATATGATTCTTTCATATCAATCATTAGCGGATTACTATAGTTAGTATCCTGTATTATGTATTTACCGAGAAATAAATCCTTATATAAATAATTATGTGTAGGATAAAGAAGTTTTCGATAGTCTGCTTTTAATGCATTTTTGGTATTATAAGGAAATATATCTGCGATAAAAGTTCTGAAAGAAAATGTACAAACAACAAAAAGTAAAGCGGAAAAAACTATAAAAGCCGCCACGCCTATTTTGTTTCCGGATTTCTTTTTACCTGAAAATTTTTTTATCGGCTTTATTTTTGCAGGCTTATTCTTAAAATAGTATTGCTCATAGAAAGAAGTATATAAGTCTGTTTTCGCATAATTATTATATTTCGGTTCCGGCAAAATTAACTCCTCCTGATTTATATTATATTAAAACTTCTGCTTTCTTCAAATTTGTTAAAATATGCAACAAAAAACAGAACCTTTGAACTTTTTTAATAAATTTGATAAAATAAAAGCGGTATATGGAAAGGATTTATTAATGAGCAGGCTTGTTATTTATACAGAGGGGAAAACATCATCAATAGAAAATCTTGTCAAAAAGTTGTTTGAGGCGGAAGTTACGGTTAAAAATATTGACGATATAAAGGAAATTGAAGTTTTAAATCCGGATGCTGCTATTTTTGATATTTCATTAGGTAAACTGAAAGAATTGTCTATGATAATGAAATTTCCTGTTCCTGTTCTTGTTGTTTCTGATGATACACCCGAAAATATAACTGTCAGAGGCGAGGCTTATGATTATATTCTTAATCCTATTAATGAATATGAATTTTCGGTGCGATTAAAAAATCTTATAAAAATAAAAGAACTTAAAGACAAAATAAATAATATAACAACAACAGATGAACTTACCGGTCTTCATAACAGAAAATTTATGCTTGAAAGATTAGAATCTGAAATGTCAAGAGCAAAAAGGTATAATTCAACCGTCTCTTGTATTTTGTTTGACCTTGATTTCTTCAAAGTTGTAAATGATATGTACGGCTACGAATGGGGAGATGTTCTTCTTAAAAAAGTTGCGGAAATGCTTCAAAATTTAGCAAGAAAAGAAGATGTCGTTACCAGATACGGTGATGAAGAATTTATGGTTATTCTTCCTGATACAAGTGAAGAGAATGCATTTATTTTTGCTGAAAGATTTAGAAGAGATATTGAAAAAATGTCATTTATTCCGGCAGGCGAAGTAGAAAGACATCCGGTAAAAGTCTCTGGAGGAATTGCTTCTTATCCGCAGATTGATAATATTGACGAAAATGCTAATTCTCTTATAAGGTATGCGGAACATGCTTTATATAATGCTAAAAAACGCGGTAAAAATAAAATAGTTTTATTTTCACAGGTAAATTTGGATTATTAAAATATGACAATAGATAAAAATAAAAAACCTGTTTCCTTCTCCTATAATAATACAGAGAGGTGCCAGTCGAGGTGCATTACTTGTAACGGCTGGAAAACGCCTGCTGAAGTTCAGCAAAAAGAAATGACGCTTGAAGAATGGAAAAAAGTTCTTTTTAATATGCATAACTGGATAGGAAATTATCAATTTATAATTTCCGGCGGAGAGCCTTTTATTCGTGATGATGTATTTGAAATGGCAAAGTATGCTTCAGATTTGGGAGATACTGTAAATATTGTTACTAACGGGCTTGCTCTGCCTGATAAACTTGATAAAGTATTGCAATCCTCTTTTACAAATATTACTTTTTCTCTTAATTCGGTAGAAAATCCTTCTATCCATAATACTTCAAGAGGAAGAAATGACGCATTCCAACGAACTATGGATTCTATACAAAATTTAGTCTACAAAAATAAATATGACAGCAATCATAAATGGAAAAATATATTTTTATCAACAGTTGTAATGCCTTCGAATTTATCTGAAATAAGACCGATAGCGGAATTTTGTAAAACAGAGGGAATAGGTGTAAGCTATCAGCTGATGGATAACGGAGATGCTTTTTCAACTCTTGTTGACTCCGGCAATCAAATATACGGCAGTGATATAAAAAAAGCAGCATTAAATGCAATAGATGAAATGATACGTCTTAAAGAAGAAGGCTATCCTGTATGTAACGGGTTTAGCCAGCTGAAAGCATTTAAGATATTAATTGATACTCCGGAGGAAATTCAAAATATACAATGTATGGTCGGAGAAAATAATTTTGCAATCGATCCGTACGGAAATTGCCGTATTTGTTTTTGTATGGAACCTATCGGAAATCTGAAA
This sequence comes from Candidatus Gastranaerophilales bacterium, assembly GCA_944323535.1. Lineage (GTDB taxonomy): Bacteria > Cyanobacteriota > Vampirovibrionia > Gastranaerophilales > Gastranaerophilaceae > Avigastranaerophilus. The sequence goes on along the minus strand of CALUSW010000012.1, from coordinate 19,962 downwards.
GAAAGTTTGCCTCAGGATTTATGGTACAGTGAAAAAGCGGATAAAGTCAGGGAAAATATTTTAAAATGTACAAAAAATTGCAGGCTTTTAAACTGTAATTTTAAATAGGTATAATATGCAGGAAATAAAAAAAGAAAAGTATATAAGCTGTAAATGGTTAGAATCAGGTGTTTGTTTTGATAACGGAGTATATGGTTCAAATGTAAAATTATGCTGTTATATGAGTGCCCCGGGCGGCGGCAACTCTATGATATTTGAAGATTATCACGGTGAAAAGATAAACTGGGATAACTTTTTTAAAATAAAAAATGAATACAGGAATATACAAAAATCCGGTCAAACAGTTGAAGGCTGCAGAGGATGTGTTTTTCTTGAAGAGAATGAATGGCCGCAAATTGATTATATAGATTCCATAATATTTGACCATTTTACAAAATGCAATTGCTGCTGCAGCTATTGTTATACTGAAGAAGATAAGAAACGTTATAACAGTTTAAAAACATATAACATTTATCCCATCATAAAAGATATGTTTGATAAAAAAATAATAAAAAGAGGCGGTGCTATTGGTTTTGGCGGCGGTGAACCGACAATACTTCCCGAATTTGAAAAACTTATAAATTTATTTTTAAAGAACGGATTTTCAAATATAAGGGTGCCCTCTTCCGGAATTAAGTATTCCCCCGTTATAGCAAAAGGAATATCAACCGGACAGCTTTCCGTTGTTGTTTCCGTTGACAGCTCATCAAAAGAAATCTATAAAAAAATAAAACAAACTGACAAATATGAAACGGTATGCAAAAATTTAAAAAAATATGCAAAATCACAAAGAGGTTCTTATAACGTAATCAGCAAATATATTATTATTCCGGAAATAAATGATAATACTGTTGAAATTGATAATTGGCTGAAATTTAACAAAGATAATAATATAGGTATTATTGTAATAGATATTGAAAACAGCTGGCTGAACAGATATAGAAAAGAAGAACCGGATAAAAGAATAATTGACTTAATGAAATATGTAGCTGCAAAATCAAAAGAAATGAATTTTTACCGGTTGGAAATTTGCGACCGCGCAAAATATTTGATTTAAACTGCTGAATTAATTGGGATATTAAATATTTATAATAAGAACTAAACTTCAAAACCGCTTAAAACTACGGCATTATTAAAGCTTCTTGATTCTTCTCTAACGGTTTTAAAGAAATCCCTTACAAGAACGGCATTACTTTGAAGCAGTTCAAAACGGTTTTCTTTAAAGAAGTTTTCAAGTATTTCACCGCCTTGAAGATATTTTCTGTTTTTAATATATAATTTAAAATTCTTGTTTCTTTTAAGAATCTTTTTAACAGCGAAAGATAGTATCAAAGGATATATATCTGCATATTGCGGCGGCAGGATTGTATCTAGAAAATAATTTTTGTTATCAATTGTTTTAATTTCAATGAATGTTTTTAAAACCTTATTTTTTTCATCCTCAATTATATATTTGAAGTTTATGTCAGAATTAAAACCATGATATAAATTATCATTAAATTCATCTTTTTCTTTTGAAAGTGAATATTTATAATGGGTTATCAAATTGTCGTTAAATAAATCGGCTGCTTTTTGAGAGTCTGAGTTTTTAAAGGATTTAAATATGCTTTCATCTATTTCTTCAGTCATAAAATTTACATTTGAAACAGACCATAAAGTTTCAGTGGAGCAAAACCTGAAACCGCAGCCTTTTATAAATAAATCAATCAGTTCGTTTTGATTATCATCTACGGAAATATAAAAAGTATCAACACCTCTGGCACCGAATTTTGCTATTATATATTCTATAAGCTGTTTGCCTTCTTCGTGTGAATTTTTATCAAGGAAAAGTCTTTTTATCTGCCATTTATACGGATTGCCGCTTTGCGCTTTAACGCTTATAACTCCTTTTAAATTTTTGTTATTATCAAAAACAACATATGTTTCGGGAAATTTTCTTAAGTGAACGCTATATACTATATTTTGAAGATATGTTATAGGAACCGAAAGAAAAAATAGACGTCTGTAACTCATAACCTTATCATTACAAACAACAGAGATAAGTTTTTTAACGTGGAGAATATCTCCATAGCTGATTTTTTTGATTTTAGCCATAAATTAATTCTTCCTTATATTATTATGATAACATTTTTTTCAATACGGACAAGAGAAAAGGAAAGAAAAAGTTAAGAAAAAATTAATAACTATTGAGTAACGGGATTGATATTTTATAATTAAAAAAGAGTTAAAATAGTCAGAGGAATTATGAAAAACTTTTTTGAAAATAAAATGAATAAAGGTAATCCTTTTATAAATAAGGATGATAAAAAAGGAGATGAAATAAATACTATGGCTGAAGAAGAAATAAAAGAAACCGAACAGGAAAATATAATAGAAGAACCTGAAACTATACTGAATACAGAGGAAAAAGTAGAAGAAAATACTGATTCCGAAACCGAAAAAATGAAGCAGGATTTGGAAAATCTTAATAATCAATATTTAAGATTGGCGGCGGATTTTGAAAATTATAGAAAAAGACAGGTCCAGGAACGTGAAGCACTCTTGAAATACGGTGCACAGGAATGTATGAAAAAAGTAATAGAAGTTGTTGATAATTTTGACAGAGCCGTTGAAATGGTTGAAAAAATAGATAATATAGACAAAATGAAAGAAACATTTTTCATATTAAATAAACAGCTTACCGATTCTTTGTCTAAACTCGGACTGGAACATATTAAAAGCGTAGGAGAAAAATTTGACCCGAATTTACATGAAGCTGTAATGCAGACACAAACAGATGAATATCCGGAAGAAACTATTATACAGGAGCTTCAAAAAGGCTATAAACTCGGAGATAAAGTCTTAAGACCCGCAATGGTAGCTGTTGCCGTAAAATAGAAAAACATTAGCTGAAAGAAAAGAAGAAAATGAGTGATTTTTATGAAATATTAGGGATAAGCAGAAATGCAACAAAGGATGAAATAAAAGCCGCCTTCAGAAAAAAAGCGAGGCAGTATCATCCTGATGTAAATAAAGCGCTTGATGCGGAAGAAAAATTTAAAGAGCTTGGAAAAGCCTATGAAACTTTAATGGATGACAATAAGCGTGCAACTTATGACAGATACGGCGAAGACGGTTTAAGAGATGCGGGTTTTAATACTTCCGGACCTTTTGATGCAGGCTTTGGAGACCTAAATGATATATTTGAAAGCTTTTTCGGCGGTGCCTTTGGCTTTTCCGAGAGGGCAACAAATCCGAACAGTCCTCAAAATGGTGCCGATTTAAGATTGAATTTGCAAATTGACTTTGAAGAAGCAGTATTCGGCGTAAAAAAAGAAGTAAAGATATCACATCTTGAAACTTGTGATGAGTGCGGCGGCAGCGGAGCTAAAAAAGGCAGCGCGCCCGAAACATGCCCGACCTGCGGCGGCACAGGACGTGTGCAGCAGGTGACGCAGACTCCTCTTGGAAGCTTCAGACAAATTACGACTTGCCCGAAATGTCATGGCAGCGGAAAAATCAATGTTAATCCATGTCCAAAATGTAAAGGCGACGGCAGGCTTGAAGTAGAAAGGACACTGCATATAAATATTCCTGCCGGTGTTGATAACGGCTCCAGAATAGGACTTGCAAGAGAAGGCAATTGCGGTAAAAACGGAGGAAGACCGGGGGATTTAATTGTTGTAATTTATGTTAAAGAACATAAAGAATTAAAAAGGGACGGAGTTGACATATATTCGGCAGTAGAAATAACATTTCCTCAGGCAGCTCTGGGCGATATAATTGAAGTAAATACTCTTGACGGCAAGCAGCAGCTTACAATTCCTGCAGGAGTTGTACAGGATAAAGTTCTTCAGATAAAGGGGGCAGGAGTTCCTTATCTGGGAAATTCTTCAAAAAGAGGAAATCATAATTTTGTAGTTAAAATAAAAACACCTCAAAATTTAAGTGCGGAAGAAAAACAATTGTATAAAAAACTTTATGAAATCAATTGTAACAAAAAGACATCTTCTAAGTTCATTGATAAAATGAAGAATGTACTTCATAATTAACAGAGGACGTATGAAAATTAAAATATTTATTTTTACTTTGATAATATTTCTTATGGCGGCAGTGCCTTCATATGCAAAACAGCTGCCTAAAGAAATAAAGGATTTTCTGCAAACACAAAAGAAAGTTCCTACGGTAAGGTTTGACGGAATAGTAGTATATAACGACAATGTTATGTATATTCCCGTATTTCCCGCATATCCCGAAGAAGTAGAAAAAGTAGAAGTTGTTCGTACATATCCCGAAAATCAATCTATAGATAAACTTCCTGATTTGATACTTTTTAATAATAACTTTTCTTTGCTTAAAATAATAAGAACAGGCGCAAATACACTTACAATTAGAGAAATACCGAATTTGCCGGTTGAAGTTAAGACAGGAGCTTTGCCTCAGGATATAGTAGTTCCCAGAGGTCTTGTTCTGCCGGAGTGTTACGCAGGAATACTCGGAGATATACAAATACCTCTTATAGGAAGTGCTAAAACATCAGGATTTGTTTCCAGAAGAAAAACAGCGCCTCTCCCGACCGGTAAAAGAGTTGAAGATACCAGAAATTATAATGTTCCTGCCGTTTTAAAAAATAAATTGTTTTTTGTTAATAATTTTCAGACGGAATATCTTCAAATATTTTCTTCTACTGTTACGGAGCCTTTATATTCTTTAAAAACTTCAGGGGTAATGAAGGATGTAAAACCTGTTTTAAACGGTAAGTTTCTTCTGGCTGCAACAAATAATAAAAAGAATTTGGATGTTATTGATATAACTAATGAATATGTTGCCAAAACTATAGATTTGACAGCATTTCCTTCTGAAATTGCCGTAGATGATGCAAATAAAAAGGCTTATGTTGCCAGTGTTACAGATGAGTCATTATTTGTAATAGATTTAAACTCTATGACCTTGAAGGAAAAAATCCAATTGGCAGGTGCGCCTCAAAAACTTTCGATATCAAAGGACGGAACCAAAATTGCTTATGTTGATTTGAAAACATCAAATATTTATGTTCTGGATTTGAATGATAACTATGCAAATAAACTTATTTCTAATTATCCTAATGCAACAAAATTAATTCTGGATAACAATATAATTTATTTAGTATCAAGAACTAAACCTAAGCTGCGAATTATATATTTTGATTTGCTTCAGGACATAAGTGTTGCAAAAAGTAAAAAAGATCTTATAAAAGAAAAATTCAGAAAAAAAGAAGATCAGCAGGAATTGGCGGAAGCTATAACTGAAGATTTGTATACGGAATATGATTATGTTGAGGAAGAAGAACAGGAAACGGAGGAACTGGTACAGAACTTAAAAACATATTCTACCAGCATAAAAGATATTGAAATCGGTAAAAAACCTATAGATATGTATTCTTATAACGGAAATATCTATATACTCTGCGCGGAAGATAATGTGGTTTATACATACAATAATAATGACGGAAGTCTGCTGGAAGCAAAGCTTCCGGTCGGCGGTTTTTCAAAAGCATTTGCGCCTGTTCCGGATTCTAATCTGGCTGTTATTACAAATATGGCTGATTTAAAATATGTAGTATTCGATATGGATAAGAAAAAAGCAATTCAAACACTGCCTATAAGTGAATATATTAATATGATTACTATATTGGAAAGAAGAAATGGACAGTAAAACATTAGAAATTATAGAAAAACTGGAAAAGACTTCAGAAGAATTTTGGAATGTTTCCCATCAAACCGGTAATTTTATTAATATGCTGATTAAACTTGCCGGTATTAAAGATGTTCTGGAAATAGGGACGTCAAACGGATATTCGGGATTGTGGATTGCCGAAGCTTTAAAAACAACAAACGGGCATTTAACAACTATAGAATTCTGGGAAAAAAGGCAATGTCTTGCAAAAGAGTACTTTGAATACTGCGGTTTGTCAGATGTTGTAACATTTAAAACGGGTCAGGCATATGATATTATAACGAATGAAATAAATGAAAAATTTGATCTTGTATTTATAGATGCGAATAAGCAGGAATATATAAAGTTTTTTGAGGCGGTTCATCCTTTATTAAAAAAAGGCGGGGTAATATTGGCGGATAATATAATTTCACATGCAAAAAAAGTGCAGCCGTTTGTTGATGCGGTATCTTCGCATAATGAGTATCAAACACAAATATTGGATTTGCCTGACGGGCTTCTTATGGCGTATAAATTGCAGGAGAGTTTATGCAGAGTATAATTAAATCCGTAAACGGAGATGAAATCAATCTTTCAAAGACCGGAGTTTTTTATAATAAAGAAAATCAAAAAGCGGCGGATACAGCGCTTAAATTGGCTGAAGATTTAAAGAAAAATGATATTAATGCAGAAATTCATACAACAGATTTATTCTCTCCAGAAATAACATTTGCTATTGTACTGGGCGGTGACGGAACAATATTAAAAACCGCAAGATATTATTCAAAATATTTAGTTCCTATCCTTGGTATAAATCTTGGAAGATTAGGTTTTTTATCACAGGCAAAACCTACACAAACGGAAGAAGCTATTAAATATATTCTGGACGGAGCTTTTAAAATAGAAGATCGTATTATGCTTACAGCGCTTGACGGCAGGATGAATGCTCTTAATGACATTGTTATAAAAGGCGACAGTTTTTCAAGAACTTCAAGACTTTATGTTCATATAAACGATAATATTGTATGTGATTATCTGGCAGACGGAATAATCATATCAACGCCAACAGGGTCGACGGCATACACTCTGTCTGCGGGAGGTCCGATATTATCTCCTGTTCTTGATGCAATGGTTATTGTCCCTATATGTCCTCATACGATGAATGCAAGACCAATTGTTATTCCGTCTGATGAAATAATAAAAGTTACTTCTAGCAAAAATAAACCGCTGTTAAAAATTTCTGCTGACGGACAGCAAACTTTTAATTTGGGCGACAATGAATTTATAGAAATAAGAAAAAGCAAATATCAGGCACGTTTGCTGCTTTTAAATCTTGAAAAAAATTCTTTTTACTCTGTACTAAAAGAAAAACTGCACTGGGGAGTCTCCTGGAAAGGTTAATATGATTAAACTTATCAATATAAAAAATTATATATTAATTGACGAGCTGACTCTTGAATTTGATAAAGGGTTTAATGTTTTCACCGGTGAAACGGGAGCCGGTAAAAGTATAATAATAGGTGCTATTGATGCTGTACTAGGGGCTAAGGTTAATAAAGAAGTTATAAAAACAGGTGCAGAACGTGCATATATTGAAATTTTAATTGAACTGGATGACAATTTTGACAGGTCTTGTTTTAGTCAAAATGATATAGATATAAACGGAAACGAGTTAATAATATCAAGAGAAATCACATTATCATCCGCACGTTCCAGAATTAACGGAGTTCCCGTAACTCTGGATTTTATAAAAGAGATAAGAGAAAAACTTCTTGATATTCATACCCAGCATCAAAGTTATAATTATATTCAGCCTAAAAATCATATAATTTTATTGGATAATTTTGCCCTTAAACCGCATAGGGACAATATTGCGTTGTATAAAGAAAAATATCATAAGTTTCTGGGGCTGCACAAACGTCTTGAAGAATTGAAAGACCGCCTTAATGCCTCAGAGCAGCAAAAAGATTTTTTAAAGTTTCAGGTGCAGGAGATTGAAAATGCTTCTGTGGAAAATACGGATGAATGTGAAAAACTTGAAAAAGAACTTGAGATTTTATCTAATATAGAAAAACTTAAAGAACTTTCTTTTTCTTCATACTGGGCATTATACGGCGAGGATAACAATATAATAAGTGCGCTTGGCTCCGTTAAGTCGAATCTTGCAAAATTATCTCAGCTTGACGAATCAACTTCCAAACTGGAGGAGGAATTTATAAATACTTATGAAACCATTAAGGATTTAGCTTCTCAACTAAGGGATTATGCTGACTCCAAAGAAAATGATAACGAAAGAATGGACTTTATTCAGGAGCGTTTGAGCCTGCTTGATAAACTAAAAAGAAAGTATGGACCTACTCTTGAAGATGTTTTGAATACATATGAAAAATTATCTTCAGAGTTGAATGCAATTGAAGTTTCAGGGGATGAAATTATACAAACCGAGAAAGAAATAAAAGAATTAAATAATGAACTGGCAGAATTATCACAAACTATAAGCAGTGCAAGAAAAGAACTTGCAAAAGTATTATCCCGAGCAGTAACCGTTGAAATGGAAAAATTGGAGCTGCCTAAATCAAAATTTGAAATAACGGTAGAAAATATTCCGATGTGTGAAAACGGAACTGACAAAGTTGAATTTCTTATTTCAACAAACGTATCCGAGCCATTAAAACCCCTTGCAAAAACAGCTTCGGGCGGTGAAATATCAAGGATAATGCTTGCAATAAAAACCATTTTTGCAAAAGCAGATTCAACCAATACCGTAATCTTTGATGAAATTGACACCGGAATTTCAGGAAAAGCTTCTCAAGCTGTTGCAGATGAAATAGTAAACCTTTCAAAATCACATCAGATTATATTAATAACCCACCAGCCGATTATTGCGGCAAAGGCCGATTCTCATTTCTATGTCAAAAAGCAACAGGGTGAAACAACAAAAGTAAGTGTTTATAACTTAAAAGATGAAAACAGAATTAAAGCGGTTGCACTTCTTGCAGCAGGTGAAATAAACGAAGAATCGACATCTTTTGCTAAAAATCTTCTCGGAGTAAATTAAAAATTACTTCTTATTCTTTTTTGCAAGTATATAGCTCTCATCAATTCTTTTTTTTATATAATCCATCGGTACTGAATTATCCAAAATTATGGTTATCCAGTGTTTTTTGTTCATATGATATCCGGGGAAAACCGTTTTATTGTCTATTATTTTATCTGCGTCAATTGTTCTTAAATCAATTATTTCAACAGAAGAAGTTTCGCTAAAACCGAGTTTTTGTTTTGATACGGATAAAAAGGCGGCATACCATTTTAGATTGTCTTTTCGTCTTACTATTGCGTTGCCTGCAAATTTTTCCCATAAAAATTCAGGTTCATCATTATATTTTTCTTTTATATATTTAATTAAATCATTAGCCTGCCGTGTTTTAAATACATCAGGGTCAAAACATTCACCGGCTATTTTTTGCAATATTTGTTCGTATTCTTTTTTTATTTTTCCTGCAAAGTTCCCGGAAACACCTTCAAGTAAATGCAGGGTATATAATTCGTTTGTTTCGGGATCAATAAGTTTTGTGTGCAGTTTTCCTTTATCGTCAATAAAAACGGTCAGCTTAAACTTATTATCAGGTAAAATTTGTTTATATATAAATAAACCGTTTTCCAGCGTAAAACCGAATTTTAAAAGCTTTGCTTTGTTATTTTTTTTATTAGTAAAGAAATCTGTCATATTAAATTGTATTATAAATCAAAATGACTTTAATGTAATACCAAATATACAAAAAAGATAAAATTAGAATAAAAATCCCAAATTCTAACTTTAATACAAAACCGGATTATATTTTTTCATTAAAATCAAAAAAAGCAGATTCCGGAACATTAAGAACCTCGTTTAATTTAAAAAGAAGCTTTAAGCTCAACCCTCTTTTTGCGGTTTCTATTTTAGCCAAATGTTCTCTTGAAACATTTAACAATTCCGAAAGTTCATTTTGGGAATAGCCCTTTTCCTTTCTTATACGGGCTATATTTCTTCCCAGTAATCTTAATTTTTCGTTCTCTTGCAACATACAAATATTTTTAAACAATTATTGATATTTGTATGTAGTCCTTTTGAGAACATCCTGTGTTGTTTTTTTATTTAAAAAATTATATAAAAAGATTCAACTAAATTTGTAAAAATTTTTCAAGCTATATTTGTATTTAAAAATGTTCATGCTAACATGTACTTGATATAAAGATTATTAATAAAAGTCAAGGAGAAATAAATTGAGAACTTACGAATTATTATCAATAATAAAACCAAATATTGATTCTGAAGAATTTGAAAAAATTTCCGGAAAAATAGAAGAAACAATACAATCATTAGAAGGAAAAGTTTTATCGACTGATAAAATGGGTCGTAAAAAATTGTCTTATGATATTAAAGAATTCAGAGACGGCTATTTTGTAGTACATAATTTTGAAATGGAACCGGCTCAGGTTCAAAAATTCAACCGTCAGCTAAGATTGAATGAAAACATATTAAGAATAATGCTTTTAGAAACTTCTGAAGTTAAAGCATAATCAACGGAGAAAACAATGTCTATCGCAAAAGCAGTAATATCAGGAACAGTATATAGAAATCCCGAAAAGAGATTTACCGGGAATAATATTCCTGTAACTTCTTTTACATTAAATATAGATGAAAAAGAACAATCTTTAATAAGGGTTATTGCCCGCGGTAATAATGCGGAATCTATAGAACAGGCTGTTTCAAAGGGCGACAGAATTGTTGTTGAAGGCAGACTGCAGGTTTCAAATATCCAAGGTGAAGACGGAACAGAAAAGAAAGTAATGGAAATAGATCTGTCAAGCTTTGAAATTTTAGGTTCTTCAAATATGCAAAATGCGTCTGCTAAAAAAACGGCAGATGAGGTTGTTAAATTTTCGGAAACCGAAATGGATGATGTTTTGATAGGTGAAGAAGAAATTCCGTTTTAATTAATAAAAAATAGAAAATAGAGGAAAATATAATGGCAAAAGAACAATTAGACAAGAAAAAACGTAAAAACTGCAGTTTTTGTGCAGATAAAGTTGAAGAAATTGATTACAAAGATTCACAAAAGCTGAGAAAATATTTAACGGAAGCAGGAAAAATTCTTCCGAGAAGAATAACAGGCACCTGCGCAGAGCATCAGAGAAAACTGGCAAAAGCCGTTAAAAAAGCAAGAGAAACTTCTCTTCTTTGCTATGTTTTTGAATCATAATTTTGAAAGCGAAAATATTGAATTTTCACTTTAAGAATAAAAGTAAAAAAGAGGACGTAGAAGTTCTCTTTTTTTTATTGTATAAAATTAGTCCTTAATAATATGAACAGAGGACCTCGTTGCTAAATTAGTCAGGTTATTTTGCGGAATCATCCGTCTGTATGGACCATAGTAAGGAGAATAAGGACGATTATAGTGATTACGTCCGTAATAGTGTCTGTTAAAATTCGGATAATTATAATTAAATCCGGAATTTGCAAACCTGTTAATATTTCGGTATGCCCTGTTGAAAAAATTGTTGTTATGATATCTGTTATGATACGGGCAATAAGGAAGATTGTTGAAAAAGTTATTAAAACCGTTTCCGTAAACACTGTTTGAGTAGCCGTAAGAGTTCATATCAAGTCCCGGAGTAAAGCCGGTAACCGTTCCGCCTGAAAAAGTATCGGTAACATTATCCCAGAATCTGCCCATAGCACTTCGTTTTTCTCCGGGATAATAATTATCTTCGGGAAGAAGAATTGCACTTCGTTTTGAATTATTGGACATTCTTTTAAGCATATCCATTCTGGAATCTATATCACCGCTTTGCACCATTCCGAAATAATCGGTTTCAAGTCTGTTTAATCTTGAAGCAATGCTTTCATCCGGATAAGATTGTCCGTATTCTATAATTTCCATCTTAGACAGCTGCTCTTCCGAAAAACAGTAACCGGCAAGAGCAATACTAAACATAGCAATATTTATTAAAAATAATTTTTTCAGCATTATTTTATCTCCTGTTACTAATATATGGATAAAACCCGTTCTTTAAATAGACAGTAAGATAAAATAAAGTATAATTATTCAAGATTCTTTAAAATAAATATTGTTTCATTTACACTAACAAGAAGACTTTCAAGCTTAGATTCCAGATTTTCCTTTGTATATATATTTTCAGAAGAAGTATACGGAAGATATTTTTGAGAAGCTAAACCTCTTGTTCTGAAAGTAGCAGCGTCTCTTGCCTGCGCAGAAATAGTGATTAATCTGTTATATGAAAGATAGTTACTTTCAGGTTTGTCTTTATATTCTTGTTTTATATATTCAACATTGTCAATTAAGTTACTGACTATTGCATTAAACTTTTGTATATCCTGATTTGTGTTCAGGCATTTTCTTAATTTTTCCAGAATAATTATAACTGTATTTATATCGCTGAAATATTGTGTGTTCTTATCTTTTTTTATTATTATGTCAACATAATTGTCATTATCTCTGGGAATAGGCCGCAGATTTTTTTCATTTTGTTTATCAAGTTCTTCAATAGAAAACGGTGCCATTGATTTTTCGCTTGCTTCTTTTCTTAGATAAGAAAATTCAGCTTCTATATTCGGCAGTGTTCCCATATAACCTGCACCTGATGTTATAACCGTTGTAATTAATAAAATTAATACAGTAAAAAATCTTTTCATATTTTTATTATACTGATATTTATTTGAAAGTGAATATTTATACATCTTTAACAGGATTTTATACATAAAATAAATATGTTTTAATTAAAAATATGAAAAAGATACTTTGTCTGTTAATATTATTTCTTTTATTTTTTACCTCTTGTACAAAAAAAGAGGTGAAAACGCAGATTGATGAAATAATAGAACGCGATGTGCTGACAGTTGGAGTTAAAACGGATTCAAAACCGTTTGGGTTTATTGATCCTGTAACCGGAGAGAATGACGGCTTTGATATTGATGTGGCAAAATATATAGCAAAAGACATTCTCGGCAGTGAAAGAAAAATAAAATTTGTAAGTGTAAATCCAAATACAAGAATAGAAGCAATAACCTCCGGACAGGTTGATATGGTAATAGCAACTATGTCAATTACTCCGCAAAGAAAATTTTTAATCGATTTTTCGCTTCCGTATTATCTCGCGGGGCAAACCGCTCTTGTAAAAGAGAACAGCAATATACACACTTTTGCTGATTTAAAACATAAAACAACAATTGTATTACTTGGCTCAACCTCCGAACAAAATATAAGAAGAATTATTCCTACTGCAAAGTTAGTAGGTTATAAAAACTACAAAGAAGCTTTTGAAGCCTTTAAACAGGGCAAGGCTGATGCCATAAGCACGGATGATACCATTCTTTCAGGTTTTCTAATGGATAATCAGGGTTATAGAATTTTAAAGAATAAGATATCACATGAACCCTATGCAATTGGTATAAAAATAAATGAAGAAGATAAAAGTTTGAAGAAAAATCTTGATGTTATAATTACAAGAATGTCAAAAGACGGAACAATTAAAGCTCTTAAAAAGAAATGGAATTTAAAATAATTATGCCATTTTTAAACTTTGCATTGTCATATTCTGCAGTCCTATTATGTTCATGGAATTCCAGAACTTAGATTCGAACTCGCATATTTTATCATCTTCTTTTATAATAACGGGATTAAAATAAATCTCTTTCATTTTGCAGTTTATATTTTTAAATTGCATAATTTTATCCTCTTGTATATATAAAGTATATACTAAAGTATATATTGCTTAAAAAGAGATTTTAAATTTACAAATCTTAATATTATATAAAATACGCCGGATTAGCGCAAAAAATGTTATTTTAGGCAGGAAAGCTTACATAGCGAAACCGCAATTAGCTATAACATCTGCAAAGTTTGCAGTCAAAAGCTCGGCAAATTTCAACGGATTAATTTGTGTTGCAATTAAAGCCATTATATCCTTAGGCAGGTCCTCCACCATAGGAAGCATTTCTTTTGTTTCAAGAACTCCCAGCGATTTAAGAATATCATCTTTCTTCATTGTGGTAAAAGGATGAACCATTGCTTCAGCAGAAAATTCTTCAAACAAATCGGGTTTTTCCTGTATAAGATTTGAAATAAGCTGTTGTTTTCCGTCTGGTTCAAAGGAGTATATCGCGCGCATAAAATCATCATCGGACATAGAGCTTAACGTTTGCAAGATAGAATCACTATCTTCCGTGCAGGTTTGTCCCGTAACACTTTCCATCATTTTTTGGAGCTGTACTTCATCAACATCTTCCAATGCTTTCATAAACATATTCCGGTCGAGTTTATCAGAAGTAAAGAATTCATCAAGATATTCTTCAGGCAGATTTTTTAAAAATTTATTAAGATCCATTTCACTTAAAACAACGGTTGCAAGACTTTCGGGGTCCAGCTTCATCATCAGTTCTATCAATGCTTCCTGTGTAAAGATGCTTAAACCGAGAATTAATTCTTCGGGATCCAAATATTCCATAACCTCCATTAAATCATTTTGATTCATATTTGCAAGGATTAAAAACCTGTTTTTGGGATTTACAAGTTGAAATAATACGGCAAGCTCCTGCGGATTGGTTGCAACCTGCATCATAAGTTTTGCAGCCTGCATATTGCCTTTTTCGGCTTCAATCTGCATTATTTGCATAATACTCTTATCTTGGTACTGCGCTAATGCCGCACTGCCAATGTTATAGTATCTGCTGAAATATGATAAATCTAAATCTAAACTGATCATATCTGCCCGTATTGTTGTTTATATTATAATAAAGTCTTTTTTTTATGTTCAATTTAATAAAAAACAGAAATCATTACAATTCTTTACATGATTTTTTTGCTGAAATAGAAAGATTTTTATAGTTAACTTATAATATTATCGGGTAGATTATGAAAAGAAACATTAAGCTTTTAATATTTTTTATATGTTTTATTTTATTTATAGGGCAGAGCTATGCCGCTCAGTCTTTTGAAGAAAAAAAGAAAGATATTATTGCTTTATATAATTCCAATAATTTGGAAGAAGCATATAATATGATTTCCAGAATAACCGAAGATGAAAGAGATTACGAATTATGGTATCTGCTCGGGAATATTTCCCAGGATATGGATAACGATACGAATGCATCTTTTTTCCTTCAAAAATCAATTTTGATGAAGCCTGATTTTGATAAAGCACATTATAACCTTGCCAATATATATATGAAAGAGGGAAGATATAACAGTGCTGCAAGAGAGTATAAGCTTGCAATCAAATATAAAAAAGATTTTGCGTATTATTATTATAATTTAGGATGTGCATATTTAAAACTAAATGAATACAGATATGCAAGATCTGCATTTAAAAAGGCAATAAATTTAAAAAAGGATGAAGCAGACTTTTATTATAATCTGGCATATACTTATCAAAAACTTGATAATGAAAAAGAAATGAAAAAAGCACTTGATACATATAATAAATTAAAAGAAAAAGAAGAAGCATAATTATGTATGATTATTTAAAGGGACATATAATTTCGAAACAGTTAAATTCTTACAGAGGTTCTCATATAGTTCTTGATGTAAATAATATCGGATATTTAATTAATACCGGTAAAAGGACAATAGAAAATATCCCACCGGAAGAGGAGATAAAGGTATATGTATCTTTATCTCATAAAGAAGATTCTATGTCATTGACAGGTTTTTTGACAAAAGAAGAACGTGATATTTTTAACATACTGCAAAGTGTATCAGGCATAGGAATAAAGCTTGCCTTGTTAATTATGGATGAATTTTCCATTACAGAGCTTATAGATATAATGATAAGAGAGGATTTTAAAGAACTTTCAAGAGCAAAAGGCGTGGGGGCAAAAGTAGCGCAGAAAATCATTTTAGAGCTAAAGGATAAACTAATAAACTGGTCAAATGTAACTCCGGTTGATGTATCGGATATTGAAGCAAAAGAGATTGATAAAGATTCAATAGCAGAAGTTCAAAGTGTATTAATATCTCTGGGGTATTCCGCAAATGAAGCAAAGTCCGCAATAAAAGAAATCATAAACAGTAAAAAAGGATTTACCAAAGCGGAGGATATATTAAAATATTCATTGGAATATCTTTCTAAAATGTGAGGTTATATATGAAAATTCTGTTTGCATCATTTGAACTTGCGCCGTTTACAAAAGTCGGGGGGCTGGCTGATGTAATGGGGTCATTGCCTAAGTATCTTCAGGGTGAAGGTATGGAAATGGCAATTT
This sequence comes from Candidatus Gastranaerophilales bacterium, assembly GCA_944323535.1. Taxonomy (GTDB): domain Bacteria; phylum Cyanobacteriota; class Vampirovibrionia; order Gastranaerophilales; family Gastranaerophilaceae; genus Avigastranaerophilus. The sequence continues at coordinate 3,986 of CALUSW010000012.1, read as the reverse complement.
TTACTCCTTTTATAGGTAGTATAAATGCAGATAAATATAATATTCAGGATATTCCGAATTCCCGTTTAAGATTGAAATTCGGTTATGCGGAATATATATTTACGCTTAAAATGTGCAAATTGCCGCATACGGATATAAATGTATTTTTTATAGATAATCCGAAGTTTTTTTCATGCTTTAATTGTGTATATCCTGCGGGGATTGATTCTTGGTATGAGCAGGAAAGATTTATTACATTTTCAAAGGCTGTGCTTGAATATGCAAGGCTTTTAAATTTTAAACCTGATATAATTCATTGCAACGACTGGCATACAGCTATGATTCCCGTTTGGATAAAAACTTCATATAAGAATGATGATTTTTTTAAAAACTCAAAAACGGTATTTTCAATACATAATTTAGCCTATCAGGGAAGATATTTCCCTGAAATTCTTGATTTTGCGGGAATAGATAAAAACGAGGTATTCCACCAGTACGGACTTGAACATTACGGCTCTTTAATCTGGATGAAGGGTGCAATAAACTATGCGGATAAAGTTATTGCAGTATCTCCGAAATATGCGCGGGAAATACTTACTTATGAGTACGGAGAAGGTTTGGACTGGACTTTAAATATTAATAAAAATAAATTATGCGGTATTTTAAACGGTATTGATTATGAAGAATTTAACCCGCAATACGATAAACTTATTAAATATAATTATTCTCCTTCTGATATAGAAAATAAAGAAAAATGCAAACAGGATATTTTAAAAGATTACTGGCTTGAATATAAAAAAGGCCGGCCGCTCATAGCAATGATTTCAAGGCTGGTAGAACAAAAGGGTATAGATCTTTTAAAAGCCGTTGAGAATGATCTAAAAAAACTTGATGCCGATATTATAATTTTAGGTACGGGCGAAAAAAGATATGAGGATTTTTTTGTCTGGATGAGCTATAACTCAAAAAATATAAGGGCAAGAATAGAATATAGGGCAGATATTTGTAACAGAATATATGCCGGTGCAGATATGTTCTTAATGCCTTCAAGGTTTGAACCCTGCGGTCTGTCGCAGTTAATTGCGCTAAAATACGGCACAATACCTGTTGTCAGGGCAACAGGCGGACTTGATGATACTATTAAAGCCTATCCGGAAAAGGATGCAGACGGTTTTAAATTTTATAATTACAATGCGCACGAAATGCTTAATTGTATTAAATACGCAATAGAAGTTTATAAAAATAAATATGAATGGTCTAAATTAATATTAAATGCAATGAATGCGGATTTTTCATGGAAAAAAAGTGCAATGCAGTATAAAAAAATATATAATGAACTTGTAAAAGATAAATAAAAAGGGTAAATGATGAAAAAAGGACTAACCGTATTATTGTTATTGTGTATGCTTTATACAAATATCTATTTGACCGTAGACGCAGAGGATAATACAGGTTCATGGTTTGTTGATACAAGTGGAAAAGACGAAGAACCTTATGATCCTTTTGGTATTTTTAAATCGCAGCCGGAGCAAATGCCGTCAGGGGTGCAGAATAATAATTTAAGTTCTCAAAAAAACAGAGTTAAAGCAGATAAAAGCAGTTCTCAAATACAGCAGGCAAAAGCGGAACCCAAAAAAGTAACGACAACGATGACTACAACAAATTCTGCCAATCCTAATGTCAAATTCATGTATTATATACCTGCAAAAGCAGTTCAAAATCCGGACATGGCCATTCCCGTAATTGTATATGTTCCGGGGCTTGATTCAGACGGAGAAGAATGCCTGCCGTGGAGTTTCTATGGATTTGCGGATGAGAATAATTTTGGCATACTTACTCCGACGTTTAAATTTGATAATGAAGATTTTGAAAACGAAAAATCATATCAATATCCCGCTGCATGGTCAGGGCAGGCTTTAATCCGCATGCTTAATAAAGCAAAAAGAGGCGGATTAAATTATTCTAAATTATATCTGGTGGGTTTTTCTGCCGGTGCCCAATTTTCATCAAGATTTTCCCTTATTTATCCTGAAATGGTAGAAGCCTGTGCAATACTTGCCAGCGGTGCAAGAGTGAAACCCGAAAAGAAAACAGATGTTAAGTATTTTATAGGTATTGGTACAATGGATGATGAATTTAGATTAAAGAATGCGGAAATATTCGTTGAAGCTGCGCGTAATCTTGGTATTCCTCTTGAATATAAACAATATATGGCAGGGCATGAAACACCTGATGAAGAATATCAGGATGTATTAAATTTCTTTAAAAGAGTTCATAATAATTCCTTTTAATATTGAACATCTTTTTTAAAAACTTTCCGCATAAAATCAAAATACATAGGAAGCAGGTATATATTTGTTATGCCTGTTCTTTTTTTCGTATTTAAAATTTTTTTATCCGGAAAATCTTTTTGTGAGTATAAATGCAGAATTACAATTTCGGGAATATTTCCGAATCTTGCAGGTGCACTGTTGCCAACTCCGCTGGTAATAAATATATGTTTATTGTTTTCAACGACATATCCTTTTATAAATCTTTGTGCATACATTGAGGAGCAAAAAATGCCGCCCAGAAATGGCAGATAAATCTGCCCGCCGTGAGTATGTCCGCTCAATGTTACTGATGTATTTCCCGGAATAAAAGGAAATGTATCCGGATTATGTGATAGTACTATTATAGAGCCTGATTTATCATTTTTATCGATTAAATTTTTATTATAATCATAATACCAAAAATCACGAAGACCATATATTTTTAAAGGTTTTGAATTTATTGATTGAATTGACACAGAGTCTTCCAGAAGATTTATGTTCGCGTCTTTTAATATTTTTTTTATTGATGGTTTATTATAATCATGATTTCCCAAAATGGCATATACTCCGTATTTGGCACTAAATTGCGAAAATATTTCGGAAACTTCTTTTGGATTGATTCCCGCTTTTCGTATCCTTATTGAATCAATATCTCCCAGTAAAAATATAAAATCGGCATTTTGTTCATTTGTTTTTTTAACAATTCTTCTGAGCTGCTTTTCATCCGTTGCTAAACCGCCGGCATGGAAATCAGAAATTACGGCTGCTTTGATTCCGTTATGTTCCGTATTCCAATTCGGGATATATAAATTATAATTTTTAATTATTAATATGTTTGGTTCTATAAAAACAGCATATAAAACGAGAATAGCAATAAAAGAAAAAATAAATATAAAAATACAGCCAATTATATTAATAATTTTTCTAAATTTCGTCATATACGCGTTTTATCTCTTTTATATCCTGCCACATAAGCCACTTTGGACTGCCCTTTTCTCTTGAATCATTTCTTAGAAGATAAGAGGGATGAAATATCGGCATCATTTTTGCGCCGTACGGGCCGTCAAACCATCTGCCTCTAACCTTTGTAATACTGCCTTTATCGGGCAGCAAAGAATTTAAAGCGACTCCGCCGCATATAAGAATAATCCCGGGTTTTAAGATTTCGATTTGGGCATCAAGGTACTCCCGGCAGGCTGCTTTTTCTTCCGGCAGAGGATTTCTGTTTTCAGGCGGTCTGCATTTAATGGTGTTACAAATATAAACATCTTTTTCTCTTGAAAGACCTACACAGGCAAATATTTTATCCAGCAGCTGTCCTGCTTTACCCACAAACGGAATTCCTTTTTGATCTTCCCAGTATCCCGGAGCTTCACCGACCAGCATAAGCTTGTTATTAGGAATTCCATCTGAAAATACAATATTATTTCTTGTCCCTGCAAGAGAACATTTATGACAATTTTTGCATTTATCGTAAATTTTTTTCAGCTGTATTTCGTACATAAGTTTATTTTACTTAATACACAGAAAGAAATAAATATTAAATTAATAATTTTATACGCAACCATTAAGTTTTGTAAAGATAAATATATACTGTTAAAATCCTGTTGTAGAGAGAGAAAGGCGGAAAGCCAAAAGATAATGATATATTTTATATATAAAAAATATAGCAATTATAGATAAATAAAATTTTTA
>CALUSW010000011.1 GCA_944323535.1 Candidatus Gastranaerophilales bacterium | reverse complement strand
TAAATTGTTTTATTTTTCTTGTTTCTTCCGATAACGTTTCCTCAGGTCTTCTTGCAGCTCCGAAAGAAATTGTTTTCTGGCTGTTTAAAGCTGAATTATAATTTTGATTAATACTATCCGGAGATGCTGTTTTTTCATGTGAAACACAGACAGAGACTTTATTAAGATCCAGAAATTTCCTTGCTGTATCTGAAATATCTTCGGGACTAATGTTTTGTATATTTCTTATTGTATCTTCAAAATAATTAAAATTGTTAGTTAAAGCAATATTAGTAAGTGTAGAATTTATGTTTTGCGATTCTTCGGTATTTTCTTCTAAAGAATTAATACTCCGCCTTTTAATATTATTTAATTCTTCAAGTGAAGGCGGATTATTGGCAATATAAGTTATTTCTTCATACAAAATTTTAAGTACGTCTTCTATCTTGTCTTCAGGCATTGAAACATGCGCAAGAATTGCCTTTGCGCCATCAGGCTTATTCTGCATATTTTCGGTGTATATTTCGGAAGAAAGCCCGTATTTATCAAGTGCCTTTGACAATCTTGAATTTGAGGACATTAATAAACTCAATAAGGTATTTATTTTATCCAAATCATTTTTAGAGGTTCCCTCCGGTATCGCAAACCCCAAGAATATATCGGCAGAGGATGCATTCTGCTGTATAATATCAGTTCGCACCGGTTTATCAGTATATTGAATAGGCTCATAATGCCGTTGATTAATTTTGGATAAATCCATAGGCTTATTATAATATTTAGAAACAAGCCTTATTGTTTCTTCCGTATCAACATCACCTGTAATAACCGTAACCGCATTATCGGGGGTATACCAGGTATTATAATAATCAAGCACCTGTTCTCTGGTAAAAGAATTTATATTGTCTTTTGTGCCTAAAACAAAATTTGAAGAATTAGTTTGAATATTAAATAAATTCTTTAAAGCTATTCCGGAAGCCACATCATAAGGATTATCTTTATATAAATCGATCTCGGACTTAACCGGTTCTTTTTCTTTTTCAAGCTGTTCAACGGGAAAAGAAGGAAATTGGGTCTGCATTGCATTAAGTTTTATTCCTTCTTCAAGCGAACTATCTTTTAATAACTGCAAAGAAAGATAATAATCCGTTTTTTCTAAACCTGTTGAAGCATTAGTACTGCCGCCAAGCTCCGAAACTTTCTTATCATACTCTCTCGGAGCAAGCCCCTTACTGCCGTTAAATAAATTATGTTCGATATAATGGCTCATTCCTCTTATATCTTCGGTTTCATTAAGAGAACCGACGTTATATGTCGTTTTAATATAAGTAGGACCTTTCTTTGGAAAAATAATAACCTTTTGACCGTTTGCAAGTTTAAAGACACTCGCTTTCTCCTTCGACCCGGGGACAGAAATTTCTCCTATTTTAGAATATGCAACAGGCTTATTGGCATTAACCTGCGACATTCCGGCAGGATATACCGAAGGAAGTTCTTTTATATCAACTGCTACAGAGTTGTTATTTATATTATTTCCGGATTTTTCCGCAGACGGTGATACACCTATATATTTTTGTATTAAATTTGTTGAGATTTCCATAATTTTACAATTGTAACGCTATATAAGAATAAAAAAACAATTAATATAAATGTTGATATAATAATTAATATATTTTAGAAATATTTACATAATAATTTAAAAATAGCAAAAAAGATAATGTTTTGAATTATAATAATTAAAGGTGAAGAAATTGAGCATGTATCGAATAACAAGTCTTTATCCTCAATATCAAAAGAGTGAAGACAGAAGACAACAAAATATCCCTGTAGCAATTGAAAGACGCAGCGGCAAAGATAGACGCAGCCAGGAACGGGTTGTTATGGACAGGCAGCTTACGCGCGATATTTTTGAGGTTAAAAGCCAGGTTGCAAAACTTGAAGCGCTTGCCCCAAAATTATTTGAAAGCAGAGTAACCACCCAGAGCCCTACTTTTGCGTCAATGAATAACATGACTCAGGATCAGCTTGTTAAAGAAAGTAAACCGGATCCGAGTGCAATAGCAAGACAGGAAGCACAACTGCAGGATAAAGCCTCTACTTCATTTCAGGTCGGAATTCTAACCGCAGCACTTGCAGGTGCTATTGCGGTATCTTTTATGGGCAGTGCGGGAGCAGTAATCGCTATAGGAACAAGCCTTTATATAGGTGCAAGAATTTTAAAAACTCTCATTGCACGTGAAATAAAAAATGAAGAAGAAAAAAAATAGAATTTAATCCGGTATTGTATTAAAATGAAATTTTTTCGGACAAAATTTTATTTTCCTTTTTATATTAATTCAGGTATAATCTAAAAAAATCATATAATAAGGAAAATTATGAAAGGTCGTTTGTTTATAATTGCAGGCTGCTCGGGAGTTGGAAAAGGAACTCTGTTAAAGCTTTTTCTGGAAAAAAATCCCGAAATAAAATTGTCAATTTCCGCCACCACAAGAAAGCCGAGAAACGGTGAAAAAGACGGGGTAAACTATTTCTTTATTTCCAAAGAAGAATTTATAAATTCCGCTGAAAATAACGAATTTCTTGAATGGGCAGAATTCAGCGGCAATTACTACGGAACAAAAAAAAGTTTTGTTGAAAAAACCTTAAATAAAGGTATTGACTTAATTCTTGAAATTGAAGTAAAAGGAGCAGCCCAGGTAAAGGAAAAACTGCCCGATGCCATAACAATATTTATAATGCCCCCATCTGTCGAAACACTGGAAAAGCGGCTGAGAGGCAGACATACAGAGGATGAGCAGACAATTCAAAAACGTCTGAACGAAGCAAAAAGAGAAATAGAAGCAGGGAAAAAATTTGATTATCAAATTGTAAACGATAATCTTGAAGAAGCATTAAATAATCTGCAAAAGATATTTGATGCCGGAGTAAATAAAAATGCTGAAAGGTAAAAACATATTAATAGGTATAACAGGTGCAATTGCGGCATATAAGATACTTGAACTTATAAGGCTTTTAAAAAAGAATAACGCAAACGTAAAAGTTGTAGTTACACCTAATGCTCTTAATTTTGTAACAAAAACCACATTAGAATCCTTAAGCCAAAACTCTGTTGACATAAAACAATTTGAAATAGAAGACTATAAACCGGAGCACATTGCCCTGACAGAAGATGCGGATATCTTTCTTATAGCGCCTGCAAGCGCAAATACTATTTCCAAAATGGCAAACGGAATTTGCGACAATCTTTTAACTTCAACTTTCTGTGCATTTAAGAAACAAGTTATTATTGCACCTTCAATGAATACAGGTATGTGGGAAAATCCGGCAGTACAAAAAAATATTGAATTTTTAAAAGAACACGGAGCGGAAATTATAGAACCCGAAACAGGCTTTCTTGCCTGCGGAACAACAGGCAAAGGCAGACTTGCCGATATAAATACTATATTTGAAGCGGTGAAAAAATTTCTTCTGCCGCCTCAAATCCTAAAGGGTAAGAAAATTATAGTAACAGCGGGCGGAACAAAAGAAAATATTGACGCCGTAAGATATATCGGAAACTACAGCTCCGGAAAAATGGGGATTGCTCTTGCCGACAGCGCTTATAAGCTTGGAGCGGAAGTTGTTTTGATTTCAACCGTTGAGACAGAAAAACAATATAAAGTTATAAATGTTAAAACAGCAGAAGAGATGTTTCATGCCGTTAAATCAGAATTTAAAAATGCATATTCTTTAATAATGGCGGCTGCTGTAAGCGACTATAAAGTAAAAAATATGTCAGAGCAAAAAATAAAAAAAACAGGAAATAACCTCATAATTGAACTTGTTGAAAATCCTGATATTTTAGCTGAAATCTCAAAACAAAAAACTAATAATCAAATTGTAGTAGGATTTTGCGCGGAAAGTGAAAACTTATTAAATAATGCAAAAAACAAGATTGATAAAAAAGGCTGTGATTATATATGTGCAAATGATATTTCAAAAAAAGATACGGGGTTCTCGTCAAATTACAATGAATTGTATATAATAAATAAAGAACATGAAATTTTTCATATAGAAAAAACAGATAAACAAACAGCTGCATTCAAAATAATGGAAAAAATTTATGGAGAAAGTAAGTAAAATAATAAAAAAGATAGAAGAGTTTGCCCCGCTTGAAACAATGCAAAAATGGGATAATTCCGGCTGGCAGATAAATCTTGGGATAGAAGATACAAACAGAATTCTTCTTGCACTTGATGTTACAAACTCAACAGTAGATGAAGCAATCAACAAAAAATGCGATATGATTATTTCTCACCACCCTGTATTTTTCAATCCCATAAAAGAAATAGATTCCCCGTATATTATTAAAGCCATTCAAAATAATATACAGGTATATTCCGCACATACAAATCTTGATATAGCACAAGGCGGTGTAAGTGAATATCTTGCGGAGAAATGCGGTTTTACCGATTTAGATACAGCTTTTGAATTTATAAAATACAAAAAGTTTAATGAAGAAAAAAATTTTTCAAAATTAGCAGCAACTTTAAAAACAATTTTCAGTCTGCCAAGTATAAGAGTTGTTAACAGTCACAGAAAATCCTACAGTTCAATTGCATTTTGTTCGGGTTCAGGTGCAGAATACATTCAGGAACTCGAAAAGATCGGAATAGATGTTTTTATTACGGGTGATTTAAAACATCATCAGGCATTAAGTGCAAAAGATATGACAATTATTGACCTCGGTCATTTTCAAAGTGAAAGATTTGTTGTTGATATATTTAAAAATACGCTGAAAGATGAAGATGTAGAAGTTATTGCCGCAACCGAAAAACCGGCATGGGAGTTAATATGATAAAAAATTTTTTCTTAACTGTTTTAAGCTTGTTATTAATTCAAAATTTCTGCTTTGCAAAAGATACAATCCAATTTAATTTTCCGAATGAAGGCTGGCACAAGATTGAAAGTCCTGACGGAATTGCGGGCAAAAAATGTTATATTCCATATAATCAAACACCTGAGAATTATACGGAAATGCTTACATTTTATGAAAGAGTTTTAAAAAATAAAGACTTATCCCCCAGAGTTATGATTCATAAACAATTAGGGAAAGACCGGACAAACTACCCCGATATTAAACCGGAATACATTAAGCATACACTTGATGAAGCAATTGTAGCCTGGTGCAGCGAGGCAAAAAATACCTGTGCTGTAGAAAGAGCATTCCAGGGTACAGACGGTGTAATATTTGCTATTTATATAAATAAAGCTCCGCATTATTCACAAAATATATTTGCCCGGTGGTCTAATATTTTAGGCAGTATAAAGCTATATGAGCAAAAAGAAAATACACCCGTTCCGGATAACCTTATAGAACTGTAATATGCAAATAACAGGCGGGAAATATAATTCAAGAAAAATAAAAACTCCTGACTATGAGAATATAAAACCGACATTATCAAAAACACGTCAGGGAATTTTTAATACATTAAATACAATGATAACATTTGATAATAAAGTATTTATTGATATGTTTGCAGGCAGCGGCATTATGGGGCTTGAAGCGCTGTCGCGCGGTTTTAGGGTTATTTCCATGGAAAAAGACAAAAAAACCGCACTGGCTGTAAAAGAGTGTTTTACAGCCTTAAATATTAAACCGGAAATCTATTTTGGAGATGCTTTAAAAAATATATCAAAAATAAATGTAAAAGCTGATGTTATTTTTATAGATCCTCCTTATGATTCCGACTTATACGAAAAATCACTTGCAGTTATAAAATCAAATAATATTCTTGAAAAAGACGGAATTATAATATTAGAACATCCTTTAGAAAAAATTATAGACTATAACTCATTTCAATTGTTAAAAAATAAGACATACGGAAACAAACAAATTACATATTTGTCCTTCGCATAATATCCGATTGCCGCAGTTATTCAATCGGAATAATTAATTTTTGCCCTATAGAAAGCTTATGCGCATTTGTTAAATGATTAACCTGTTTAATTTGTTCAACTTTGGCAGGATCATATTTGCCGTAGAAACGAAGAACAATAGAGCTCATAGAATCACCGTCTTTAACAACATATGTCTCAACAGCAGGTATTTCAGATTCTTCAACTAATTGAGATGCCGCCGGAACTACCGCAACCTGCGAATTAATTTGGGGAAGTTTGCTTTTTCTGGATATCTTTTTTTCGTACTTCGGCTGTCCTAAAGATGCCGTAGACGTTACGGGTGAAGAAATATTGGAGCTTATACTTAAAATTGCATTCATAATAAACATGCACAAAGCACCCGCTATAAATCCGGTTAAAAGATATACTCCCGGAGATTTTTCTTCTTTCGGGTTAATCTTAAAATTCTGCCATAAAAGATCAAGTTCTTTTTGCTTCCCTGGTCTTTTATACGCTTTAGGGGCATTATCATCCTGATTATATTCTTTTTGATTTTTAATTTCAGATAAAAACGCTATTTTTTCATCCGATAAATTTGATCTGTAAATCGATGAATTTCTCATATTTTTTACCCCAATCCTTTCCCTTTACAATATAATGATATTAGAAGAAATATTACGAAGTCAAGAAATTTAGGTATTTTATTACAATAAGATTACAATAAGCCGTAGAATTTTTCCGGTCATAGTTTTTTTTACTTGTTTAGTTTATAATTTTTTTCAAAAGAGATTATTATGCCGGATACTTTAGATTTAATCGAAAATATAGAAACCATTATAAAAGAAACTAATTTGCAGCATATAGCTGTTATTATGGATGGAAACAGACGATGGGCAAAAAATAAATTTCTGCCGTCAGCTGCCGGACATAAAAAAGGAGTAGAAGCATTAAGAGCTACTTTAAAAGCATGTGTAAAATTCGGAATAAAATATCTTACCGTTTACGCTTTTTCAACAGAAAATTGGAAAAGACCACAAGAAGAAGTTGATTTTTTAATGTCGCTTTTAGCTAAAACAATTGTTGATGAAGTCCCGGAGTTTTTGGAAAATGATATTAAATTAACTTTTATCGGCGACAGAGAACCCTTAAAAAAAGATTTAGTTAAAGTTCTTGAATATGGAGAAAATGAGACAAACCACTGTAAAGCTTTAAATTTGCAAATTGCTTTTAATTACGGTTCCAGAATGGAAATTACAAAAGCAGTACAAAAAATCTGCAAGCAAGTTCTAAACGGGGAATTAAATTACAACGAAATAACAGAAAAAACAATATCTGAAAATTTGTATACAAATAATATTCCCGACCCTGATTTATTAATAAGAACAGGCGGAGAAAAGAGAATAAGTAATTACTTATTGTGGCAGGCTGCATATTCCGAAATATACATAACCGAAACATTCTGGCCCGATTTTGACGAAGCTGCGCTTGCAAAAGCCATAATTGAATTTGGCTCCCGCAGCAGAAGATTTGGAAAATAAAATATGATAAAAATTATTCTTGCTACTTCAAATCCCCATAAGCTGGAAGAAATAAAAGCTATAAACACAAATCCGGAGATTGTTTTTGACGTTGTAAAAGAGAACTTTAATCCTGATGAAAACGGCAGCACTTTTAAAGAAAATGCATTAATAAAAGCAAAAGAAGCAGCAAAAATTACAAAAACATACTGTCTGGCTGACGATTCAGGACTTTGCGTTGATGTCCTTGAAGGATTGCCCGGAATACATTCCGCAAGATACGCAAAAACCCAGCGGGAAAAAATAAATAAGCTGCTTAATGAGCTTAAAATGGTTCCTTATGATTACAGAGGCGCACATTTTATCTGTTCTATGGTGCTGGTCGATAACGAAGGAAATCCCGTTCACTATGAAGAAGGCAGAATTTACGGCTATATCGACGATACCCCTAAAGGCGCAAACGGATTCGGATATGACCCTGTTTTCTTTGTGCCGGAATATAATAAAACAATAGCACAGCTGCCCGAAGAAATAAAAAATAATATTTCCCATAGAGCAAATGCTTTAAAACCTATGCTTGAGTGGATAAAAGAAAATCTGCTATAACCTTTGCCATAATATGCCCGAGTTTTTTCTGCTATTTGTTTTTAGCCGTTGTTTTACATTTTACGGCAAAACAGTGTAAAAAAATTCAATCCGGACACTTTAAAATAATCTAGTGTCGCACAATAAAAAGTTATTTTTTATTTGATGTTTCTGTTGTCTTTTCCAGATTTCTTAGCCCCGGAGCCTCATTTTTTCCGGTTCGTTTAGCTGTCATTGCATATTGCATTTTAGGTATTACAACACCGAGAGCAAATGCGGAAACACCTATAGCTATTGCTCTAAACCCTGCAGACATCATAAAGCTTTTTTTGTTTATTTTATCAAGAAGTTTTTTATCAACAACTCCGCCGTTTGTATTTGAAGCAGAATCTATTACCGCCTTAGCGTATTTATCAATATTATCTCTAAACGATGTTATTTTCTTCATCGGTATAAACCTGTAAGGGCTTGTCAGTGCCGCTCCAAATTTGCTTTCGTATAATTTTTGCATAAATTTGGGAGTATTAAATGAACCGTTTTTAAGAACATCCGCAACCTGCTGCTTTGTTAATACTTTGCCGATTCCTGCCTGTTCCGGCTGTAAATGAGCCATTTCTTCAGCTTTTTTAAGTAATTTACCGTCTGTTATATATTTGCTTAGTTCAGATAATGAAATAACATCAGAGTTAAACGGAAGTTTTGAAATAAGATCTTTTGCCTTATCATCCAGCACCCCAAGCGTTTTTGCCGCAAAATCCTTTACATTCATAGAATTAAAAGAACCGTCGGCATTTTTTAAGGTTTCAAGCATTTTTTCATGCAATTGTTTTGCGGCAACCGGATCTATTGATGTAGTATTTGAACTACCCGTTATTTTTTGCAGAAATTTATATACAAGAGGGGTACTTGCAAAATAGAAAAAGCTTGAAGAAGCATCACGGAAGAAATATTCTCTGCCTTCATCTGCATTTCTGGCTGTTTTTACACGCCCTGTAAGTATCCCAACATCGCAGGTAAGCATTTTGCAGATTTTATTACTTTCAAGCGCATGTGCGACTCCCGTCATCATTTGCGGTGAAAGCCCTTTAAAAGAAGCTCCTTTTGCAGTTATTTTTTTGTCAAATTCTTCAAAAGAATGAGTTTTATAAATATCAATATTTTCAAGCGTTTTATTTTTCTCAGAATTTTTATTATTTCTTGACATTAATTTTTCCGTAATCGCCTGATTTATTTTAGGCAGAGCAAATCCGACAAAACTTGTAGCCAAGAGCGTTGACAATATTATTTTGGTAAATTTAAAAGCGGCAAGTTTTTTTTCAAGAGTTTTTGCAGCATTTTTATCCGGCATATTAGAACTCAAGTCTGTTACAAGATTGTTAAAAGGCGTCCTAAGTGCATCTTTTCCGACATCAAATTCGGTTGTGGGAAGTTTAAGAACCTTTTGTCCGAACTTATCGCCGATTTTATTAAAAATATCAACACCCTTCATCCAAAAAACGGCAGAAACAATATCATCCGTAAAACGTTCACGGAATTCATGAAACCCGCCTCTTTTATAAGCGTTTATTCCGCGCCCGCCTGTAACACCGGATTCAAGAACAATCGTTGCAGCCAGAGAATCAGGATTTGCAAGCGTTCTTACAATTTCCCTTCCGCCCTTGCTGCTTATGTTTTTATTCTTCTTTATATTGTTGTTAATATTAGCTTGTGTACAAGTTATGCGCATTGATTTTTCTTATTTGCTTCTCCGAAGATTTTTAAAAATAGAGAAAAACTTTTTTTGCTATTTTACAAGCAAAATTTAATAATGTTAATATTAGCCTTTACTTTATTTCTTTTAATTATATAATGAACATACTCACTAATCCTCTAAGCAGATTGTTTCATTAACAATACTGAATTAGAAAGGGAAAAATTATGGCAAACATTAAATCGGCTAAAAAGAGAATTTTAACGGCAAACAGAAATTATGAAAGAAATGTAGCTTTTAAATCAGCTATAAAGACTGCTGTTAAAAAAGCTGTTGTTTTAGCCCAGGCCAAAGAAAAAGACCGGGAAGCAATCAGCGCTGCTTTATCAGAAGCATATAAACTTTGCGACAAAGCGGCATCAAAAGGTATTTTGCATAAAAATACAGCTTCCAGAAAAAAATCAAGATTAACAAAAGCTGTTAACAAATTAATGGCTTAATTATTTATTTGATTTTAAGGTTAAAAAAGCTCCTGACATTGAGGAGCTTTTTATTTTTAGAAAGTAGATTTATATTGACCGAAACTAAAAAATTTCAAGACAACCGGCGGAGGCGGATTATATACCGCTGTTTTAGCCGACAAGTCCCGAATCATCATATTCGGAAGCCTTAACCATTATGGCATGTTCAACCGGATTCTCTTTTTTTATAGAAGTATCAAACGGAACATCATCAAAGCTGTATTCTTCTTTCACTCTTTTTAATTGATTTTCATCAACAAGCTTTTTGGCAAGCTCTGCTATTTCATAAACAAGCTGGTATCTGTTTTCTGTATTTTCATTTAAATCCCAGGCTATTTTTATTATCTGATTCATATATTCCTCCGGTAGTTCATATAGTTTTATGATACTATGCACATTTTTTAATATCAAGAGAAAAGAATATATAAAAAAAGCTATCATATAAATAAAGTATTGATTTGCAAATTTACATTTCTTAATATTGTTGATATAAAATGAGGTAAAGTATGGGCTTTGACTTGAAGGAATTTGAAAATAAACTTTGGAAAACAGCTGATGACCTGCGTGCTAATTCCAGTTTAAAATATAATGAGTTTTCTACTCCTGTATTAGGATTGATATTCTTGCGTTTTGCAGATTATCGTTTTCAAAAAGCAAAACCTGAGATAGAAAAATTAAAATCAACCGCTTCTCGTAGAGCGTTTGATGAGAAAAATGCTTATCAAGCAAGAGGAGTTTTATTTGTTCCTGAAAAAGCCTCTTTTAAATATCTTTTAAATCTTCCTGAAGGAGAAAGTGCAGGCAGTGCATTAAATGAAGCTATGTCGTTAATGGAAAATGAAAACTCTATTCTAAAAGGAGTTTTGCCTAAAAATTATTTAAGAATTCCTGATGACTTATTAGTTTCAACAATGAAAATCTTTAATGATGTTGAGTTTGACCGCAACAATGGTGATATCTTCGGTAAGGTTTATGAGTTCTTCTTAGGAAAATTCGCAAGCTCGGAAGGACAAAAGGGCGGAGAATTCTATACACCTACATGCTTGGTAAAACTACTTGTTGAAATTATGAAGCCTTTCCATGGAAAAGTTTATGATCCTGCATGCGGCTCAGGCGGTATGTTTGTGCAGACTGCCGAATTTGCAAAAAGGGAAAACAAAGATTCTGATAAATCAGTTAACGATTTGATAACTGTTGAAGGACAGGAAAAAACAGAAGAAACAGTCAGATGGTGCAAAATGAACCTTGCAGTCCATGGACTTGAGGGGGACGTAAAACAGGCAAACAGTTTTTATGAAGATGTTTTTGATTCCGTCGGAAAATATAATTTTGTACTTGCAAACCCGCCGTTTAATGTTGACGGGGTTGATAAAGAAAGACTAAAAGGCGATAAAAGATTTCCTTTTGGTTTGCCAAAGGCTGATAACGCTAACTACCTGTGGATTCAAATGTTTTATTCTGCACTAAAGACTCCTGAGAATGGAGAAAACTCACGTGCAGGATTTGTAATGCCAAATTCTGCAAGTGATGCTAAACAAACAGAACAGACTATTCGAGAAAATATTATCAAAGACAATGCCGTGGATGTAATGGTATCAGTTGGTTCAAATATGTTTCATAACGTAACCTTGCCTTGTACTCTATGGTTTTTGGATAAAGGAAAGAAGAATACAGAAAGAAAAGACAAAGTACTTTTCTTAGATGTGAGAGAAATTTATACTCAAATAGATAGAGCCCATAGAGAATTTACCGATGAACAAATAGAATTTATTACAAATATTGTCAAGTTATATAGAGGAGAAGCTCCTGAATACAAATGGGGTAGTAAAAAACTGACACTTGAGCATTTTCCTGATGGAAAATATAAAGATATAAAAGGTCTTTGTAAAGTTGCAACTATTACAGATATAGAAAAACAAGGATGGAGCTTAAACGCAGGACGTTATGTCGGAGTAAAAGAAGTCGAAGAAGAAAACTATATTTTTGAAGAAAAACTCCAAGAACTGAATTCCGAACTAGAAAAACTAAACGCAGAATCCAAAGACCTCGAAGCAAAAATCGCACATAATATAAAACAGTTGTTGGGTGTGTAAGATGAAGTTAAAAGATTTGTCTATAAACATTTTTAGTGGAGGAACACCTTCTACGGTAAATGAGGAATACTGGAATGGTGATTTTTATTGGTTATCCTCAGGTGAAACTAAAAATCCATATATTAGAAAAACTGAAAAAACAATAACTCAATTAGGTATTGATAAATCAAGTACAAGACTCGCAAAAGTTGGTGATGTCGTAATTGCTTCGGCTGGACAAGGTAAAACAAGAGGGCAAGTTGCATATTGTTTAGTTGATACATACATAAATCAATCAATAATCGCAATAAGAACAAACCCTATTTTATTAGACTCGAAGTATTTATTTTACAATTTAACATCCAGATACAATGAATTACGTTTGTTGTCGGATTCTAGTAGTAGCCGAGGAAGTTTAACAGTAAAAATATTTGAAGATTTAAATGTATCTATACCAAAACTAGAAAAACAAAAGAAAATAGCCAAATTTTTATCAAACTATGATGATTTGATAGAGAATAACAACAGGCGCATAAAGATATTAGAGGAGATGGCACGGAAGATATATAAAGAGTGGTTTGTAGATTTTAAATTCCCCGGACACGAAACCGCCACGTTCAAAGACTCCCACCTCGGCAAAATTCCTAAAGATTGGGAAGTCTTAAAGGCTAATAATGTTGCAGATATCTTCATTGGTAGAACACCATCAAGAAAAGATTTTGATTGTTTTACCATGAACTGTAAAGACCGAAAATGGATATCAATAAAAGATATTGGTCTCTCTAATGTGTTTATCTTTCAAACTTCTGAATATTTAACAGAAGATGCAATAATAAAATATAATGTACCAATTATCCCCAAAGATACTGTAATACTAAGTTTTAAATTAACAGTAGGAAAAGTTGCAATTACAACGGAAGATATGTGCTCTAATGAAGCAATTGCACAATTTCAAATTAAGGATAAGCAACAACTATCAACATACTATCTGTATTTATATCTAAAAAACTTTGAATATAGTAATCTTGGCAATACTTCATCTATAGGCAATGCTATAAATTCAACAATAGTAAAAAATATGAATATTTTAATCCCACAAAGATCAATTTTATCTGAATTTAATAAATCTATTAATAGTATATTTGAACAAATTAAAAACTTATCAATAAAAAATGAAAACCTAAAACAAACCCGTGCCCTATTACTCCCCCGCCTAATCTCCGGCGAAATTGATGTTGAAAATATGGAGATTATATAAATGCTATTTCGTAATGTTTCAGACACAACCAGACAACGTCATTGCGAGGAATGAAATGACGAAGCAATCTTTTGTCTACATTATGACAAATTACAATAAAACAACCTTGTATACAGGCGTTACCAATAACCTGAAAAGAAGAATTTATGAACATAAAAATAAACTTATTGACGGATTTACTAAACGTTATAATATTACTTTTCTTGTTTATTATGAATGTTTTGATAACATACAGGAAGCTATTTTAAGAGAAAAACAACTAAAGGGCGGTTCACGGCAAAAGAAAATTGACCTGATTAATGATTTTAATCCGGAGTGGAAAGATTTGTATACATCTATTATTGATTAGATTGCTTCGCACAGCTCGCAATGACGTAATAACGGTTTTTTACATCATTAATTGACAAATGGATAAAAATGGATATTTAAACAACAAGCTAATTTGTGATGCATAAAGTACACACAAAAATTTTTGTGTGTAAAGAATAGTTTAAAGTTATCCACAAATACTTTTGTGTAACTTTTGTTACACACAAAAATTTTTGTAGGTAATTTTTTGATATTTATTGCCCACAAATTATTTTTGTGCTATATTAAGTTAAAATGGAGTGTTTATGACTTATAGCCCATCTAAACCTAAAAGAATTGCAGATATAAATATCGATTATACTGCTCTGGTACCATTTATCGGAAAATCTCATGCCGCACTATCTAATTACAACGGAGCTTTGAGCCACTTAATCAATCCGCAGATTTTGCTTGCACCAATGACAACAAAAGAATCAGCGATGTCATCTCAAATTGAGGGTACCCAAGCCACATTGACCGAAGTTTTACAACATGAAGCGGGAGAAAACTTTGATACATATAAGAATCAAGACATTTTAGAAATTCTTAATTACCGTACCGCTATGGATTATGCAATAAAACTGTTGGAAGAAAGACCTTTTATTCATTTAAACATGATTCGGGATATACACAAAGTATTGCTAAGCGGTGTAAGAGGGGAAAATAAAGCCAGAGGAGAATTCAGAAAAATACAAAACTGGATTGGACCCAAAAACTCGACTATTGAAACTGCATCATTTGTGCCGCCGGCTCCAAATGAAATTATTGATTATCTTGATGAATGGGAAAAGTTTATAAATTCCGATTATTCAGATTTATTGATACAATTGGCTATTGTTCATGCTCAATTTGAAATTATTCACCCCTTCTTAGATGGAAACGGCAGGCTTGGCAGATTGCTAATCCCAATATTTTTATACTCAAAGCAATATCTAGCACAACCGATATTCTATTTAAGTGAATATTTTGAAAAGCACAGGGAAGAATATTATAACAATCTTAGAAATATCACTCAAAATGACGACTGGCAAGATTGGATTGAGTTTTTCTTAAAAGCAATTATCGAGCAGTCAAAAATAAATACGCAAAAAATTAATCAAATTCTTGAATTAAGTAATCGTATGAAGAATATAATCCAAGAAACAACAAAGTCACAGTATACATTCAATATATTAGATACAATTTTTTCAAAGCCTATTTTTACAACATCTTCTTTTGCAAAATCAGCAAGTATTACTAACAGAAAGACTGCTAATTCTATATTACAAAAACTGGCGGATAAGCACGTGTTAACACTTATCAGAGAAGCTAGCGGAAATCGAGGAAATTTATATGCTTTCCACGAGCTTATAGATATAGTGGACGGAGAATAGCCATGCATAAACTCACCGAAGAAGCTTTTGAAAAAGACTTGATGCAGGAATGCAAAGACCGGCTCGGGTTTGAACTTTTTGATGCAACTTATGAAATTATAGGCTATGACAATTCTACTTTTGGCAGGCAGACAACGGAAGATGTTATTTTATCTAAAAATCTTAAAAATACTTTAGTTAAATTAAATCCCGATTTGCCGCAAGAAGCTATTGATAATGCGTATTATGAATTGACACAGGATTTGTCCAACAAAACGCCGGTTGCTGCAAATCAATTTATTTATGAGATGTTGAAAAACGGAGTAAAAGTACAATTCAAGGATAATAACGGTATAGATACCGAAGATATTGTTAAAGTGCTTGATTTTAATACCCCGGATAATAATGAATTCCTTTTAATTCGACAATTTAAGATTTCAGGGGAACATTATAATTGCAGAGCTGATTTGATTCTGTTTGTAAACGGATTACCGCTTGTCTTTATTGAATTAAAAGCGACTCACAAACACATAGAGAATGCTTTTTTTGACAATATAACCCATTATAAAGAAGCCATTCCGCAGGTATTCCGGTATAACGCATTTATTGTTGTATCTAACGGAACTGATGCAAAATTTGGAACCATAACTTCTAAATGGGAACATTTTTCCGATTGGAAAAAAATTAATGATGAAAACGAAAAAGGTATAATTTCTGCCGATACCTTAATGAAAGGAATGTGCAGCAAAAAAAATTTACTTGATATCATAGAAAATTTTACACTCTTTCAGGAAACTAAGGGCGGAACTATTAAAATTTGTGCTAAAAATCACCAGTTTTTAGGTGTAAATAACGCTATAAAACATTTCATAACTAATCAAGACGGGAAATTGGGCGTATTCTGGCATACGCAGGGAAGCGGAAAAAGTTTCTCCATGATATTTTTTGTACAAAAAATATTGCGAAAAGTGAAAGGCAATTGGACTTTTCTAATAGTTACAGACAGAAAAGACCTTGATGATCAAATTTACAAAAATTTTGTTTCAACAGGTGCGGTTACGGAACAAAATGTTCAAGCTGAAAGCAGAGAGAATTTAAAACGACTTTTAAGAGAAGATCATCGAACCATTTTTACGATGATTCAAAAATTCGGCACTGAAGAAAAAGGTCAGAGTTTTGAAAAGATTTCTGACAGAGATGACATTATAGTAATTACTGATGAAGCACACAGAACTCAATACGGAACTCTTGCGTTGAATATGCGTGAAGCATTACCAAATGCAAAATTCATTGCATTCACAGGAACCCCGCTTATGAAAGGTGATGAAAAAACAAAAAGAGTATTCGGTGATTATGTCAGCAAATATACATTCAAGCAGTCCATTGAAGATAAAGCGACAGTTCCTCTGTATTATGAAGCAAGAATTCCTGAAATGCAGATTACTAATGATGAACTGGAAAAAGATTTGCAAAATATTATTGATTCTGCAGACTTTTCTCAAGAACAGGAAGAGCAATTTGAAAAAGAATATGTGAATCTGTATCAAGTAATCACACGTGATGAAAGGCTAAATATAATTGCAAAAGATGTCGTTGAACATTTTATGAACCGTGGTTTTATGGGAAAAGCAATGTTCGTTGCTATTGATAAAGCAACTGCCGTAAAAATGTATGATAAAGTAAAGCTTGAATGGAAGAAATACATTCAAAAACTTGAGAAAAAACTTCTGACAGCAAGCCTTGACGATAGAGAGGTTCTTCAAAAAGATATAGATTTTATGAAAGAAACCGATATGGCTGTTGTTGTTTCACCTTCTCAAAATGAAATCGAGAAAATGAAGCTAAAAGGCGTGGATATTCTTCCTCACAGAAAACGAATGACTAAAGAAGATTTAGCAACAAAATTTAAAGATAAGGATGATAAACTAAGACTTGTTTTTGTCTGCGCAATGTGGGTTACAGGGTTTGACTGCTCTACGATTTCAACTCTATACCTTGATAAAATTCTAAAGGAGCATACTCTAATGCAGACAATTGCACGGGCAAACAGAGTTGCTGAAGGGAAATTCAACGGCATTATAGTTGATTATATAGGAATTTTTAAAGCTTTACAGAAAGCATTAGCAATATATGGTTCTCCCGATGGTTCTGAAATATCAGATGCAGAAGACCCTGCCGAAACAAAAGCTAAATTGATTGAACTTCTTGATAAAGAAGCTATTAATATGGAAAAACTTCTTATCTCTAAAAATATTGAAATTGACAAGATTTTTGATACAAGAGCATTAGAATGTATTAAAAATACTGAAAATGCAGTAAATCGTTTATTAGAATCAGAAAAGGATAAAAATGAATTTTTAAAATCTGCTCAAAATCTCAAAATATTATTTAAAGCAATATTGCCGGACACAGAAGCCAGAAGGTACGCAAAAATTGTTTTTGTAAGCACCATTTTATATTTAAAAATCAAAGAATCACTTGCCCAATTTATAGATAAAACAGAAATAAAAAATCTTGCCCTGCAGGTGGAAGAATTGTTAAATGAATCTATAACTCTGGCTTCCTACCAAATAAATGCCGGTGAAAAACTGGATTTGAGCAAAATTGATTTTGAGGAATTACAAAAAAGAATATTAAAAGAAAAAAAACTTGCACTGCTTGAAAAATTAAAGGCTGCCATTAGCTCAAAACTATCCGTAATGGTCAAGTTAAACAATATGAGAAAACACTTGCAGGAAAAATTTGAACAAATTATTGAAGATTACAACAACGGAAAGTTAACGATGGAGCAAATGTATGTGCAGCTTGTTGCTTTGACTAATGAATTGACACAAGAAGAAAAACGCCATCTGGATGAAAACTTATCAGAGGAAGAACTGGCTATTTTAGATATTTTAACAAAGCCGGAACCCAAACTCTCTAAAAAAGAGTTTGAAACTGTTAAATCAGCAGCTCAAAAATTAATAAAAGTAATAAAAAAAGAAAAATTAGTCATGGACTGGCGTAAAAAACAATCAACGAGAGCTAAAGTAAAAGAAGCAATCGAAACAATCTGCGATGAAATATTGCCCGAAATATATGATAAAGACTTATTCAGGCAGAAATGCAATACACTTTATGAACATTTTTATGATTGCTACAATAATAAAAATGATAATTTCTACGGTGCTGCTTAATTGTTAACTTTTGTAATCTGGCGAAAATGCATGTCTCATCATGCTTTCCATGATTTTGCCGGATAGGATAAAAAGTTGTTAAAATTTGTTAATTTAAATTTAAAATCATGAAAACCCATGTCACATCATGTTTTCCGATATGCGCTGCCATTTAGTATTACATACTGTCTGTAGCCCTTTATCAGCTTTAAATCTTATCATTTTAAAGATAGATAAAAGGCTAAGAATACTAATCTTTATGCAAAATGTTAATAATACATCTTATATAAACAAAAATAAAATAATAAATATAAAATCGGAAGTCCTTTTCAGAGAAGCGGAAGATGATTTATTCTATTTTAATAAAATAAATTCCGCTTTCAAAAAGCTTAAAACAGCTCTTGAACTTACTCCGTATCATTACAAAAGTATTGTAATGTATGCCGATATATGTTTTATGAAAGGATATATAAAAAAAGCTTTAAGATACTATCTTAAAGCAGGTGAAATTCTTCAATCAGACGCAAAAGTGCAGGCTGCAATTTGTAATTGTTATAATATAATGAAGGATTATAAAAATGCCCTTAAATACTGCAAAAAAGCTATTACTTTATTAAATTATCAAAATTTTTCACTTTTATCCCAGCTGATAGAAATAAAAATAAATATTCTTGTCAGCCAGAAAAAATATAAACAGGCGTATATTACTTTTATTCAGGCACAAAATATCTTGGATAATAACTCTTTAAACATTATCTATAATGAAAACTATAACCTTATAAACGAAAAAATCAAACTGCAAAAAAAACTCCTGCATTCACACTTAAAAATTGTATAGTATAATTGTATAAGTCAGGTTATGAAAGTTCGGAAGATGAAAGCAGTTTTTTTCGATAAAGAAATAAAATTAGTTAATAATATAGAAAAACCCGTCCCAAAAGAAAATGAAGCATTGATTAAAGTTATTATTTGCGGAATCTGTAATACAGACTATGAAATAACAAAAGGATATATGGGATATAAAGGTATTTTAGGACATGAATTTATCGGCATTGTCGAAGAAGTTAATTCCGAAGATAAATACTGGATAGGCAAACGTGTTGCAGGCGAGATAAATAACGGCTGCGGGGAATGTGAATGGTGCAGAAAAGAACTTGAAAGACACTGCCCTAACAGAGAAACTCTGGGAATCTGGAAAAAAGACGGATGTATGGCAGAATATGTAACAATCCCAATTAAAAATTTAGTTGAGATTCCTGATAATGTTTTATCGGAAGAAGCGGTATTTATTGAACCCCTTGCCGCAGCTCTTGAAATATTGGAACAGCTGCATATTAAACCGTTTGAAAAAATTGCGGTTCTGGGTGACGGCAAATTAGGGCTGACAACGGCTCTGGCTTTAAATGCTTCAGGTCTTGACGTTATTTTGATAGGCAAACATCAGAATAAACTTGATATTGCCAATAAACAAAATGTAAAAACAATGCTTCTTGAAGAAGTTAATATTCATAAATATTTTGATGTCGTCGTTGAAGCAACAGGCTCGTTATCAGGGTTTGAAACTTCAATTTCACTTGTTAAACCGAGAGGAACTTTAGTTTTAAAAAGTACTATTGCTGCATCAAAAGAATTTAATTTTGCCCCTATTGTTGTAGATGAAATAACTGTTTTAGGCTCAAGATGCGGACAGTTTAAGCCGGCATTAAGATATCTAAAGCAAAAGAAAATTGATTTTAAACCGCTTATTTCGGGTATATACCATATTGATGATGCAATTAAAGCTTTTGACAGAAATAAAGATAAAGATACTTTAAAAATATTAATTTCTATGGAGAAAAAATAATTGTGAAAAAAAATATAAAAAAACTGATTCTGCTTTTAATCTCTTTTGTTTTTTTGTATTTTGTCTTTGTTAATCTGGATATAAAAGAGCTTATTCATATAATAAAAAGATTTAATATTCTATATATTCCGCTGCTTTGTTTATCCATAATTACATCATTAAGCTTAAGAGGATTATGTTTTAAACAGCTTATTTCAAAAACAGCGAAAATTTCTTTATTTGACGCGGCGCTTTTATGTATAACAGGCGCAGCATTAAATGTTGTTCTGCCTGCAAGAGCCGGAGATATATTCAGAGCTTATTATTTCGGTCAAAAATATAAAATAAATAAAATAAAAGTTTTTGGCACGGTTATGCTTGAAAGAATTTTTGATATTATAGTCATATTCTGCCTGTTATGTTCCGGTGTCTTCATTTATCATGAAAATCAAATTGCAATGAATTTATGTATTTTAGCGGGAATTATTTTAATAGCAGGAGTTGCTTTCGCAATTATTACATATAAATATAACAAAACCGATAAAATTTGCGGATTTATAGAAGCAAAGAGCCGGAATCTGCCTTTTGCCGAACTTACAAAAAACCTCATCAATTTTATAAATAAACTTTGCAATTCATTCTTTGCCGGATTTGAAGTTATTGACTCTCCGAAACGAATCTTATATGCGCTGTTTGCATCATTCGGTATATGGTTTTTTGAATGTATGAATTTTTTAATTGTAATATACGGGTTCGGTTATAACATACACTGGTCCGTTACAATATTTATAATAAGCTTTATTGCTTTAGCCTGCATGATACCTTCTACATCAATTTTCATAGGACCTTATCAGTTAGCTGTTATCACCGCTTTTTCTATCTACAACATTAATAAAGAAACGGCCCTTGCAATCTCTTTTGTCGAACAGGCAATTGTTACTTTGACAACTGCATTTATCGCATTTTTATTTATGTTAAAAAATAATATTTCTTACAAAGAGCTGAAAGAAGACATTGAAGAAGAAATAGAAGAATAAAAGAGCCTTATTAAAAGGCTCTTTTATTTTATCAAATATAAGATTACTGTTTTGCAAGAAATTCATTAATTGCTTTTGCCGCTCTTTTACCAGCCCCCATTGCATTAATTGCAGTTGAAGACCCGACAGGAGCAACATCGCCGCCGGCATATATTCCGGGAACCGATGTTTCGCCCGTATCAGCATTAATAATAATATATCCTTTCGGATTTGTTTCAAGATTCATATGGTCTTTAAGCATAGAAGCCTGAATTGTAGGATTTGGTCCGGTTCCGAGAGCAACAATTACCGTATCAACATCTAAATCAACAGTTTTACCCGTAGGAACAGGTTTTCTTCTGCCCGATTCATCAGACTCGCCAAGTTCCATTATTTCAAATTGCATTCCGTTAACATATCCGTCTTTATTATATATTTCTTTTGGAGCATGTAAAAATTTAAAAATTACCCCTTCTTCTTTAGCATGGCGGATTTCTTCAAGACGTGCGGGAAGTTCATTCTCTGTTCTTCTGTAAACAATATAAACTTCTTTAAATCCTATCCTTACGGCAACTCTGGCAGCGTCCATGGCAACATTGCCGCCGCCTATAACAGCCGCTTTTTCGCCTACTCTTATAGGAGTTGCAGCATCTTCATTATTTGCCTGCATTAAATTTACTCTTGTTAAAAATTCGTTAGCGGAATATACTCCGTTTAAATTCTCGCCCGGAATTCCCATCATTTTAGGAAGCCCTGCGCCGGAACCTATAACAATAGCACTAAATCCGTCATCCAGAAGCTGTTTTATAGTAATAGATTTACCAACTACAACATTTGTTATAAATTTAACCCCCATATCCTTCAGATTTGCTATTTCTTTATCAAGAAAGACTCTTGGAAGCCTGAAAGGAGGAATACCATAGCGGAGAACTCCGCCGAGTTTGTGCAGTGCTTCAAAAACAACAACTTCGTGGCCTGCACGTCTTAAGTCTGCGGCTGCAGTAATTCCCGCACAGCCGGAACCTACAATTGCAACTTTTTTCCCTGTTTCTTTTATTTCTGTTGTTTTTAAAGAAGTTGCATCACCGACATAGCGTTCCAGTGCTCCTATTGCTATTGGCTCAGACTTAATCCCCAAAACGCATTTTCCTTCACACTGGCGTTCTTGCGGGCAAACTCTTCCGCAAACAGAAGGCAGAAGGCTTGACTCTCTTATTATTTCGCCGGCTTTTTCTATTTCACCGTTTTTTACTGCCTGTATAAATTCCGGGATTTTTATATTTACGGGACAGCCCTGCACACATCTTGGATTTTTACAATTCAAACAGCGTGATGCCTCAAGTTTTGCCTGTTCATCAGTTAAATTTGATTCAACCGCATCAAAATTTGTACGTCTTATTACAGGATCCTGCTCATGTTGTCTTTGTCTTACTGCCATTTTATATATCCTTTTTGTTTCAATCTATCTAAGCCTTATTATACTATAAGTATTTTTATTTTAAAAAAGAATTATGTTTATGTATAATATTTCTTGTGAGAAATTTACGGGAGACAGTATGAATATCAACAAAAATTATTTAAACCTGGAAGACAGTTATTTATTTTCTACGATAGCGAAAAAAGTAAATTATTTTATAAAAGAAAATCCCGATAAAGACATAATAAGGCTTGGAATTGGCGATGTTACACTTCCTTTGGCGCCTGTGATTGTTGAAGCAATAAAAAAGGCAGCTGATGAAATGGGTGTTCAAGCCACCTTTAAGGGCTACGGACCCGAACAAGGCTACGAATTTTTAAAAGAAGCCATTAAAAAATATTATTTGACAAAATCCGTTAATATAGATTCTGATGAAATTTTTATTTCCGACGGGGCAAAAAGCGACCTTGGAAATATTCTTGATATATTTGGACCGGATAATACTGTATTAATCCCTGACCCCGTATATCCAGTTTACGTTGATACAAACGTAATGGCGGGAAGAAAAATAATTTTTGCAGATGCTAATGAGTCAAACGGTTTTCTTCCGCTGCCTGACAGCAATATTCAATGTGATATTATTTATATTTGTTCTCCAAACAACCCGACAGGCGCAGTATATTCAAAAGAAGCTTTAAAAAAATGGATTGATTATGCAATAAAAAATGATGCTGTCATTCTATATGATGCGGCATATGAATGTTTTATTAAATCACAAGAGCTTCCAAGCAGTATTTTCCAAATAGAAGGTGCCAAAAAATGCGCTATAGAATTTTGCTCTTTTTCGAAAACTGCCGGATTTACGGGAACAAGATGCGGCTATACGGTCGTTCCTAAAGCACTTGAAAGACAGGGCGCGTCACTGCACAAATTCTGGTTAAGACGCCAGACAACAAAATTTAACGGGGTTCCTTATATTGTACAAAGAGGTGCAGAGGCTGTATTTTCCGAATTAGGTCAAAAACAGATAAAAGAAAACATTGCCTATTACAGTGAAAATGCAAAAATAATTGCCGATACTATGGATAAAAAAGGAATATGGTATACGGGAGGCAAGCATTCGCCTTATATCTGGCTGAAATGTCCAAATAATATGACTTCATGGGACTTTTTTGACTATTTATTAAATAATATTGCGGTTGTAGGTACTCCGGGTGCAGGTTTCGGCAGAAACGGCGAAGGGTATTTCCGTTTAACTTCTTTTGGTAACAGAGAAAAAACAATCGAAGCTATGAACAGATTTTCAAAATTATTTTAATTAAAAAGCGGAACTGAAATTCCGCTTTTTTAATTATCTCTAAATTTTTCTTTAACAAGCAGTTTAAGTTCATGACTTACTGTCGGGCGTTCAAACCAATCCCGTATATATCTTTCAAGTCCATAACAGCTTCCACGTTCTTTTAGCCCGTTATTAGTATTAAAAGCAGCCTCCATCATTCCAATCTGAACAGTAAATACGACTTTTGTATTATCTTTTTTCATATTTAAAGTTAATGATTTTAACCTTCTTGCACCTCCGGGGATTTTTTCTTCAATCTCTCTTTTTGTTTGCAAAAAATTGATTAGTGATTGTTCTAAACCGCTTAATTGAGGATCTTTTCCTTCTGCCATATTATTTTCCTTCTGTTATATGTTTAATTTTAATTCTCTATTAATTAATATACCCTGTTTTGTAACAGCTAAACCTCCCTGAGATGTTTCTTTAAGTAAAGGAGACATTAATTGCCCTGTTTGAACCATTGCATCTACAATTTCATCGGGAGGTATTTTGCTTTCTATACCGGAAATAGAAAGTTCTGCCGCTGTTATCGCGTGAATAGCAAGAAAAGCATTTCTTTTGACACAGGGAATTTCAACAAGACCGGCAACAGGGTCACATGTAAGCCCCAGAAGATTTTTCAGAGCAAGTGCAGCCGCATTAACCGACTGTTCATTGCTTCCATCTAATAAATAAACCGCCGCGGCTGCACTCATTGCACTTGCCACTCCGCATTCCGCCTGACATCCGGCAACAGCTCCGGCCATTGCAACCTTTGCCGATATTATATAACCTATTGTCCCTGCTGTTATAAGGGCATTTATTTCTTTATCCTCTTTTAATTTAAGTTTCTTTGACAAAGAAATTATCACTGCGGGAACAATTCCGCAAGAACCCGCCGTCGGACAAGCAACAATTTTTTTCATTCTTAAATTTTCTTCCATTGTTGCAAGCGCATATTTTGTAATATCTTCAAATAAAGTTCCGAAAAGAGAAGGATAAATTTTAAACCTTGCTGAAAGTTTTCCGCAGTCATCACCGCATAATCCGCTGAAAGACTTTTCTGTTGAATTAATACCGTTATTTATAGCCGATTTCATTGCCATAATATTTTTCAGAGTCTTTTCTCTGACTTCTTCAACGGTTATTTCACTGTCAAAAGCCTCTTTCTCCTGCATTATTTCATAAATTTGTTTCTCTTCCTTTTTACAGACGGACAACAATTTATCGAACGTACTTATTGAATATTCCACACTACCCCTCAAGTTTTTTAATATTTCTTACAAAATATACATCATCAATTTCCGAAATACTTTTAATAATATTATCGGATATTTCTCCGTCAAGACATATACACATTGACGCAGTCTGACCTCTGGCATTTCTGTCGCAATCAAGTGAAGCAATATTTATATTTTCTTTCTGTATCAACGTTGAAACTTTTGAAATCATACCGGGTTTATCTTTATAAAACAGAACAACCGTATTATATTCTCCTGTAATATTTGTTATAAAGTCATCAATTTTTGTTATTTCAACATTACCTGCACCGACGGAATTACCGGATATTATCATATTAATATTTCCCTGAAGAATAAAATCCACAGCATTAGGATGACGATCTATATTTTGTTCATATTCAAAGAAATAATCAATATTTTTTGCCGCCGGAAGATCATATATATTTTTAATGTTTTCACTGTCAACATTAAAACCTAATAACCCCGCAAGAAGCCCTTTATCTGTTCCGTGTCCTCTGCCTGTACGAGCAAAAGAATTATACAATTTAAAAGTAATTTTTTCAGGAATATCCTCATAAATGTTTCTTGCCAGTAATCCCAATCTTACCGCGCCTGCCGTGTGCGAACTTGAGGGTCCTGTCATTATCGGTGAAATAACATCAAATAAAGATCTTTGCTTCATATCTTAAATTATATGATTTTTATTCTTTTTTTGCAAAATTCATAAGATAATAATTAATTAAATCTTACTCTTGTTAAATCCGCTTTTCTGATTCTGATATTTTTCGGAGTAATTTCAAGGAGCTCATCATCACTGATGTATTCCATACAGTCTTCAAGTGATAATTTTCTTGCAGCCTGAAGAGTTACCATAACATCAGCCGTTGCGCTTCTCATATTTGTAAGTTTTTTTGTTTTGCAGACATTAATCTCGATATCCTGAGGTCTGTTGTGTTCACCGACTACCATACCTCTATATACTTTTGTCTTTGGTGTTATAAAAAATACCCCTCTGTCTTCAAACTGGGCAAGTGCATAAGGAATTGCTTCACCCTGTTCGTGTGAGACAAGAGATCCGTTTCTTTGTTTTGAAATATCACCTGCGTAGGGTTTATAAGAGTCAAAAGTATGATTCATTATACCTTCTCCTCTTGTCATTCTTATAAATTCACCTCTAAATCCTATCAAGCCTCTTGCGGGAATTGAGAAATTTAACAGTGTTCTTCCCTTTGCATTTTGCATATGGAGCATTTCTCCTTTTCGATTTGAGATTTTTTCAATACATGCCCCTGCACAATTTTCCGGCACATCCAGAAGAAGGTTTTCATAAGGTTCCATTAAAACACCGTCAACCTTTTTAGTAATAACTTCCGGCTTCGACACCTGAAACTCATAGCCTTCTCTTCTCATAGTTTCAATAAGAATGCTTAAATGCAGCTCGCCTCTGCCAGAGACTCTGAAACTTTCAGTTGTATCCATATCTTCAACCCGAAGGCTTACGTTTTTTTCAAGTTCGTCATAGAGTCTTTTTCTTACCTGTCTTGAAGTTACAAATTTCCCTTCCTGTCCGGCAAACGGGCTGTCATTAACAGAAAATATCATTTGAAGAGTAGGTTCATCAACTTTAATCAACGGGAGCGCTTCGTCTGAGTCAATACTTGTAATTGTTTCACCTATATGAATATCATCAAAACCGGTTATTGCCGCAATATCGCCGGCTACTGCTTCTTTTGCTTCAATTCGTCCTAAATCTTCAAATAAATACAGTTTAACTATCTTGCCGCGTTCTATACTTCCGTCCGCTTTAATTAAATTTACCTGCTGCTGCGATTTCATTGTACCGTTTATTATTCTGCCGATTGCAATTCTTCCAACATAGTCATTATAGTCAAGAGTTGTTGCTTGAAATTGCAGTGTCTTATTTTTATCTCCGGAGGGATGTTTTATATTTTTTATTATGCAATCTAATAAAGGTTCAAGTGTTTTTGATTCATCTTCCATTTTTGTTTTTGCAAAACCTGCTAAACCATTTGCATAAACATAAGGAAAATCGATTAATTCCTCATTATCGGTTAATTCCGTGAATAAATCAAACACCTTATCAACAGCACCATCCGGATCAGCACCTGATTTATCTATTTTATTTATAACAACAATAATTTTTATACCGAGTTCAAGTGCTTTTGATAATACAAATCTTGTTTGAGGCATAGGACCTTCCTGTGCATCAACGATCAACAATGCTCCGTCTACCATACCGAGAACGCGTTCTACCTCTCCGCCGAAGTCAGCATGCCCGGGAGTATCAACTATATTTATTTTGTATCCTTTATAATTAACCGATACATTTTTTGAAAGAATTGTAATTCCTCTTTCTCTTTCCAGGTCATTAGAATCTAAAACTCTTTCCTGAACCTGCTGATTATCCCTGAATACTCCGCATTGTTTTAGAATACTGTCAACAAGCGTTGTTTTTCCATGGTCAACATGGGCAATTATAGCCACATTCCTTATTTTTGTATTATCCATTATTAATATTTCCCTAATGTTTCGTGTAAATTTATATAATATATGAGTATTGTATTATAAACATTTTGAATACAACATAGAAGATTTTAGAATTTATATAGAAGTTTACACTAAGAACAGATAAAATTATCATCCTGAAGCCGCTTCGGGATCTTACCAATTAGAAATAAAAACATCAAGCCGGTCAGACCCTGAAACGAGTTCAGGGTGACAGGCTAGTTTGTTATATTACCGAGAATTCATTTGTTACCCCGCATTTATGTCATTCTGAATTTATTTCAGGGTCTTATCAGTTGGAAAAAAACTTCAAATCGGTCAGATACTGAAACAAATTCAAAATGACGTTATGACTGTTTCTTAAAATCTCCGGTGAAAAATCATATATAAATTCCAAAATTTTTCTGATACCTGATTATTTTTATTTTATAATAAAATTTCGGAGCCGTTATGATTAACACATACACAACTGATACAATAAGCGCCATTGCAACGCCGGTCGGAAACGGCGGCATTAGCATTATAAGAATTTCAGGTCCCGATGCTTTTTGTATAATTAATAAAATCTTTTCTCATAAAAATCTGCTCGCCGGAAAAATATACCATGGCTTCATTTTAGACAATAATGAAAAAATAGATGATGTTATAGTTCTTCCTTTTAAAACTCCAAACAGTTATACCGGTGAAGATGTTATAGAAATTCAATGCCACGGCGGTATGCATATTACAAATAAAATTCTGGACTTAACAATAAAAAACGGCGCAAGATACGCTGATAAAGGTGAATTCACAAAAAGAGCCTTCTTAAACAGAAAAATAGATTTATCACAGGCAGAAGCCGTTATGGATTTAATATATGCAAAAACGGAAAAATTCGCACTTACAAGCGCAAAAAATCTTTTCGGTAAATTATCCATTGAAACAGGAAAAATAAGAGCACAAATACTAGATTTATTATCAAAAATTATAGCCGCAGTTGATTTCCCAGAAGATGTGGCGGAACCGGAATACCCTTATATAATAAAAACTCTTGAGAACATTATTAAAGAAATAAACTATATTCTGAGTTTTTCGCAAAGTTCAAATATATTCAGACAGGGGATAAAAATAGTTATTGCGGGAAAACCTAATGCCGGAAAGTCATCATTATTCAATGCACTGTTAAACTTGGAACGGGCAATTGTAACTGATATTGCCGGAACAACAAGAGATGTTATACAGGAAACATTTGATATAGACGGAATTGCTGCCACTCTTATAGATACTGCCGGAATACGCAATGATAAAAATATTAATAAAGTAGAAGCTATAGGTATTGATTATTCAAAAAAATATTTGCAGGAAGCCGACATTGTAATATTCTTATATGACTTAAATGAAGGATTTACAAAAGAAGATGAAGAAATATTCAGCTTCGTTAAAAATAAAAAATATATAAAAGCAGCAACAAAATCAGATTTAACAAATAAAAGAGATAATAACTCAATATGCATTTCCCTAAAAACGGGAGAAAATATAGAACTTTTAAAACAAAATATAAAAAATGCCGTTATAGAGCAAAACCTTACGGAAGTTGAATTTATAACCAATAAAAGGCAGCAGGAATGTCTTGAAAAAACAAAAGAAGCCTTAATAAATGCTCTAATTGCCGCTCAAAATAATCAAATACAAGATTTGATTTCAATAGATATCAAATCTGCTTTGATGTTTATAAGTGAAGTATCGGGAGAAGTCATTACTGATGACATCCTTAATAATATTTTTGACAATTTCTGTATAGGCAAATAGTCAATAATATTATAGCCGGTTGGGGAATAAAAAAATTATTATTCTCTTTTAAATTAATATTACTATTGCGTTTATGATTGGATTCGGAATGGATTTTACAGTTGATTTTTTAAATAAAAATTCTGATATAACAGGTGAAATATTTATGAATATTGCTAAATACTCATCAGGTGATTTAATCATCACAGATGAGAAGTTTAATATAATGTTTCATAACTCAAAAAATGCAATTAAAGCTAATAATACAACTCTTTTTGATATTATGGAAAATTTTCTGAACGATAATATAAGAATAACAATAGAAAATTTCAAAAACTCGCAAAATAATCATATATTCTTAAAACTTATATTTAATGCCGAAAATAATTTTCAAAACATTCCGATAGATTTACACATAAGTAAATTAAAAAACAAAAAAGGCAAAATAAAAGGCTACATTGTAATAATTCATGATATCACGCAGGAAATAAGAAACCGAATTCAAAGAGAAACATTTACCGACATATTAATGCATGATTTAAAAAATCCTATACGTGCAAATATTCAGATTTTAGAATTAATTTTAAATAATAAATTCGGAAGAATAGAAAGTAATTTAAAAACAATACTGGACGAATTGTTAAACTCCTGCCGTTTTATGAATTATATGACAGATAATCTTGTGATGAAATATAAAAACGAGTTTAATTTATATGAACTTCAAAAACAAAAATATTCAATTGTAAAATTGGTAAAAGACAGATGTAACAAATTCATGAATCTGTTAGACAGAAAAAAACAGACAATAGAACTTACAATCAGAGGTGATTACCATGAAGCTGAAATCGATATAGATGAAATGGAAAAAGTTATAAATAATTTAATAATAAATGCTTCAGAACAAAGTATAGAAAATTCAATCATAAAAATTAAAATTGAAAACAGCAAAGAAAATATTAATGTATCTTTCACTGATTACGGATATTCAAAAAACCTGAAAAATCCGAATGAAATCTTTGAAGAATACCTGACTTGCTCAAATAAATTCCGAAAGGTAGGTTTCAGCCTTGAATTATATAATTGCAAAAAAATAATAGAAGCGCATAACGGAAGAATTTCAGCACAAAACGCGGAGAATAAAGGAACATCAATTATTTTTTCACTTCCTTTATGTTTTTCTTCCGCCTGTTAATTTCGCTTTAAAAGCAATTCATATATTTTATGTGATTTTAGTTTATGAATTAATTCTATAATTTCATAATCTTTTTCTTTTAAAATTTGATTATTCATAGAAATTTTAGTATTTAACATTATTCTTATAACAGAAATTGAAACACCTAATTTAATCAAATCTCTGACTATTGTAAGCCATTCTATATCATTCATGCTGAACAATCTTTTACCGTCTTTTGTATTCTTTGTCCTAAAGTGTTTAATTAATCCTTCTTCTTCATATGTTCTTAATCTGTCGCTTGTAATACCTAAAAGCTTAGCCGCCTGGCTAATCTGGTAAAATAGCTCATCCGGTTCTATTTGTTTCATATTCTACCTCAATTTTAATTATAATTTAGGTCAGAATACTATAAAATATAGGTTTTTAAATTACCATGATAAATAATATATTGACAATATATAAATATAGGTGTTATAATAACTAATATAAAGCTAAATGATATTTATTTCTAATATCTTAAAGATTTATAAAACTAAAAAGATAAATGTAAACATTTTTTCTGGCCGTATAACGAAAGGATAAAGTATGAAAAAGTTATATATAAAAAGGATGGTAAAATTCTCATATATAGTTGCCGGTGGATGCTGTCATTTCTTTTGCGGTAACTGGGGCGGCACACAAACATCACATTGGGATGCTAACTAATGTCAAATATTAAAGTACCCGATTGGATTTCAACTCAGAGTTATCAATTAAATGACGGAAAGCTTGTTTCATATATATTTAATCATAAACTAAACGAATTTATAGAGTTAGAAGGATTTTCATCTGTTTTATGGAGTCAACTGGCAAAGAATGTTTCACAGAAAGACATATCTGAATTTGCCAGAATAAATCATTTGGAAGATGAATTGGAAGAGTTTTTAAATGACCTTATATCAGCCGGATTATTAATAACAGATACCGGTGACTTCATCCGAAGAAACAAAAATGAATCCGTAAACAGCTTTGAACACACTGATGCTTTCTTTATGGAAATAATCTCTACTATAGCTGCAAATGGTTTTTTATCCAAATTATTTCTTGAAATGACCTATAATTGTAATTTAAAATGTATTCATTGTTTTAATGAAAAAAATTGCGAAAATCAAATTAAATTTGAAGATGTAAGAAAATCTATAGATGAAGCAGCTGAACTTGGAACCATCCTTATTACGCTGTCGGGAGGAGAATGCACTTTAAATAAAGATTTTATAAAAATAATTGAATACATCCGAAAGAAAAAAATTGCTTTTGAGTTTTTTACAAACGGTCAGAAATTATATGATGACAACGAATTATTTGAAAAAGTTATAAGCTTGTATCCCTTGGAAGTTGTACTGAGTTTATACAGTATGAACCCTGAAATACACGATAAAATTACTGGTATTACAAACTCGCATAAAAAAACATTATACGTTATTAAAAAGCTCAGAGAAAATAACATAAATGTCAGAATAAATTGTTTTCTTACGAAGTATAATGCATACGAATACAAAGAAGTAGAAAAATTTGCAAAAGAGAACAACACCGGTTTAATATTAGATTATAAATTAATAGATAATCCTACAAAAAGTAATTCGGATGTCAGAATTACAAAAAATCAGCTTTTGAATATACTCGTTGATAAAGAATCAGTACTGGATATTAAGAATTTAAAAACAAAAGATACAATTGATGATTTTATGAATTTGGGAGTTTGTACTGCCGGATATAAAAGCTTATTAGTCAATCCGAATTTAGATATATATGTTTGTCCGGTATTAAAAATACCGCTAGGCAATATCAAATCGGTTTCGCTAAAAGATATATGGACTTACAAAGGAACGGGAATAAATCTAAAAAAAATTAAATCTGTCAAAAATAAAGACTTAAAACAGTGTTTTAAAGAAGAATACTGCAAATATTGTGCATATTGTCCCGGAGTAGCACATGCTGCAGGCTTTTATCTGCAACCGTATAAGCTTTTTTGCGAAAATGCAAAAATACAAATGGAAGCAGCTGAAAGGAAATAATACCTTAATGGATCTAACCGTAAAATATATTTTAAGATACTTATTTCTCAAACATATTCCATCAATATTTTATAAATATATACTAAAAATTAAATACAAAAGAACTTATAACAGAAGTCTTAATTTAGATAACCCAGAAAGACTATCAGATAAAATACAATGGATGAAATTATATACGGATAATCCGAGAAAAACACTTTTAAGCGACAAAATTTACGTCAAGAATTTTGTATCAAAAAATGTACCAGAATTAAAATACGCACAAACATACCAGATAGCTAATTCATTTAATGATATTGATTTTACAAAACTTCCTGACAGTTTTGTACTAAAGACTAATCATGCTTGGCGGACCAATTTTTTTGTCAAAAATAAAAACAACCTTGATTATAAAACAATAAGAATATTATTAAAAACATATAAAATAATTTTAAAAATAAATTATGCTTACTGGAGTTATTATGAATTGCATTATAGAAATATAAAACCGTATATATTCGCTGAAGAATTTCTGGGAAATCCCGATGATATAGTTCATTGGGAAGTGTGGTGTTTTAACGGAAAAGCTGAATTTGTATCATACAGATTTCCCATAAAATTCAGTGAAAATAATCATATTCATAATGTACAGTATTTTTTTAATTCAAGATGGGAACCCTGCAAGTTTTATATCGGGTTTAAAGGTGAAGATCCCCCTTTATTAAATTCCAATAAAGATAAAGTTATTAAATACGCACAACTTCTGGCAAAAGATATTAATTTTGTCAGAGTTGATTTTATGGAAATAAATAATGAATTATATTTTGGAGAAATGACCTTTACTCCTTGTTCCGGTTTTTTGAAATTTACACCTGATTTTTATGATTTTATCTATGGAAAAAAAATTGATATACAAAAGGAAACAAAAGAAAAGACTGATATAAAGCCATGAAGTATTTATTCATAAAACCCGTAGGTTATGTAATAGAAATCGCACCGATTCCAGGCATTCCAATGTTAATCGGACAATTGGAAAGTAATGGATATGAAACTGATTTCATTGATTTGAATACAGAACATATTAATATAATGCAAAAAAAAGATAACATTTACAATTATGATTCATTTATCAAAAACATATACAAACAAGAAGAAAAAATACCTAAACCTTTAAGAGATGTTTTAAATATGCTTAAAGATGAGTATATTATGCCTGATAATGAAACCTTTTTATCAGGTAAAGAACAGGATATAAGTGTCTGTTCAAAAATATTAAATCATAAATTATTTTTTTACAATGATGATATTTGTATGAAATATATAAAGATTTTAACTTTATATATTCAGCAAATTTCTAAAATTGATATAGAGTTAATGAGAAAATTATTTCCCGACCTTGAAAATGCAAAAGAGTTTTCGTTTGATATTGATACTCTTATATATTATTTCAACAGTAAATATAATTTTCTGGATAAATTTTATGACAGTAAAACTGATGAAATATTAAAATCAAAACCCGATTGCATAGGAATTCAAATCGGAATGCCTTTTTATTTAATACCAGGACTAATGCTTGCGTACAAATTAAAACAAAAAACCAATATCCATATAAATATAGGAGGTTCTTTTTTTAATGATTATTACAGGGTAATAGAAAATTTACCCGAATTATTCGGACTGTTTTTTGACTCCATATCAATAAAAGAAAGTTTTAATACAGTTATAGATATAATGAAATTTATTAATAAAGAAATATCAGTTAATGATATAGACAATTTTATTTTTTTACGAAACAAAAAAATTAAAGTAAATGAATTAAACAAAGAAATTAATTATGAAAACCTACCTGTATCTTCTTTTTCAGGATACAATAAATCATTATATATTGTTCCGGAATTCATTATTCCCATTAAATCATCTGCTTCCTGTTATTGGGGTAATTGTATTTTTTGTCATTGCAGTTTAAATAAGAAATTTAAATTAAGAACAGTAAAAAAGACAATAGAAGAACTTTGTTATTTATCAAAAAAATATAAAACAAGGTATTTTTCATTCTGGGATAATGCACTTCCGCCCCAGTATTTATCATCACTTTCAGAAGAAATAATTAAACGCAAACTCAATATCAGCTACACCATTTACGCAAGATTTGAGAAAGGATTTAATAAAAAAATTTTAAAAAAATTAAAGAAATCCGGATGTACTACTATATACTGGGGGCTTGATTCTGCTTCTCCCAAGATTTTAGATTATATAAAAAAAGGTATTTCTTTAGAAACTGTAACAAATATATTAAAATACTCAAAACAAGCAGGCATATTTAATCTGGTATATCTAATTTTG
This sequence comes from Candidatus Gastranaerophilales bacterium, assembly GCA_944323535.1. GTDB lineage: Bacteria > Cyanobacteriota > Vampirovibrionia > Gastranaerophilales > Gastranaerophilaceae > Avigastranaerophilus. The sequence continues at coordinate 495 of CALUSW010000011.1, read as the reverse complement.
GGACATCCAACAGAAACGATTGAAGATATAATAAAAAATAAAGAATTTATTGAGAAGAATAAAGCATATATTGATCGTATCTGTGTTATAGACAGTGTTATATTTCTCCAAAATTCCGTATTATCTCAAAATCCTGATTATTATAAAAGTTTAATCACAACAACCAGAGAACAAAGAAAAATGTATTCAGAAGAAATACACAATATTATTAATAAAAAAAATGGTGATAAATACTTTTTTGCTGCCAATAAAGCTACCGGGCTTTTGAGCCATTTGTACCTTGCAAAATACGGCATCGGCATAAAACATATTATATTTAAAAAATTAATAAATCTTTCCAAGATTAACAAAATAATTGAATTTATTTGTAATGTGTTTATAAAGATTTATTTATCAAAAAGAAATCTTTAAAGAAAATAATAAAATCTTAAGAAAAAATGAATTTTTTCTGATTTTTTGAAAAACACCATTAAACTGAAAATATAATACGAAGCG
>CALUSW010000010.1 GCA_944323535.1 Candidatus Gastranaerophilales bacterium | reverse complement strand
CCGAACTTGGTTTGTGATCTTTCCAAAAGACAAATATAATTTCATATTGGTCAGATGCTGAAACACCGGGTAGGGGCATAAAATCACGTTTCGACATTGTCTCAACTGATTTTGCAGCCAGTTCAGCATGACAAAGTGAATTAAACTGTATTTGAAATAAATTCAGGGTGACATCAAAGATTGAGCTGTCATTCCGAACTTGGTTCGGGATCTTACCAAAAAACAAATATAATTTCATATTGGTCAGATGCTGAACTTGGTTCAGCATGACAAAATAATTCTATTACCTTTTTACTGTTTCTTTTGAATGCAATACATATCTTTATTTTTAGTGCAAACTGCTATGTAAATTCATAATTTATATTATACGCATATCACAATTTGCATATAAATTATCTTTATTATTTTCAAAATACTGTTTGAATAACTCTTGTACGCTTTTGCCAATATAGAGGGATTTATTTTTTGAATTTCTTATTATAGAATTTGCACTTTTATTAAAATATTTTTCAACATTTGCAATTCGGTATGTTTTATCAGGCTTTATAGGCTCTTTTGTATCTGTATCAATTATATATTCTGTCAAATCGGAAAAGTCATTAATCTCTGAATATTTTTCTAAAATTTTGGTTTTATTTATTATTAATCCGGAGTAATGGATAATAGGATTTTTTTCGGGATTTTCATTATTAAACAATAAATTATCTAAAACTATATATGCAAGTTCTTTTCCCGTCACATCCGTTGTCATAATTTGTCCGTCATCTTCTTTTATGCCGGAGAGGACATTCATAACATCAAATTTGGAAACCGAAACTTTATCGGAAATTTTTAAAGATCTTCTTATTGCAGATGCATTTAATGCAAATATTTTTATTTCGGGATCCTGTTTTTTTAATTCTGTTAAAATTGCGTCCGTTATAAAATTTGCAAGATAATTATTCCCCTGTCTTATTCCGTTTGTATCAAGAGTCTTTATTTCAGGGTCGGAAGCTTTTATTTTATATTTTTTTCTTATGTCTGTTTTGAATAGTTTACAGTAGAACCTTAAAAGTGTTCCTTTTGTTTTATTTGATAATGGGGAAAATGATTTAAGCTCAATTTGTTTTACTTCTCCGTTATCATCAATTTGAATTTTGGCATTTGCTATTTTTTTAAAATTTTGAGAAAGAGGAATTATCGGGGTGCTGTTTACAATTCTTATATTGTCTTTATGCTCGTGTCCGTCAAAAATTATGTCAACATCGGATTCTCTTGCAAGATTATCTGCAAAATTAACACCTGTATGGGATAAAAATACAACTATACCGTTAGGATTTTTTTCTTTAAAGTTTTTTATTTTAGATTTACATATATCAAGAGTTTTTTCATAATCTTCCCTGTTAACAAATTTTTGTGATTTGTTGATATTATCCGATAGTTTAACTCCGTCAAGATTTTTTTGATAAGCCTGCATATTTACGGGGCATATGCCCAAAAAAAGCATCCGGTGTTTTAAATTGGGGTTTTTGTCATCATCAATTTCAATTATCTTTTGATTTATTATTTTATTGCTGCTTATGCTTTTTTCAAACCCCGGAGAATGCTCAGTATCAAGATTTGATATTAATACTTCGGCATTGAGTTTTGACAATATATCATCAAGCAGGCTTACACCTCCGTCAAATTCATGATTTCCGGGAGTAAATAAAGCAATAGTGTTTTTAGAAATATTTTTAATTTGTTTTAAAAATTCATTCAGCATTGCAAGTTGAAAATATCCGTTTTCTAAATCGGGATTTGCGGAATATCCTTTTCTTTTTTCGTCCATAAACCAATCGCCGCAAATTGCAAATATGTTTGCATTTCCCTTTCCCTCTTTACAAAAAATATCCTGCTGTCTGCTTCTCATTTCTTCAAGTGCATTGTTTGCAAGCAGCAATTCTCCGTGTGTATCCGATAAAGTATTTATATTTACGGTTGCAGCTTTAAATGAAGGATAACAAGCCGGAGATTTTAACGTATTTATATCTTTGTATTTATAAGCAGCTTGAATTTTCATATTCTGATAATGTATGTAAATTTTTTTTGTTGTCCTTTTTATAATTGGAGTTTACAATATGAAATAATTTGTCCGGATAAAATAGAGACAAGCCTTTACTCTCGTGAAGCCAGGCAGACAAGAGGCGGTATGAGGGAAATTTAACAATTAATCTTGAAAATATGAATATTAAGTAGAAATGTCGAATTTCTGCTTTGATACAACACTGGATTATAGTGTTTAGTTTGTGATAAAATGCCGCTTGGAGATAATTTAAAGTATGAAAATTTGTGTAATCGGAACAGGTTATGTCGGGTTAGTTGCAGGTACATGTCTTGCAGATATGGGAAATATTGTTATCTGCTGCGATAATGATACGGAAAAAATAGAAAAACTAAAAAACGGTATTGTTCCGATTTATGAACCCGGGCTTGAAGAATTAATACGGAATAATATGAAAGAAAAAAGGTTATCTTTTACAACTGATTTGCCCGGTTCCGTGAGAGAGTCAAAGGTTTGTTTTATAGCAGTTGCCACTCCGCAGGATAATGACGGTTCATGTAATTTGAATACGGTTATAGATGTTGCAAAAGAGATTGCTGAAAATATTAATGAATATAAAGTTGTTGTTAATAAGTCTACAGTTCCTGTCGGGACGGCGGAGAAACTGGCAAAAATTATGGCAAATATTACGGATAAACCTTTTGACGTTGTTTCGAATCCTGAATTTCTCAAACAGGGAGCTGCCGTGGATGATTTTTTGTCGCCCGACAGAGTTATAATCGGTTCTAATTCCGATAAAGCAACTCAAATTATGAAGGAGATATATTCACCTTATTTTAAAACAGCTGACAGAATGATTTTTATGGATGTAAAATCGGCAGAAATGACAAAGTATGCTGCAAATGCTTTTCTTGCGGCAAGAATTTCTTTTATAAACGAACTTTCCAATATATGCGAAAAAGTAGGCGCTGATATAAAACAGGTACGAATAGGAATTTCTACGGATAACAGAATAGGTAATAAATTTTTATTTCCCGGAATAGGGTTTGGCGGAAGCTGTTTTCCTAAAGATATAAGCGCCTTAATTGCTGTTGCAAGAGAAAACAATTGTTCAAGCGGTATTCTTGAAGCTGTCAGAGATGTAAATAATAATCAGAGAATTATATTTGTTAATAAAATCCTGAATTTTTACGGCGGTAATATTGAAAATAAAGTTTTTGCCGTCTGGGGTTTGTCTTTTAAGCCTAAAACCAATGATATGAGAGAAGCTCCCTCCATTACCATAATTAATAAACTCAGGGAGCATGGTGCAATTATTCGGGCTTATGACCCTCAGGCAATGGAAAATGCAAAAAAAATATTCGGTAATAGTGTGCAGTATGCTTCATCATCTTATAATGCTCTTGAAAATGCTGATGCCTTGTTACTTTTGACAGAATGGAACGAGTTCAGACATCCGGATTTTGAAAAAATAAATAACATGCTGAAAGATAAAGTTATTTTTGACGGAAGAAATCAGTATAATACCGCAAAATTAAACGCTTTAGGACTCAAATATATAAATATGTAATTTATAAGTCAAAAGTTAATATTAAGTTTTTTTAAATTAAATTTTTTTCCTGAAACCTGTACTCTCCGTAGGAAAAATATATAAAATATGAAAATTATTGAATAACTCCATGCAATTTTTTTGTTATAATCAAGACTTCTAAGTAGCAAAAATTATTTTTTGCAGGTTTAGAACAAATGTAAAGGTGAATGGAAAGAGATTATGAAAATTAATTCTATCACGGCAAATACGGGATATTTTAAGGACAGGGGCATAGAGCGCCAAATGTCCGGAGGAAAACCGAGAGCATACGAGCGACATAATGTAAAACAAAATAATAATGACCAAATAAACACGACCATCAAGATGAATTCTGATGGTCGTGTGAGTTTTAAGGGGGGAGTTCCTTTCCTTCATAGAGCCGCAAATTTTGCTTCGGAAAATCCCCTTGTAGCGGAAGCTTTATTTGCCATTTTAATTACTTGCGGTTTAAGACCGTTAACTATTATGGCAACGGCAAAAAATGAAGAAGATAAAGAAAAATGTTCTTATCAGGCAGCTAAGTCTGTATCTTCGGGACTTGTTGGATTAGGAACTACAGCTTTAATAGGTATGCCGGTTGCTGCAGCTGCAAAAAAAGCAAATCAAAAAGGTGCTTTTAATATGCCGCCGGAAATGAAAGAAAAATCTTTAGCCGTTGTAAAAGAGGGTGTTGACGCTTTATCGGGTCTGGCTAAAAAATTAACAGCAGAAGGAAGAGAAACCGGTCTTGTTGAACAAATAAAAGGTTTAACAGACGGCGGTAAAATTAATCTTTCCGTATTCAGTAAAGCAGGAAAAGGCGCCAAACGCGCATTTACGGATACAATATCAGAGAAAGCACCTGAAATATCCGATAAAGTCAAAAAAGCATTAACGGAACAACAAATGATGAATAATTATGCCAAGACCGGTAAAAATGTTATAGATAAACTATTCCAGCCGGTGTTTATGCCTTTAAGAGCAACGATTACAATAGCTATGGTGCCGATTCTTCTGGGACTTTTAGGGAAAAAGAAACCGGATTCAAAACCAAAAGAGCAGACACCTACACCGATGGATATAATGAATTATAACGTTTTCCAAAACAGCAGTGAGAAGGAATTATTTCAATCTTTTGCGGGGGTATCAAATTATGAAAATAAATAAAGTTGATTATACATTAAATAATATTCCTAAAAAGAATAATAATTCTAATAATAAAACAACCCCTTCTTTTAAAGGCGCAGTACCTCAACCTGTTGTAGACGGACTTTCTAAATTTTACACAGGTGTTGCCAAAACAAATCCTTTCCAAAAATTTGTTAAAGGGTTCAGCAGGTCAAATAATACATTTACTCATTTGATGGTTGCGGAAAGTGTTTTGTTATCCGGTTTTTATATGATAAATACCTTGCGTAATAAAAAAATAGAAAAAGAACAAAAACCGCAAATGCTTATAAATGATACCTTAACTCTTGGAGTATCGGCGGCGGGAGCATATCTTGTAGAAGATAAAATTACAAATGCAGTTATGAAAGGGGCTGAAAAATACTTTAACGGACATAAAGATTTTTATGTAAAACTTGGTGAAAAAGCCGCAGCTGCTGGAAAAGATGATTTACTCGGCAAGGTTGCCGAAGTTGCAGGTAAAAAAGGCAGTGAATTTACGGAAGGTCTTGAACAGGTAGCTTCTAAAATGGGTTCGCAGCTGAAAAATATTGTAGGTGAAGAAGGTAAATTAAAAGCTTTCCAAATTACGGGTGATAAATTATCTTCAGTTCAGTCTGCAGTTAAGGAGTCAATTACTAAAAATGCCGGCAACGCGGAAAAAGCTAAAGAGGCAGTAAAAGGTCTGGTTGATGATGTTTATAATGCTTCTGCGGCACGGGGTGAAGCCGATAAATTACTGCCGGGTATTAATAAACTCAAAGTTATTATAATTCTGGGTATTATATACAGATTTTTAGGTCCTGTTGTTATTACACCTATTGCTAATAAAATCAGCTCTAAATTTTTTAATAAAAAGAATGATAAGGCAGAAAGCATACAGGATAAAAAATAGTTCTTCTTCTGATAAAATAAAAAGGGACCTTAAAAAGGTCCCTTTAACTTTTTATATTGTACTTATTATTTGAAGAGGATATTCGAATAATAATTCTTCTCTTGCAACAACTCTTAGATTAGGCATAATTTTTGATAAAACTAAATATATAAGGTGCCTTATTTTCATAGGGGCAATCAGAATTATTTCCTTACATTCGGGGGTGTATTTTTCTGTTTTTTCTTTTAAAGAATATATTATTTTTTCTATTTTATTACTTTCTATTCTTATTATTTCATCATCGGGATTTGTATTTAAAAATAACTTAGTGCTTTCTTCAGAAAGTTCATATGCCTGTATTGCTTTATTGTTCTCATCATATACAGATGCGCTAATTTGTCTTGCAAGAGAAATTCTTATTCTCTCAAGAAGTTCTTCTTTATTTGTTTCATCGGCAAAATCATTTATTTTTTCAAAAATATAAACTATATCTTTAATAGAAACTTTTTCTTTTATTAAATTTGCAAGAATATATTTTAACTCTGCTACAGAAATATAATCAGGGATAATATTTTCTATAAGATACAAATTTTGATTACCGACAATTTCAATATAACGGTTGATATCTGAATAGTCAAAAATATCATCAATATATTTTATAATGGTATTTTCAATCAATCTTGCAATAAAGTCTGTTGTATCAAGACCTTTTACCCAGAAATCTTTTGCTTTGTCTTCATTTATCCATAAAATATTAAACCCTGTTATAATATCAATATCTTCAAAAGTACCTGACGGCATTTTTTCAATATTAAGTTCATTCTTAAAGAACATTATATGATTGCAATAAGCATGAGAGGTTAAAACCGGAATACCTCTTACTTTTATTGCAAAAGCATTTTCTTCCAGTGAATCATCTATTTCAATATTAATTTTCGGTATTATATAACCTAAGTTTTCAGTTAATTTTTGTCTTATAAAAACAATCTGGGAAAGCATATTAAACTCATTATTATTATCCAGAATTTCCATTAATTCTTCAGATAAAGAAAGTGTAAGCTTTTGTTCTCCCAATTTTTGTTCCATTATATCCGGATTAATAACTTTTGCCAGATTTTTCTTTAATTCTTCAAGTTCATTAATATATTTTGAAATTTCTTCATTTAAAATAGTTCTTGAATCTTCGGAGGTTTCATCAATCAGGGATTTAACCTGTGCTATTTTTTGTCTTTTTTCTTTAATCTTTTTTTGAATATCAATACATAATTCGTAAGGATCAAGTTCAGGATTAATAATTCTTTCAATACGAGATTTGAAATTCAACAAATTATCATTTATTGAATTATCATCATTTTCAATTTCTTTGATAAAGATGCAGTTATAGAAGATTCCGTCATCATTTTCAATTTCCTGCATTGAATATATGTCCCATCCGTCTTTTGACATTTCATTAAGCAGGTTTTCAAGCTTTTCATTGTCATTATAAGGCGAAGTTCTTATTGTATATATATTTCTTGTCGGTTTATACATATATAAATCCTTTTTTTGCTCAATAAAGTTATGATAACATTTTTAAATAAAAAAATACATTACTTCATTATAATACCGGTAGCTTTTTTTCCGTTGCAATTATATTTCAGAATATAATATCCTTTTCCGGAATCTTCTATTTCTGCATATGTATTTGCGGCGGAACGTTCTTTGAAGGCGATTAAATCTTCTTCCGCTTCACGGTATTTTTTTAATTTTTTCTTTAATTTTGCCTCCTGCATTCTTGCAATTATTGCATCTTCTTCGCTGAGTTCTTCATCCGTGTACATTTTTTCTACAAGCTTGATAACTTTTATTCGTGCTTTTAATGTATTGCTTTGATACAGTTCAAGATATTTCATATCATTTGAGAGTACAACCATGTAATACCCGTTATCTATAGCATTTCCCCATTCATCATATAATTTGCAGGGAAGAGTTAAATTGGGATATTCTGTTGAATCAGGCCCGAATTTATATTTTGGTTTATCTTCTTCATAAACACCGGCAGGATAAAACGGATTAGGATAGTGCCTTTCGGGACCGTTAAAATCCGTCATAAAATCGTATGCAATTAAATCAAAATCTACTATCATTTGTTTCTTAAATAATTAATCTGATATTTATAATTTTCATTATTTTGTATATAATGTCAATATAAAGAGGTTTAGATTTATGGATAAGCAGACAATATTAAGTTATATTCCGACTGTTATAGAAGCGTCATCACGAGGCGAAAGATCTTTTGATATTTTTTCAAGACTTTTAAGAGAAAGAATAATTTTTTTAGGCGAAGAAATTGATGATGAAATGGCAAATTCGATTGTTGCCCAGCTGCTTTTATTGGATTCGGAAAATCCGGAAAAAGATATTATGATGTATATAAACAGTCCCGGAGGTGTTATAACTTCGGGCATGGCAATATATGACACAATGCAGCATATAAGAGCGGATGTAAGTACAATTTGTCTGGGCGAAGCCGCTTCAATGGGCGCCTTTTTGCTTTCATCAGGAGCGAAAGGAAAAAGAATGGCGCTTCCGAGTGCAAGAATAATGATTCATCAGCCTTTAGGCGGTGCCAAAGGACAAGCTACAGATATTGAAATTGAAGCTAAAGAAATTTTAAGAATGAAAAAAGAATTAAATACCATTCTTGCCGCAAATACCGGTCAAACCGTTGAAAAAATTTATGCCGATACAGAAAGAGATAATTATATGTCTGCAAAAGAAGCGGTTGAATACGGGCTGATTGATAAAGTTATATAAAAATCTAAAATTTTTAGGGGGGGGGGAATAATAGAGTGTTGGAGAAGAAAAAGTATGTTAAAAGTAAAATTACCAATGTTTTAAGAAATATTCTGGTAACGCATACTCCTATGTATAGTAAAGTATACGGGAAAGTATACTGCCCTATATATGAATTGAGGAATAAAATAGCAGGTTCTACTCCCGAAGAAGAATATGAAATATACAATAAAGACGGACAAAGGATGCGTCAATTTTTTATCAGGGATGCTCATATAAATTTTAACTATACAACACATCATCAATCAAAATATTTTATCTGGGACTTTTACAATTTTGCATTGAGTACGCATTTTTATTCACACCATGCAATGCTGCAGCAAATGGGCTCGCCTGAGAGAAAATACGGATTTTTAATTGAATCCGAGATTATAAAGAAAAGAGATTATGATATATTTAACAGGCATAAAGGCTTAGAAAAAGATTTTAATTATATTTTTACTTTCTCGGAGAAAATATTAAATTCGGTCGATAATGCCAGATTTTTTCCTGCTTTTGCAAGCAGCTGGTATAAAGGGAGTGATGATAAAATTTATGAAAAGAAAACAAAGAATATTTCAATACTTTCTTCCGATAAAGCAATGACGGATTTGCATAAACTAAGATTGGCACTTGCCCTTAAATATAAAGATAGTGATAAAGTTGATACATACGGTACTTTCGCACACGGCTGGTGTGACATTCTTGATACTTTAAAAGAATACAGATATACATTCGCAATTGAAAATGACAGAAAACCTTATTATTTTACGGAGCGTTTGACAAGCAGCTTCAGAACAATGACTGTACCGATATATATAGGTGCAACTAAAATTCAAAATTTCTTTAATCCCGACGGAATGATAATAATAAAACCGGAGGATTATGATAATATTGACAAAATTATAGCCCAATGCTGTGAAAAAGATTATGAACAAAGACTGCCGGCTATAATAGATAATTACCACCGTGCAGAAAAATATGTCAATGTCTGGGATACATTATTTGAAGACTATATAAAAGAATAATATATGAAAATGGCAAATAATTTTTGAGCAACAGTTTTTTTATGCTATCATTTTGTCAGGTAGTTATTTTTCTAAGGAGTCGAGATGTCAATAATGACAAAAAAATACAAAATAGGGGTAGATGTAGGCGGAACAAATGTTAAAGTTGCACTTGTGGATAAATCAGGCAGTATAGTATATTCGGATACGGTGCCGACACGTGCTGAAATGGGGTATGAATATACCATTTCAAACATAATTAAAGCGATTCGGGATTTGATGAAAGAATCCAAAACTTCAAAAGATATGATAGAAGGAATAGGCTTCGGATTTCCGGGGCAGATAGACTGCGATAACGGGATTGTACGTCTTGCTCCTAACATTCCCGGCTGGGTAAATATTCCTATAGCCGATATTGTTTCAAAGGAATTCGGAATTCCTGTAAAAGTTGATAATGATGTAAGATGTGCGGCGTTAGCCGAATTAAATTACGGTGCCGGTAAGGGCGCTAAAAATATGATTTGTATTACGGTTGGCACCGGTATAGGTTCGGGCTTGATATTGAACGGGAAACTGGTGCGCGGTGCAAGCAATGCTGCCGGCGAGCTGGGACATATCAAGTTACAAATGGAAAACGGTCCTATATGCGGTTGCGGGGATACAGGCTGTTTGGAAGCTTTTGCTTCGGGGCCTGCAATTGTTGCACTTGCCGAAGAGTATATTAAAGGCGGTAAATCTACAAAATACAGAGAACTTGCAAATCCTGAAATAACTCCGTATATTGTTGCAGAAGCGGCCAAACAGGGTGATGTGGTTGCAAAAAGAATATTTGAGATAGTAGGACGATATATCGGTATAGGGCTTGCAAGCGTAGTAAATCTTCTTAACCCCGAGAAAGTAGTGATAGGCGGGGGCGTCGCAGATGCCGGAGATTTATTATTTGAACCGATAAAAGAAAATTTAAAAAAACGTGCCATGCCTATTCAAGGCAGTGCCGTTGAAGTTGTACATGCAGAGCTTGGCAATACGGCAGGTGTTATAGGTGCAAGTTTATTAATTGAAAATTAATATATGGCAGTATTCTTATTTTACGGACAGGAAGAATATTTAATGGAAAAAGAAATCAAGAAGCTTAAATCGGAGCTTCTTGATAATTCTTTTATGTCAATGGCTTATAAGGTTTTTGATAATCCCTCTTTTAATACTCTGCTTGATTGTATTCAGTCGGCTCCTTTGATGTTTGGCAATACCTTAAGTCTTATTTATATAGATAAATATCTTATGGGGGCTAAGTTATCTCTTGATGATAAACAGCTTGAGTGTCTTGATTCTGCGCTGTCAGTTATAAACAACAGTGTTAATATAATTTTTGTCTGCAAAGTGCCGCGGGATGAAAATAAAAAACCTGATGCCAGAAAAAAAATTTATAAAATAATATCAAAATATTCGCAGGTTAAAGAATTTGCACAGTATAAAACTTATCAGAAAGAACTGAACGCTCAAATTGCAAAAATGGCAAAAGAAAAAGATTTAACAATAAATTCAAATAATATAAATCTTTTGATTGAACAGCTTGGAGCTAACTTGACTTTAATAGATTCGGAACTTGAAAAATTAAAAGTAGCGCTTCATCCTGGAAAAACAATTGAAGCAGAGTCAATAAAAAAATACTGTTCTGCATCTGAAGATGTTTTTGTTCTTGCAGATTTGATTTTACAGGGAAATAAAAATGAAATATTAAAACAGTATAATCTTCTTACCGAGAAACGTCATCCTCTTGAAATTTTCTCAATTCTGCAAAGCAATTTTCAAAGGTTTATTTTTATTAAAAATTATCAAAAGAGAATGAGTGCAAAAGATATAGCTTTAAAACTTAAACTTCATGAATTTATAGTTATGAAAACTCAGGAAAAATTGAAAAATATTTCTTTTGACAGTTTAATAAAAAAGAGAGAAACTCTTTTAAATGCGGAATATAAAATTAAAACAGGACAGTCTGCATTAAGTGATATTGTACTTGAACTTGCATTATTGAGTTAATATTATGAATCAAATTCTAGACAAAAAATTTCCATATTTAAGTAATTTTTTTAAAACGGCAATCGATTTAAAAAGGCTTTTTCATTCGTTAATTTTATATGGAAGTAATAATCTTATTCAATATGCAATGGCGCTGGAGATTGCCCGCCAATTAAACTGTCTGGGAGATAGAAGCGAAAATTGCAGCTGCCGGAATTGCCGCTGGATAAGAGAGAATAAACATCCCGCAGTTATGACAATTTCAAAAACAGATAATAAAACCGATTCCAGCAAAACAGTTATATCGGAAGAACAGGTTAATAATGTTCTTGATACGTTAATAAATTCTTCGGATTACCATAGGGTGTTTATATTTTGCGATGCGGAAATAAAAAAACTTTCACAAACAGAAAAGGAAGCGCTTGAAGAATTCAAAATGACCGGATTTTCTCTTCCTCAGGAAAATACCGGAGAAAAAAGCTGGTATCCGTCCGGAATAAATACAAGATGTTTTTCTCAGGTTGCGGCAAATGCTATGCTTAAATCAATAGAAGAGCCTGCTTCTGATGTTACTTTTATTTTTCTTACCAATAATAAGAATGATTTGCTTCAAACTATTGTTTCACGCTCGCAGGCATTTTGCACGGCAGATACAAAATATATAAAATATAATATAGATTTCTTAAGAAAATATTTTAGTTCATATCCGGTATTTAAAGTTGAAAATGCAATTGATTTTGCACAAGCTTTGCTTATTTATCAAACTGAAAATGAACTTGAACCTAAGTATATAATAGACTGTATTCAATACTATCTTACCGGGCTTGCAAAAGCTAATTTCGGTAATTCTATATTACTTGAGAAAATTTATAAAGACATTAATAAAACCGAAAATTCAAAAAAAATGCTTGATTCATATATAAAAGAGCAACTTGTTTTTGAAGATTTAGCTTTTTATTTTGCGGGAAAGTAGGCAATTTTAGCAGACAATTTGTTTTTATATATATAGAAAAGGTAATTGTTATGCTTTTAAGTAAGATAATGGGAAATATTTCAAAAAAAACTGCAAATCAGGCAATGACTGTATCGCCTGAAATAATAGCTCTGCAAAAAACAGTAAAAGATTCATTATCTAAAAATTTATCAGAGCTGGGAACTTTTGCAGCAACACAGCTTCCCGAAGCAGCTGCAAAACAAAAAGAACTTATGGGAAGTCTTGAAAAATTAGCGCAAAGTGCAAGAATGTTTAAATAGAAGACGTAATAATTTATAGTGAAAAATAAACTAAATTATGATAAAATCAACTCATGAGCCATGAGTAATGTTAATATAAAAACCAGAAAACTAAAAAAAGAAATTGACAAGTTTTATAAGTCGGGGAATATCCAAAAGGCAATAGAAGCTTGCCGCGGTGCTATTCTTCAGGATGAAAATAATCCCGAATTCCATATTAAACTTGGTGATTTATATATGGAATGGCATCTTGATATTCATCAGATAAAACAATATGCGGATGATGCTATAACGGAATATCAGAGAGCTTTAGAATCTTGTGTTGATTCAGCCGAAGTTTATTATAAAATCGGAATGGCGTTTTATTATAAAAGAGAACTTGAAAAAGCCGTAAACTATTTTAAATTGGCGCTTGAACATAATACAAAACTGGCGGAAGCCCAGTTTATGATTGCTGAAATTTCAATGAAAAAAGGAGATTTTATAGAAGCTGTTGAAGCAGCTCAAAAAGCAATAGCAATAGCACCTTTTACTTCTTCAAGAGCAAATTTTCTGATTTTTTGTATTTTGTCATTGTCAAATAAAGCAAAATGGTATCAAAAATATTCTAAATTATTATTTTCTTTTTTAACTCTTCCGTTTGATAAATATGCAATTAAAGAAGTAATAAGACGTATTTCTTATCTTAAATTTCTTCCTGTTCTTTTAAAAACTTCTGCTATGGTTTTTTTGAAAGGATTTAACCAGCAGATACTTGATATATACAGAGAAACAATAGACAAAGCCCCCGGGTTTGTAGAATTATATATAAACCTTGGAAGAGTATATTATGAACTTAAAAGATATGATGATGCTATATGTGAATATAAAATGGCAATTTGGCTTGATAGTCTGAATTTAAGAGCATATTATTACTTATGCCAGCTTTATGAAGAAATAAGAGATTTTGATAATGCAATTGAAACTTGTAAAAAACTTATTGAATTGCAGCCCCATATTGCTGATTTTCATTGCAGAATTGCCCAGTATTTTTATTTAAAAGGAGAAATAACCCGGGCAATTGAACATTATCAAACGGCCGTCACATTAAATCCTAATCCTCAATGGACAAGTGTTGTAGCACAAACACTTGGCTTTATTTTTCAGGAAAATACAAAAGATTTGGATGCTGCGATAAGTTCTTATCAAAACGCATATAATCTTAATCCCGGTGATGTGGATATTTATTTGAATTTGGGAAATGTATTTTTTGAAAAAGGCTCATACGATAATGCTCTTATAGTATATAAAAAAGCACTTGAATTATCACCTCATAATGCCAGACTGCATTGTAATCTCGGATATTTATACTGGGGAAAAGGCAACATAGAAGAAGCAATAAAAGAATATGAAAAGGCTATAAAATATGATAATACTTATGATATAGCGTATAACAACCTCGGTGTTATATATCTGGATGATTTAGGCAGGGTAAAAAAGGCAATTGAGCTTTTTGAAGCAGCAAAAAAATATAATCCGAATTATGCTCTTGCACATTATAATCTTGCACGCTCTATTGCAATTACAGGAGATAAAGTCGAAGCGGCAAAATTATATCAAATAGCGCTTGATATTAACACTTACACTCAGGAGCTTGATCCTGCGGATATAGAAGAAAAAATTCAGGATTTATTTACATAATACGGAGATATAAAATTGGAATATATACAGGAAATAAGAGTTTTATACAGCGATACCGATTCATACGGTGTTGTCTGGCATGGTGCTTATACAAAATGGTTTGAGGCTGCACGTGTCGAACTTGTTGAGAAACTTGGTGTTTCTCTTGAAACTCTTGAAAAAAATAATATTTTATTCCCTGTTGTTGAGATGAATATAAGATATAAATCTTCTGCAAAAATGAATGAAAGAATTATAATTAAAACAAAAATTATTGAAGTAAAATCTGTAAGTATAACATTTGAACATCGGGTTTATGAAAAAGATACAAATAAGTTGAGAGTAATTGCCCAAACAACAATAGTGGTTATTGATTCCCTGACAGGTAAAATGTTTAGAAAGATTCCGGAGGATTTGTATACTTGCTTTATAAGTGGAATTGATTCTGCCCCGATAGCAATAAGCTGACAGTATAATTAATCTTTAGTTCTATAAATTTAAACCTTTAGGCTATATTCCCTTTTTGACATATTGACTAAAATTATATAATCTAGTGTCGTATTAAAGTGAAAATTCAACATTTCCACTTTAATACTCACCTTTTCAATATGCCACTCTCAAAATTTCACTCACGCCGCTGGCTTATCGTGAAATTTTGTTCGGACAAAATTTGTTATAAAAGGAAAAAAGTTAAAATGGGGATAACCGGCATATCTAAAACGGTAAAAAAGACAGATAAACAAAATATTTCTCTGGCTGAGAGATATTTTTTACTTGCCGAAGAACTCAGACTCAAAAATCAATATAGAGAGTCTGTTGAAAATTATCTTCATTCTATTATGATAGACAGGCAAAATTATACATCATATCTTGGTATAGGGATTTCATATAAAAATTTAAAAAAATATGATAAAGCCGTAATTAATTTAAAAAAGGCGGAAATGCTTAATCCGAGAGATATTAATGTACTAAAAGAATTGGCTGTTTGCTCTGTTATAAACGGTGATTTTGAAAACGGCATTAAATATTTGATAAAAGCCATTAAATTGGAACCTGATAATATTGATATTCAAATGCAGCTGGCAATGGTTCATGAAATGATAGAAGAAGAGGATATGTCGTTAATGATATATCAACGTATAATTGAAATGAAACCTGATTATTTGAGAGCATATATACAAAAAGCGGCTTTATTTATGCATTTGCAGGATTATGTAAATTCTGTCAAAATATTTAAAACAGTACTCAGGCTGGATCCAAAATATTACAGAGCATATCTTGCTGTCGGCATCTGTTATGAAAAATTAGGTAATTATTCCGGAGCTAAAAGATTTTATAAAAAGTATATTGAAATGTGCAGATTTTGCAGTAATTATAATGAAATAGAAAAACGTATTTCTGTACTTAACAGCGAAAAAAAAATGAAAAATACTTTAAGAATAGTTTGTTCAAACAAAATTTCACGATAAGACGGAATGTTGATTATTTAAAATCTTTTTGATAAAGTGAAAAGTAAAGATTATGGATGAAAAACTTGATATAGTAACAATAGGGGAGAGTTTAATAGAACTTTCCACAAATGAGAGTTTAACAGATGCTGTCTCTCTTGATAAGTATTATGGCGGGGATACATTGACAACTGCTGTAACGGCTTTAAGACTTGGGTCTAAAGTCGGATTTATTTCAAGGATAGGAATGGATTGTTTTAGAAACTATTTGCTTGAAAGCTGGCAGGAAGAAGGACTTGATATATCTCATGTTAAACCCGTTCAGGGCGTAAACGGGCTTTATCTGGTTTCAAAGTCTGAAGAATGTGATTCTGTTGAATTTTCATTTTACAGAAAAAAAACAGCCGCTACAAATTTATCTATAGATGATATTTCTACGGAATATATACAAAATGCTTCATTGCTTTATACAACGGGTATTACGCAGTCTTTATCAATATCGGCAAGAGAGGCGGTTAAGAAGGCTTTTGAAATTGCAAAAGAAAACGGTGTATTAACGGCTTATGACCCTAATTATACTTCTAAAATATGGTCTGAAGATGAGGCTAAAGAAGCTTTTGATGAAATTATTGAATATGTGGATATTATTTTCCTTAATGCCAGATATGATTCCAAAATTGTTATTGATTCGGCTTCCGTAAATAATATAATTAAGCATTTGTGGGATAAGGGTGTAGCTACAGTTATAATTAAATCTTCGATTGATAAAGGATATTATGCTGGTTATCAGGGAAAAATAGAATTTATAAAATATATAGATGATATTGTTCTTGATAAAACAGGAGCGGGAGACACTTTTAACGGAGGAGTATTACATGGAATTGTTTCGGGAATGACTCCTTTTAAAGCTGTTAATCTGGGGACAATTACTGCCGGACTTCAGGTTAAAAAAATGGGTGCTGTAAAATCTATTCCTTCAAAAGAAGAAGTTTATAAAATATTTAAAGGTCAAAATGACTAAGAAAATATGTATATCCGGTTATTACGGTTTTGATAATTTCGGAGATGAAATTATTTTGCAAATTCTTATTGAAAATTTGCATAAATTTAAGTGTAAACCATTAATAACGGTATTTTCTTCAAATCCTCAAAAAACTTCGGATTTATACTCCGTCAATTGCGTCAATTCTTTTAATCTTAATAATGTTATTAATGAGCTTAAAACTTGTGATATTTTAATTTCAGGAGGCGGCAGCCTTCTTCAGGATGTTACAAGCTGTAGAAGTCTTGTATATTATCTTGGTATTATTTTTTTAGCGGTATTATTCAGAAAAAAAGTAGTAATTTTTGCCCAGGGAATAGGACCTATAAAAAATAGATTTTTAGCTTTTTTAACGTTTTGTTTGTTAAAGAAAGCTGCTTTTATTACTGTTAGAGATGAAAAAAGCTTTAACCTCTTAAAAAATAACGGTGTTGCAGCAGATATATGCGCCGATCCTGTTTGGAATTTAGATATTCCGAAAAAAGAAAAAAAATCGGAAATAGGAGTACAGTTAAGAACCTGGGCGGATTTGACCGATAAAGTTTTATATTCTCTTGCGGAAAATATCTCTAAATTTTATTCTCATAAGAAAATTAACATATATTCCCTTCAAAATAGTCTTGATCTGGAAGTTTGTATTAAATTTAATAACTTTCTTCATAAGATTAATCCCGATATAAAAACGGAAGTAAAAGAAAATATTTCAAATAAAGTAATAATTGATGAAATTTCTTCACTTGAAGCTTTCATCGCTATGCGCTATCATGCCTGTCTTATTGCAATAAAAGCGGGAGTAAAACTTTTGCCTTTAAGTTATGATATAAAAGTTGAAAATATTGCTGAGAAATTTAATCTTGATTTTCTCGAAATTAATAAACCGGAAGAATTTGAAAGAAAAATAGAGAAGTTTTCATCAGATGTGATTGTTTA
Organism: Candidatus Gastranaerophilales bacterium; assembly: GCA_944323535.1. Classification (GTDB taxonomy): domain Bacteria; phylum Cyanobacteriota; class Vampirovibrionia; order Gastranaerophilales; family Gastranaerophilaceae; genus Avigastranaerophilus. The sequence continues at coordinate 18,028 of CALUSW010000010.1, read as the reverse complement.
TGACAGGGAAAAAATAAAAAAATTAAGCTATGATTTTGGGTTAATAGAAAAAATATTGTAAGTTATCTTTTCACATATTTCCCGCTTTTATTTTCGTTAAGAATATTTCTTAATTTCATAATAGCCTGAGCATGAATCTGGCAGACTCTTGATTCTGAGACTTCTATACTTTCACCTATTTCTTTTAAAGTCATATTTTCATGATAGTAAAGCACCATAACCATTCTTTCTCTTTCGGGAAGTTTCTTTAAAGCTGCCTGAAGTTCATTTTTAACATCTTTTTCTTCAAGTCTTTCTAAGGGGTTTACAGAACTGGTATCTTCTATTGTATCAATTAATTCAATCCCTTCATCACCTGAATATTTTTTATCATATAAAGAGCCGATAGAAGTATCTTCTGATAATAGAGAGTTTATTTTATCTTTTTCCATTCCTAAAAAATCGGCAATTTCTTCTGTAGTCGGGGTTCTTCCGAGTTCTTGTTTTAATTTTTCCGCGGCTGTTTTTATATCTTTAATTTTTTTTCTTGTACTTCTGGGCAGCCAGTCTTGAGAACGGATTTTGTCAATTATAGTTCCTCTTATTCTCATAATTGCATAAGTTTCAAAGTGAGCACCTTTATCGGGCGAGAATCTTTCTATTGCATCAATTAACCCTTCAACCCCGAAACTTGTTATATCTTCTATTGCAAAGTTTGGAGGCAGGTTTAATTTTATTCTGCCTATTACGTATTTTGTAAGGTATATATATTGAACAATAATTTCATCTCTTAATTTTTTATTGGATTTATCGGCAAGATAAGCACTCCAAAGACTTTCGAGTTCTTTATCCGAAAGCCTTTTTATATTGTTATATGAATTATATTCACTGCTTTCTCTCATCAATTTTCCCAAAATCAGATTGAAACTGCCACGCTATTACAATTGTATTAGTATGGTGCAATTATCAAATCATTTATATATATGATGTTTTCGGAAATAGTAAATTATTTATTTATAAGAATTGGCAATTGTTTTATTCTTTTCTGCCATATTGAATTATTTGTTACTTTTATGGAGAAAGTTTCGCCGAACATGTTCTTCTCATAATCACTTTGGTTTTCTTCCGGAATAAATTCATTTCTGGCAAGAATTTTTCTGAGTTTTGATTTTATAATTAATGACTGTGTCAGATTTATTTTAACTTCTTTTTCCGTTGTATTGTATAAAGCTTTTTCTATTGCGGTTTGCAGTAATTTTTCAGCAATATTATCAAAAAATATTAAAGATTTTATGTCCAGATTTATTATATAAACACAATCTTTATATATTTTTAAGTCCATAGCCGCACAGTACTTTTCATCTTTGTATTTTATTATGTATTTTTCAAGCATATTTCTGGAAGAAAATTTTCTGTATAAATCAAACTCGGATGAGTTATTTACAAAAAAGAATTTTTTTTGCGTAAAACAAAAGGTTTTTATTTTTTCCCATTTCGGAAGCAGATAAACTTCATTTATTATATTTTGTGCAGATAATTTGGACTTATTATCTTTATTTAGTAATGAATTAATCATATATAAAATTTTACCTTATACTCTTATTTATGAAAGAGAAATAAATATGTTTTATGTTATTTTCTCTGATATTCCGGAGTCCGGCTTAGATAAGCAATTTATTAAATTGTTTATTTTATTTTACATCAATCTAAACATAATGGTATATTATATTTAACATCTTTTTACAAAAAATATTATTATTATCTTCGGTATATTATATTTTTTTCTTTTTTATTACACATTTTTAAAAACAAGTCAAATAAAAATTTGTTATTTATTAATGGAAATTTTTTAATTTTTCTGTTATTTAGTGCATAAGAGAAAAAACTATATGTAATGAGTCTTATTTTATTTTCTTTTGCTTTTTCTTCAAAATAGTCATATAAAAGGTATATATGCGGAGAAATGTCTTTGTTGTCATATTTTCTGGCATATTGAACTTCCAAATCAACCGCAATAGTTTTTATATTATATTTTTGCATTATCTTAAAAAATTTATCAATTTCATTTGTTGTATCATTAATTCCCGGGATTATAATATATTTAATTATTACATTGTCCGGATATTCTTTTGCTGCCTCAGCGTATCTGCTGATACAATTGCAAACCTTATCAAAAGCGTTAACCTGTTTTATTTTAGCATATGTTTCACTGCAGCCCGAATCGAGAGAAATTACTACAGAGCCTTTATTGATTTTTAGTGCTTTTTCAACTGTCATGCTGTATCTAATTGCACTTGTATGTACTCTGATTGTTGTTCCGTTTTCAATGAATAAATCAACAAGTTCATCAAAGTTTTGCATTAAGGTAGGTTCTCCGCCTTGCAAAGTGGCTTCGCCGCCGGGTTTATAAAATCCTTTTTCGATTAAGTCTTTTATAACGGGATAAACATTATAGTTTGTAGTGCCGGCGCTGTATTGGTCACTGCAGTATATACATTTGGCATTGCAAGCTCTGCTGTGCGAGAAGTGAAATTCCGATATTTTTCGCGTTTCCGTAAATTTATAATCACAAAGGTGATAACAGCCTTCGCAATCGTAAATAGTTTTTTGTTTTTGAGCTGCAATTCTTTCTGCTTTTTTGTCAAATAAATTGTTCCAATCTATCATTTCTCCATGATAATTGTTTATTAAAACCGGCAGCCCTCTTCCGTCATTGTGAGAGATACAGCAGTCACAAACTGTTGTTAAATCAAAATTTATTCCCTCTTCTAAAAAAATGCAGCCTTTTGTATTCATTAAAAATCCTTTTCTATATTGGGCAAAATTTACCGGTATGCCGCAAAGCATGTTAGAGTGACATTTTGTGAAAGCTTAAAGTTGAAATGTTGCTTTTAATACGATACCTGATTATATGAAAAAAGGAAAGAACAACTTATGTTGTTCTTTCCTTTTTTTCAATATCAATTATTCAGCATATACACTGACTTGTTTTCTAAAGCGTTTATGTGGTTCAAATTTAACGACACCATCTGTTAACGCAAATAAGGTATAATCACTTCCCATTCCGACATTGTTGCCCGGATGAAATTTTGTACCCTTTTGACGAACAATGATATTACCCGTTTTAACGGCTTCGCCGCCGAATTTCTTAACGCCTAATCTCTTACTTTCACTGTCACGTCCGTTTTTACTCGAACCGACACCTTTCTTATGTGCCATTTTATATTCTCCTTAAATTATTTATTCTTCTGTTGTATCCGCTTTACTTTTAGCTGATGTTCTGATTTTGTTAATCATAACTCTTGTAAAGTTTTGTCTGTGTCCTTGTTTTCTTCTGTAGCCTTTTTTTGCACGTTGTTTATAAACTAAGACTTTCTTTGATTTATCATGTTTTACAACAGTTCCTTCAACGCTGGCATTTTGAACATAAGGCTGTCCGACTTTTGATTTTTTGCCGTTGACAAGCATAATTATGTTTTCAAAAACAACTTTAGAGTCTGCTTCATTTTCTAATAATTCAATATCAACATAACGACCTTCCGTAACCTGATATTGTTTTCCGCCTGTTTCAATAATTGCGAACATTTTTTATTCCTTTCATTTTAGGTGCCGTAGCTTATAGCATTTATAAACGGCATACCTTTCTTAACATACGTATAAAAATACACTATGAATAAAGTTTAACCCGCTCAAAAAAGCTTGTCAACTTGTAATAAGGTAAATAAAATTAATTTTTAACAAAATCGTTTCTCTCTGGTATGATACATTATATATCGTGTCCGAACAAAATTTCACGATAAGCCGGCGGCATGAGTGAAATTTTGAGAGCGGCGTATTTAAAAGGTGAGTATTAAAGTGGAAATGTTGAATTTTCACTTTAATGCGACACTAGATTATATTATTTACAGGGAGAGTTTTATGAGAAGCGACGAAATAAAAAAAGGATTGCAAAGAACTCCGCACAGAGCATTATTATATGCCTCCGGAGTCAGTGAAAAACAAATGAATAAAAGATTTATCGGTATAGCAAGCAGCTTTACCGATCTTGTACCGGGTCACTGCGGTATGAGAGAAATCGAACGCCAGATAGAAAAGGGGATTCATTCAGGAGGCGGTCAGGCTTTTATTTTCGGAGTTCCGGCTATATGTGACGGTATTGCAATGGGACATAGCGGAATGAACTATTCTCTGCCTTCAAGAGATTTAATTGCCGATTGTGTTGAATCTGTTGCAGTTGCTCATAAATTAGACGGTCTTGTCCTTTTGACCAACTGTGATAAGATTACTCCCGGCATGCTTATGGCTGCGGCAAGACTTGATATTCCTTGTATAGTTGTTACTGTCGGACCTATGTCGGACGGTAAATGTCATAATGATACATTGACAATGATTAGAGGAACATTTGAGGCTATAGGCAAATTTACCAACGGGGAAATCGATGAGAAAAGATTAAAAGAAATGGAGATAACGTCATGCCCGACGGCAGGTGCTTGTCAGGGACTTTATACCGCAAATACAATGGCTTGTTTAACTGAAGTTATAGGAATGAGCCTTCCGGGGTGTGCAACATCCGCTGCTGTCAGCGCAAAAACAAAACGTATCGCATTTGATTCCGGTGTTATTATTAATGAGCTTGTTGAAAAGGATATCCGCCCGTCATCAATTATCACAAGAGAATCTATCAGAAATGCAATAATTGTTGATCTGGCGCTGGGCGGTTCAACCAATTCAATATTGCATTTACTTGCAATAGCAAATGAAGCCGGAGCTGATATTACATTAAAAGATTTTGAAGAATTGAGTTTCAAAGTACCTCAAATTATCAAATTAGACCCTTCGGCAGCAAAAACAATGACGGATTTGGATAATGCAGGCGGTATTCCTGCGGTATTAAAAACCATTTACGGCAATATAAAAGAAATGACGGATACAAAAGGAGTTTCAGGATTAAGAGTGTCTGAAATTGCGGCTGTAGACATCTGGTGTGATAATGAAGTTATAAGACCGGTTTCAGACCCTGTAACATCAAATCCCGGGCTTGCCGTGTTGCATGGAAATATTGCCCCGAGCGGAGCTGTAGTAAAAATTTCGGGTGTTGAAAAAGACGCTCTTGTTTTTACAGGTAAAGCAAAAACTTTTAACAGTGAAGAAGATGCTATGAAAGCTATAATGGAGGACAAAATTCAATCAGGCGACGTTGTTGTAATAAGGTACGAAGGACCGAAGGGCGGTCCCGGAATGAGAGAAATGCTCTCGCCTACCTCTGCTATTGTTGGAAAAGGACTAGGAAGCAAAGTCGCTCTTATTACAGACGGAAGATTTTCAGGCGGTACAAGAGGTCTTTGTATCGGACATATTTCACCTGAAGCTCCCGCAGGCGGTTTAATTGGTCTTGTTAAAGACGGCGACGAAATTTATATTAATATACCTGAAAGAGAAATAACTTTAAGAGTTCCCGAAAGTGAAATTGAGACAAGAAGAAAAACTTATACTCCTCACCCATCTAAAGTCAAAAAAGGATATCTGAAACGTTATTCGACAGTTGTTTCTTCTTCTGATAAAGGGGCAATTACAAGTATATAGTTAATGAAACTTAATATTAAATTGATTTATAAGCAAAAAAGCAATACAACTTTTTTTATAAATAGATATATGAATATAAGGAGTTTGATGTGCAAATAAAAAATTTAAACAATGTATCAAATGTACATATTAACAATACAGTAAATAAAAAAACTGTTGAAAAAACTGCTCCTTCTAATATGGGAAATAAAACCGAATTATTACTATCAAAAAATAAGTTTGAGGAAGCATTGGTTAGAAAATATCATTCAACAGGTTTTTTTAAAGGCTTTAATACAATGGAAGGAAGTATTAATGATAAAGTTGTATACATAAAAAAATCATATGTAAAAACAGGCTTTCTTTCTGGATATTTAGAGTTTAAAGGTACAATGGGCAATGAAAATGTTGATATAAAAATGGATAAAAACCAAATAACAGGTCATGTCGGAGAAAAAGAAATCAATTTAACTTTTGATCCCGGGTTGGGAATATTTAGAGAATATTCTATAACAGGAACAATTGGAGAGAAGAAAATTGATATAAGAAAAGAAGCTCCTGTGGAAAATTCACAAGGTGAAAACGATATATTAGCATTAGTTGCTTCATTACTAGGATATAAACTAAAAGAAGAAAAAGGACAGTTTGCATCATTAGAGTTGTCACAACAATCAACAATAGATAAACAAATAATGATGAATCAACAAATGATGGACCAACAAATGATGAATCTGCAAATGATGAATCTGCAAATGATGGATCAACAAAGGGTGAATCAACAAATAATGATGACGACTCCGGGAATGGGATTTGTATAAAAAATAAAAAAATAGAAGAGAAGTATTTATAATACTTCTCTTCTATTTTTTATACTTAAAATTCTTATTTTTCCTCATTCCAGGAATACATTTTTCTAAGCTCTCTGCCTACTTTTTCAAGCTGGTGTTCTGCGTGGACTTTTCTTGAAGCAAGGAAATGAGCTCTGCCTGCCGCTTTATTTTCGGTAATCCATTTACCTGCAAAGGTACCATCTTGAATTTCTTGAAGAACTTTTTTCATTTCTTTCTTTGTTTCATCAGTTATAATACGTTTGCCGATTTCATAATCTCCGAATTCAGCGGTATCGGATATAGAATATCTCATTTTTGCAAAACCGCCCTGATAGATAAGGTCAACAATAAGTTTCATTTCGTGGATACATTCAAAATAAGCATTTTGAGGATCATATCCGGCTTCAACAAGTGTTTCAAAACCGGCCTGCATTAAGGCTGTAACACCGCCGCAAAGAACTGCTTGTTCGCCGAATAAATCGGTTTCGGTTTCTTGCCTGAATGTTGTTTCAAGAACTCCCGCTCTTGCTCCGCCTATACCTGCAGAATATGCCAGAGCTGTTTCTAAAGCTTTACCTGTTGCATTTTGATGAACCGCAACAAGGCATGGTACTCCTTTTCCTTCAACATATTCACTTCTTACGGTATGTCCGGGGCCTTTTGGGGCTATCATAACAACATCAACATCAGCAGGCGGGACAATCTGATTAAAATGAATATTAAACCCGTGTGCAAAAGCAAGAGTTTTTCCTGCCGTTAAATGCGGAGCTATCTGTGCTTTATATATATCGGACTGTTTTTCATCAGGTAATAAAATCATAATAAAATCGGCAACTCTGGCTGCTTCATCAACTGTTGCCACTTTTAGTCCGGCTTTTTCAGCTTTTTCCCATGACTTGGAACCTTTGTATAGACCGACAACAACATTAATTCCGCTTTCGTGCAGGTTTAAAGCATGTGCATGCCCCTGGCTTCCATACCCTATAATTGCAACCGTTTTCCCTTTTAAAAGACTGAGATTACAATCTGCCGCATAATAAATCTTTGCCATAAATTACCTCTTTTTCTGTTTTTTACTATTATATAATTTTTTTAGTGTAAACCTTAAAAAAATCATAGTCAACATTAAAAATTTATACAAAAAATTAACAAATCTTTCAAAAAAATAAAAAAAATTCTTGAAAATCTTTACTAAATTAAAATTTAGTATAATATAGTGGAAAGGGATGTTTCTTTTTTCCTTTTGCGGGACATAAAAAGGATGGAGTAAGATATGACTGCCGAACAAGCTCAGAAAACAGATAAAATGACCGGAGCAAGGATATTTTTGGAATGTCTTAGAGAAGAAGGCGTTGATAAAATATTCGGTTATCCCGGGGGAGTTATCCTTCATATTTATGATGAACTTTACAAATGCGATTTTATAAAACATTATCTTGTGCGGCATGAACAGGCGGCCGTACACGCTGCGGAAGGATATGCAAGAATTACCGGTAAGCCCGGAGTTGTTCTTGTTACTTCAGGTCCCGGCGCTTGTAATACTATAACCGGTATTGCAAATGCATATTATGACAGTTATCCGCTGGTTGTATTTACAGGACAGGTTGATTCCAGACTAATAGGAAACGATGCATTTCAGGAATCCGATATAGTAGGTATTACACGTACCTGCTGCAAGCATAATTATCTGGTAAAAGATGTAAAAGATTTGCCGCGTGTAATAAAAGAATCTTTCCATATTGCAAGAACCGGAAAACCCGGACCGGTTGTTGTTTCTCTTCCGAAGGATATTTTAACCGCAAAAGATGAGTTTATATATCCTAAAAAGGTTAATTTACCGGGATATAATCCTACATATGACGGACATCCGATGCAATGTAAAAAAGCATTAAAACTGCTTTGTGAGGCTCAAAGACCGGTAATCATATCAGGCGGCGGTATAATTCATTCTGAAGCCTGGAAAGAAATAAGAGAACTTGCAAGGAAACTGAATATTCCTGTTGCAACAACGTTGATGGGAATAGGAACTTATCCTCAGGATGATGAACTATCGCTCGGCATGCTTGGCATGCATGGTAATTACTGGGCTAATCTTGCCGTAAGCAATTGTGATGTTCTGTTCGCAGTCGGTACAAGATTTAACGACAGAATAACAGGCTGTCTTAAAAGGTTTTGCCGTGACGCTCAGGTTATACACGTTGATATTGACCCTTGTTCAATAAGCAAAAATGTACATGTTGATGTACCTATAGTAGGTGATGCGAAAAATGTTCTCAATATTATGATAAGAGAATTTAATACAGGCAAATACACTTATAATCAGGATATGCGAAAAGCCTGGGTCGGTCAGATAGATTCGTGGAAATCCAAAAAAGTTATAAGGGCGGTAAATTCGGATATGATGAGCCCTCAAACCGTTATAGAGCATATTTATGAAAAGACGAAAGATAAAGATGTTATTATTGCTACCGAAGTAGGTCAGCATCAAATGTGGACGGCACAGCTTTATAAATTTAAACAGCCAAGGCAATTTATTACCTCGGGCGGTCTCGGCACTATGGGGTTTGGCTTCCCTGCCGCAATAGGTGCACAAATAGCCGCCCCTGAAAAACTAGTCTTTAATATTGCAGGTGACGGGAGTATTCAAATGAATATTCAGGAACTTATGACCTGTGTTGATTATAAAATCCCGGTTAAAATTGCGGTTATTAATAACGGTTATCTCGGTATGGTAAGACAATGGCAGGAAAAGTTATTTGATAAGCACTATTCACAAACGCATATAACTTCCCCTGATTATATTAAGCTTGCAGAAGCATACGGGGTATTGGGTTTGCGCATTACACAAGAAAATCAGATAGATGATGCTCTTGATAAAGCAATTTCATATAACGGACCCGTTATTATGGATTTTATAGTTGAACCTTTTGAAATGGTTTATCCATGGGTATTAGCCGGAAAACCTTTAAATGAAGTTCTTTTGTCAAATAATATGGTAACGGGAGAGTAATATGAAACATACAATTTCAATTTTAGTAAAAAATGAACCCGGAATACTTTCTTGCGTGTGTGATTTGTTTTCTACAAGAGGTTATAATATAGAAAGCTTAACGGTTGCTTCTACCGTTGATCCGACATATTCCCGAATTACCATAGTAACAAACGGTGATGATGTTGTAATTGAGCAAATTTGTAAGCAATTGAACAGATTAATAAATACAATTAAGGTTGTTGAACTTCCAAAGTCTGCGGATAAGTGTATAGACAGAGAACTTGTACTTTGCAAAGTAAGTGCAAAAGATGATGTGCGCTCGGAAATTCTCAGAATATCGGAAATCTTCGGCGCTAAAATTATTGATGTTTCACCTGAAACATATACGCTTGAATTTAGCGGCGACAACAGGCAGGTTATGGCGATAATAGCTCTTTTAAGACCTCTCGGTATTAAAGAGCTTGTTCGCTCGGGCATGGTCGCTATTACAAGAGAGAACCAGTTTATTAATTTGAATAAATAACGTAATCAATTATAATTTTTATAATAAAAATTGCGGAAAGGAAAAATTATGAAAAATATTATTGTATTGTTTTTTATTTTAACTGCCTTTTTAGGTATAAATTTTACCGGTGCCGGTGGCGGTTTATTTTTAAATGCCGGGATGCAGGCTCAAGCTGCAGAATATAAACAGGTTCAGGCTCTGCATATTCTTGTGCCAACAGAACAGGAAGCAATTAAAATAAGAGAAGAAATTATGGCTGGTAAAGACAGATCTGAAATCTTTAATAACTTTATGTCGGCGGCAAAAAAGTATTCTAAATGTCCTTCAGGTTCATCGGGCGGTATTTTGGGCTGGTTTGGCAAAGGCGATATGGTGCCCGAGTTTGAAACAGCTGCTTTTAATCTTCCGAACGGACAAGTATCAGAACCTGTTAAAACCCCTTATGGCTGGCATTTGATTTATGTAATTTCTAAAAAATAGTTATAGGAGAGAAAATATACAAAAACCCTGAACTAGTTTCAGGGTTTTTGTATGTCTTTGAAATTTCGGAAAAGTTTTTGAACTATTCATTGTTCATTTTATTTCAATATAATTTAATTTGATATTGTCAGCTTTGGACGATACGGCAGAGATTATATATTTATCAAGAAAATTTGTACAGTATCTGCTTTTTACCGGCATTTGCAGTTTTATTTCCGCTTCATACATAGTCCAGTTTTTATAAAATTCTTCAAGCGAGTTTTCTTTTAGTTTAAAATTCATTCTTTCGGCTATAGCAGTATAATTTCTCGGTCTTATTTCCTCAATATCAAAACCGACCGGATTTCTATCAAAACATACGCATACAATATCCCTGCAGTGCGAAATACTGAATTGTATATCGGAATATTTGAATTTCGGTTTTTTATTTATTATTACTAATTCAGGATTTTCAATATTATAGTATTTACTTGAAGCATATTCGATTATAAATCTGCCTGCTTTATGCTGTTTTGTATATCCCGAGCAGTTTTCACAATCGAATTTTTTAGTAAATAAATAAAATAAATCCATACTACAAGCTCAGATAATAATCTTTTAAAAATTTTGTATCCTCTTCAATATTAGGGCTTTCGCAAACCAGAACACCCTTAACATCAAATTCTTTAAATACTTTCAATAAGTCTTTATAATTCATATCGCTTTTTTCAAGTATCAGGTGATTTTTTTCTCCTTTTATGCCGTATTCTATACCTGCAAGGTGTGCATGGAAATTATTAAATACATTATCTCCCAGTTCTTTCCCCAGAAATTCCATGATTTTTGAAAATTCATCATAAGTATTATAAAGACCGTTTGAACGGGCATGCATATGAGCAAAATCGATACATGGCAGAACATTTTTAAATTCTTTTGACAATGTTACTATTTCTTCAAGAGTTCCCCACTGAGTTCCTTTTCCTGTTGTTTCAGGCCGTACCCATATATTATTCCCTTCTTTTTCGAGTTCGGAACATATTCTTTCCATTGAATTGTATACCGTTTTATAAACATCATCCGGATTTTTTGACATATAAAAAGCGGCATGGAAAGTAATTGAATATGCACCGATATTTTTTCCCATTCTCGCAGTTTCAAGTATTCTTACAATGCTTGCTTCGATTTTTTCTTCTTCGTTAGAATTTAAATTAATATAATACGGACCATGGCAGGTTATTTTTAAATCATTTTCCTTAGCAAAGGACGATATGAGTTTTTGATTTGCTTCATTCATCCTGACCCCGTGGACAAATTCAACTTCAATCCCGTCAAGATTCATTTCTTTAATAAGCTCAAGCCCCTTTTTATATCCTTTATTTTCGGAGGCTAAAGGCAGACCAGCCGTTAAAAAATGGAGTTTATTCACTATATAAAATTTCTCCTTTTTTAGGATTAATACGTTCTATAAAATCGCGTCCCGTAGATATAAAGAAAGGTCCGTACTGAATGGAGTCAAGCTCAAGAATGTCTTCACCGCAGGCAACTTTTAACGAACCTTTTGTATCACATATCATTCCCGGTGTGAATTTGTGGCTTCTTTCTATTACATAAGCGGAATTAACTCTTAATATTGTTCCGTTATAGCAAGTCAAAGCACCGATATATGGATTCAAAGCCCTGATAAAACGTTCTATTTCTTCTGCCGATTTGTTCCAGTCGATAAAGATATTTTTCTTTTCGAAAGTAAGTGCTTCGGCTTTTATATATTCCCCGTCCGTCGGCTGGGGTTTTCTGGGAAATTCATGTGTTTCATAATAATCCAGCGCTTCATAAAGCATAGATGCGCACATCAGATTAGTTCTGTAAAACAGAGTCCCCATTGTTTCATTGAGATCCAAACTAAAGCAATATTGAGAGATTATATCACCCGTATCAAAATTTTCGTCCATATAATGAAGGGTTATTGCAGATTCTTCTTCTCCGTTGATTATAACGTGAGAATAAGGGTTTGCTCCTCTGTAGTGCGGAAGTTTTGACGGATGAAGATTTATAAAACCGTCTTTTGTAAGCTGCAAAAGTTCTTTCGGCAGTTTTTTATTAAACGATGCAACAACTCCTAAATCTGCATTGAGATTTTTTATTCTTTGAAGAAAACCTTTATCATTAAGACTGCTGTTATATTCGATAATATCAAACCCGAGCGAAGAAGCAGTATCAACCATTAATTTATTGGTAGGATCATCTTTTGCAGGCGGTACAACTCCAACAACATTAATACCTTTGGCAGCCAGCTTATTCAGGCATACAAGCGCCATATCCGGCATTCCTACAAATAATATTCGTTTTTGATATTTCTTTTCCAACTTAAGTTTTCCTTTGTTTTTATTATAGCAAAAAAATATCTTTTATTTTCAATGTGTTTTTAATACAATGTCGGTAAGAAAATGAGAGGTGGATATAATGCTTGATATTAGACTTATAAGAGAGAATCCGGACAAGGTTAACGAACTTTTAAAAAGAAGAAATCCGGAGCTTTCAATTAACGGAATTTTGGAAATTGATGCGGAACGAAGAAAAGTTCAAACACAAGCGGATGAACTTCGTTCAAAAAGAAAGTCAATGTCGCAGGAAATCGGTGTATTGAAAAAGCAGGGTCAAAATACCGATGATATTCAGGCACAGGTAAAAGAAATGGCAGATGAAATCAAAGCATTGGAGGAAAAAGAACAACAGCTTGATGTTCAGCAAAAAAATCTTTTATTGTCTACCCCGAATATTCCGGATGAAACAACGCCTGTAGGTTTATCAGAGGATGATAATGTTGAAATTAAAAGAGTAGGCGAACCGCGAAAAGTTAATTTTGTCCAAAAGCCCCACTGGGATATTTGTACGGAAAAAGATATAGTTGATTTCGAACGCGGGGTTAAGCTTGCCCAGTCGAGATTTTCTTTATATAAAGGTAAAGGTGCACAGCTTGAAAGAGCTATAATTAATTTCTTTCTTGATACTCACACTCAGCAGCATGGCTATCAGGAAATACTTCCGCCTGTTATGGTTAATGCCGCTGCTATGACAGGAACGGGGCAGCTTCCTAAATTTGCGCAGGATATGTATAAATGCGAAGAAGAAGACTTATACTTAATACCAACAGCAGAAGTTCCCGTTACAAACATATATTCAAACGAAATTTTAAATGAAGATGACCTTCCTAAATATATGACGGCATATACTCCATGTTTTAGAAGAGAAGCGGGTTCCGCAGGTAAAGATACAAGAGGATTAATAAGACAGCACCAGTTTAATAAAGTTGAACTTGTAAAACTTTGCACTCCCGAAACCAGTGTTGAAGAACATGAAAAATTAACAAGAAATGCAGAAAGAGTACTTGAACTTCTGGAACTTCCTTATAGAAGAGTTGCTCTTTCAACCGGTGATATAGGATTTTCGGCAAGAAAATGCTATGACCTTGAAGTATGGCTTCCTTCTTATAACAGCTATAAAGAAATTTCAAGCTGTTCTAACTTTGGAGATTTTCAGGCAAGAAGAGCTAATATAAGATACCGTTCAAAAGAAACAGGCAAACCTGTTTTCGTTCATACTCTGAATGGTTCAGGACTTGCCGTAGGCAGAACTTTTGCTGCGATTTTGGAAAACTTCCAGAATGAGGACGGAACGGTTACTATTCCGGAGGTTTTAAGAAAATATACCGGCTGGGATACACTGTAGAATGGAAAACGGTTTTTTTATAACATTTGAAGGCGCGGACGGCTCGGGTAAAACTACTCAGCTAAACAACATTAAAACATTTTTGCAAGAAAAAGGTTTTGATGTTGTTACAACCTTTGAACCCGGAGCCACTAAAACCGGAGAGAAAATAAGAAATATCTTACTGCACAGTGAGGATTCTGTTGCAGATAGTTGTGAAATGTTTCTGTTTCTGGCTGATCGTGCCCAGCATGTTGAAATGTTTATTAAACCGGCTCTTAAACAGGGAAAAATAGTTTTGTGCGACCGTCATACGGATTCAACAATTGCTTATCAGGGATACGGCAGAGGGCAGAATGTTGAATTATTAAAAAAACTTAATCAAATTGCTGTTAACGGTTTGTCGCCGGATTTAACTCTCCTTTTTGATGTATCAACGGAAATTGCGCAGGATAGAGTTGGGAAAGATAAAGACAGAATGGAAGCAGCAGGTATTGAATTTCATAAAAAGGTAAGAAACGGTTATCTTGAATTACTTAAAGAAAATCCCGAAAGAATTAAGTTAATAAATGCAAATAATTCCATAGAAACTGTGTATAATGAAACAAAAGATATTATACTTAATTTAGTAACTAACAAAAGAGGAAAGACAAATGCCTGAAGGTTTCAGACGCTGGTATGATAATGACCCTATTTTAAAAGAAGCATTGGAGTTATTGAAACTTCAAACAGAGGATAAAAAGACAGCTGCTGCGGAGTTTATTATTTCATTGCAGGAGCAGGTTGCACAGGACGTTATTGAAAGAATTTATGAAATAACCCGGCAATTCGGGAAAAAAGGCAGCCGCTGGTATGATGCGGATCCTGTAATGCTAAAAGCTATAGAGTTATTACGTGTAGCCCCGCCGAAAACTCAACGAATAGCAGCATTAAAACTTTTGCTCGCAATAGAAAACAATAATTTAGAATCTCTGGAATATGAAAGTAATGAATAGCACTTTAAAAGATATTCAAAATCAAAATGATATAAGAGGAATAGATATACAGAAAGTCGGAGTTAACGGTGTTGAAGTTCCTCTTATAATTGAGCGTAAAAATGCACAAAGTCAGGTGGTATCTGCAAAAGCAAGGCTTAGTGTTACACTCCCCCACAATTACAGGGGGACCCACATGTCACGATTTATTGAAGTATTAAGTGAATATTCAAGAAAAAATCTTCTGGGAGTCGATATAAAAGGACTCCTTTATACCGTTAAAGAAAGACTTGAATCTCAAAGTGCACATGTTAAATTTGAGTTTAAGTATTTTATAAATAAAAAAGCACCTGTAAGCGAAATGCAGTTCCCTGTTGGTTATGACTGTTCTTTTCAGGGAGATTTGACAGGGGATGATTATAAATTTATTCTCGGGGTAAAAGTTCCTGTTACCACTCTTTGCCCGTGTTCAAAGGAAATATCAAAATATTCCGCACATAATCAAAGAACAATGGTTAAAGTTAAAGTAAGTTATGATGAAAATGATATCATCTGGATAGAAGATTTGGTAGAAAAGATAGAAAGCTGCGGTTCAAGTCAGGTTTATTCGATTTTAAAAAGATGTGATGAAAAATTTGTAACCGAAACCGCATACGAAAATCCGAAATTTGTTGAAGATGTTCTGAGAGATGTAATTTGCATTTTAAAAAAGGATGATAAAGTTAGATCTTATGAAGTAGAAGTAGAAGCTCAGGAAAGTATACACAACCATAATGCCTGGGCCTGGCAGTCGGAAGTTAAACAAAACGGAGATATAAAATGAAGGAATTATTTAATGATTATGTACAATCACTTGAAACTTATATAATGTTTCAAATAAAACAGGAAACACAAAGACTCGCACCTGAATTAACGGCAAAAGGCAGAAAGCCCATTTCACTTTCAATGGGTGCGCCGGTTGAACCGCCGCCGCAGCTGGTTAATGATAAACTGGTTGAAGCTATGCAGGGTGAAGGCATGCATACATATACCACGCCGAAAGGTGAAGATTATTTTCTTGAAGCTGTTGCGCAAAGAATGAAAAAACGCTTTGGTGTTGATATGGATACAAAAACCGAAATATGTTCTTTAATAGGCTCTAAAGAAGGTATCGCCAATATGATAAGGGCTCTGGTTAATCCCGTTAAAGAGATGAAGAATAGAGATATTATTCTTATTCCTGATCCCGGGTATGCTTCATATAAAGAAATGGTGAAAGTTTCAGGCGGTATGTCTTATCCTGTTCCGTTGACTGTAGAAAATAATTATATGCCTGATTTGGAGGAAGTTGCAAAAAATCTTGAAAAAGACGGATTATCAATGAAGAAAGTTAAAGCTCTTATTATTAACTATCCTAATAATCCTCTTGGTGCAATTTGTACGAAAGAGTACTTGCAAAAGTCTGTTGAATTCTGCAGAAAACACAAAATCCTTCTTATTTCCGATGCGGCTTATGTCGATTTAACCTTTGAAGGTGCGCCTAAGGCAAGAAGCGTTTTTGAAATAGAAGGCGCTAAAGATATTGCGGTTGAATTTTTCAGCTTTTCGAAACCATATTCGATGACCGGCTGGAGAATAGGCTGGGTTTGCGGAAATAAAGAGGCTGTCGGTTTTCTGTCAAAATTAAAATCAACAATTGATACGGGGATCTATAAACCAATCCAAAAAGCTGCCGCTTTCATTTTGAATTCAAAAGAAGGCGACGAATATATTGTAGAGTCAAATAAAAGATTTGAGCGTAAACAAAAAATAGTTGTAGAAGGTTTTAAGGAACTCGGCTGGCCTATGGATAAAATTAATCCTCCGAAAGCAACATTTTATTTGTGGCTCCCAATTCCTTCAAAGTATAAAACTTCAAAAGAATTTACCGATGATGTTTTAAAAACCTCGGGAATAGTACTTGTCCCCGGAAACGGATTCGGTGAAAACGGCGAGGGCTGGTTCAGAATGTCTATAGTTGCATCCGAAGACCAGATGAAAGAAGTTATTAGAAGGTTAAAAGAAGACGGTTTCAGGTTTGAGTAAAAATACAATTATAGTTGATTATGAAGCGGGAAATTTAAGAAGTGTCGCAAATATGCTGGCTTTTCTTAATATCCCGTTTGAAATTACTTCTGATAAGGATAAGATTTTAAAAGCTGAAAGAATTATCTTCCCGGGGCAGGGACATTTTGCACAGGCAATGGAAAATCTTGAAAAAAAAGGACTTATTCCTGTAATAAAAGAATGCGTTAACAATAATATTCCTTTTCTCGGAATATGTGTAGGGCTGCAGATACTTTTTGAAAAAAGTGAAGAAGCGCCGAATACAGGGGGGCTTGGTATTTTAAAAGGTGAAGTTAAACGTTTTACAAAAGGCAAGATTCCTCAAATCGGATGGAATAAATTATCATTAACAAAAACCAATACATTTCTTAGTGAAGATTATTTCTACTTTGTTAACTCATATTATGTTGAGCCGTCCGATAGAGATATAATAAGTGCATATTATGATTATAACGGAAAGTTTTGCGCTTCGGTTCAAAAAAGTAATTTGACCGCTGTGCAATTCCACCCAGAAAAGAGTTCTAATGCAGGACTGCAGTTTTTCAGAAATTGGTATAATCTTTAAATGGGAGATGTTTGATGTCTGACAAAATTTCTGTTGTAGTTCATACATATAATAATGAAAAAATTATACGAGAGTGCCTTGAGAGCATAAAAGATTTTGATGAAATTGTATTATGCGATATGTATTCAACCGATAAAACTCTTGATATAGCCAAAGAATATAATTGTAAAATAATAATGCATGAAAATATAGGCTGTGTTGATCCTGCCCGTAATTTTGCTATTTCTCATGCTTCAAATAAATGGGTTCTTGTTGTTGATTCGGATGAAATAATAACAAAGGATTTAAAAAAATTTTTGTATGATTTTATAAAAAGTCAAACAAAATATAATGGTATAAAATTGCCAAGACATACATATTGCTGGGGTGTTC
>CALUSW010000009.1 GCA_944323535.1 Candidatus Gastranaerophilales bacterium | reverse complement strand
AATAAAATAATTGTGACAATATCAGGCAAAGACGGCATAGGTATTGTAGCTGAAATTGCGGCTGTTCTTGCAAAATACGAAGTAAATATTGAAGATATAAGGCAAACAATTATGCAGGGATGCTTTATGATGTTTTTACTGGGCGATATAAGTAAATCAAAATATTCTTTTAAAGAAATAAAAGATGCTGTAACAGAATCAGGCAAAAAATTGGGAATGGAAATCTGGATACAGAAAAAAGAAATATTCGACAAAATGCATACAATTTAAGGATTAGTTAATGTCTTTCTTTAATGAAAAATCTATTATTGAAACAATAAATATGATAAAAGTCCATAATCTGGACATAAGAACAGTTACACTGGCATTAAGCCTGCGCGATTGCTGCAGTGATAATGTAAAAGAAACGGGCGATAAAATCTACAATAAAATTGTAAAATATGCTAAAAATCTATATCAATATGCATCTGAAATTGAAGATGAATATTCTATTCCGATAATAAATAAAAGAATTGCAGTTACGCCAATATCACTTATCGGTGAATCCTGCAAAGAATATGATTATGTTTATCTTGCAAAAGTTTTGGATGAAGCGGCAAAAGAAGTAAATGTTAATTTTATAGGCGGTTTTTCAGCTCTTGTTGAAAAAGGCTGCACAAAAGGCGACATTGCATTGATTGAAAGTATTCCGGAAGCGCTGAAATCTACAAAGCGAGTCTGTTCGTCAATAAACCTTGCTTCTACAAAAGCCGGAATTAACATGGACGCAGTCAAAAAAATGGGCAGTATAATAAAACAAACGGCCTTTTTAACAAAAGACGAAGACGGAATAGGAGCAGCAAAACTTGTATGTTTTTGCAATGTCCCCGGTGATAATCCATTTATGGCTGGAGCTTTCCACGGATACGGCGAACCTGAATGCGCGCTCAATGTCGGAGTATCAGGCCCCGGCGTAGTAAGAGCAGCCGTTGAAAACCTGCCAAAAAATGCTGACTTTGGCGAACTTGCAAATAAAATAAAACAAATTGCGTTTAAAATTACTTCAACGGGAGAACTTGTCGGCAGAAGAATGGCGAAGAAAATGAATATTCCATTTGGTATTATAGATTTATCACTTGCACCGACTCCAGCTATAGGCGACAGCGTAGCAGGAATTTTTCAGGCGATGGGGCTTGAACATGCCGGCGCCCACGGTACAACGGCAGCTCTTGCAATGCTTAATGATGCAGTTAAAAAAGGCGGGATTATGGCAAGCTCCTATGTAGGAGGTTTATCCGGCGCATTTATTCCCGTTTCGGAAGATGCAGGTATGATTGAAGCTGCAAAAAAGGGAGTCCTTTCTTTTGATAAGCTCGAAGCTATGACCTGTGTATGCTCAGTCGGTCTTGATATGATAGCAATCCCCGGGAATACTCCCGAAAGCACCATATCAGGAATTATTGCCGATGAAATGGCAATAGGAATGATAAATAAAAAAACTACGGCAGTAAGAATAATTCCTGTTCCTAATAAGGATGTAGGCGATTATGCCGTATATGGAGGATTATTGGGCGAGGCGCCTATTATTCCCGTTAACAGGCTTTCATCTGAAACATTTATAAACAGAGGCGGGAGAATTCCGGCGCCTATTCACAGTCTGAATAATTAAGAGGTAATTAATATTGTTTCTGTTTGGTTTTGGCAAAATAAGAAGATTTTTTATTTTTCATATAATGTATAACAAAGGTATTTCTAAAGAAAATCTCGGAGAATATCCGAAAGCACTTTACTATCTGTTTATTGCACTATCACTTAATAGTAAATCCCTTAATACATATAAAGCCATAGCAAGAGTAAACAGAAAAAACCGTTCTTTTTTAAATGCCATTGATTTTTATACAAAAGCAATACAAAGATTTCCGAATAATGCTGAACTATATGCGCTGAAAGCAGATGTACACCGAAAAATAAAAGAATTCGATGAAGCAATTAAATGCTATGATAAAGCAATAGAATTAGATTACAAAAACTATGAATACTACACAAAAAGAGCACAAATAAAATACTATATTAACAATATTCAGGGTGCAATAAATGATTACAACGGCGCAATAATAAGAAACAGCAAAAACAGCCTTTTATATTCACAACGCGCATTCTATAACTTTGAAAAGAAAAATTATGAAAATGCGAAAGAAGATTACACAAATGCAATTAATCTCTCGAATACAAATGAACATTATTATTTTATGCGCGGAGCAACGGAAAAGTTATTAAACCAGGATTCGGAAGCAGAAAATGATTTTTCCAAATCTCTAAATCTGCTGCCCCAAAAAGACTAAAAAATAAAATAAAACTGTCATACTGAATTTATAGCTCTTTTTGTACAGACAATAAGGAAGCTTACAATAGATGTGTTCAAAAAATAGTTCAAGAACACCAATTTGAAACGAGTTATGCTTATTTTGTCATTCTGAATTTATTTCAGAATCTTACCATCTGATAATTATAACATAAAGCTTGTAAAGGGGCATAAAATCACGTTTCGACATCGTCTCAACGGATTTTGCAGCCAGTTCAGAGTGACAACATATTTTCATTTATTTTGACAAACAATCTCAGCAAGAAAGAATATATAAAATATATAAAATGACTCGAATTTTTGAAAATGCTCCTGCAAAAGATATTCGACAATTTTTTAAAAAATCATTTTTGAAAGACAACTTCTCTGTCACTTTTTCTCAATTTCGTTGTCAATTATACTTAATTTATACAATTAGAATTTAATTCAAAACAGCTAAATGGACGCAGGGTGGACACAGACAAAAAATAAAAAGGTCCAAAACCCAATGATTTCAAACCTTTTTAGTTCTGGTGCTGGTAGTCCGGATAGCATTATTCTCTTGATACTTAAACATAAAAATATCTAATATGATACAAACTAATAATTAGTTTAATAACAACATTAGTTTAATTGACAAAATTTTTATTTAGTATTTCAGGTTATATTGTTATTACTTATAAAATCAGTATTTTCGTATATTTTCATGTTAAAATTAACTTATCTGGAGGTATTTATGGCAAATGAAGTCGCCAAAATTTATAGTGATATAGCAGAATTACTGAACTTAGCACGGGCTAAAGCATATCATACAGTGAATTCCATTATGGTTGAAACATACTGGAAAATCGGACAGCGTATTGTAGAAGAAGAACAGGGCGGTGCTTCCCGTGCGGAATACGGGACTAAACTTATCGAAAATTTATCAAGATACCTTACGGATACTTTTGGCAAAGGCTTTTCAGAAGCAAATTTGAAAAGTATGAGAAGTTTTTATATTGCATATCCTGAATTCGACAGACAGTGTCTAGCGAATTTATCCTGGTCAAATATAGCAAGGATTATAAGGATTGATAATCCGGAAGAAAGGAATTATTATCTAAAAGAAGCTGCATCACAAAATTGGTCATACCGCCAGCTTGAACGCAATATCAAGAGCGGTTATTATCACAGGCTTTTATCAACTCAAGAAGGAGTAAATACCACTGAAAAATGTTTGCCTGCCGTTATTGATACAAAAGAATTTATTAAAGATCCGTATGTCTTGGAATTTCTGAATTTGCCTGAAAATATCGAAGGCAAAGAAAGTGCTTTAGAATCAGCTTTAATCAATAATTTACAAAAGTTTTTACTTGAATTGGGCAAAGGATTTTCTTTTGTTGCCCGCCAATTTAGAATTAGTACGGAAACTGACCATTTCTATGCGGATCTGGTGTTTTACAATTATCTGTTAAAATGCTTTGTGGTTATTGATTTAAAAACAACAAAGTTATCCCACGCAGACATCGGGCAAATGGATATGTATGTCAGAATGTTTGATGAATTAAAGCGTGGAGCGGACGACAATCCGACTATCGGCATAATTTTTTGTACGGATAAATCCGAAACTATGGTTAAATATTCTGTGTTGCAGGAAAGCCGGCAGATTTTTGCAAGCAAGTATAAAACAGTTCTCCCAACAGAAGAAGAACTTGCGGATATGCTTCAAAAAGAAAATATAAAATTGTTGCAACTAAAAGATAAATAACTCAAATGTTGTCATTATTATGTTAATTTAAATAAATTTAACAGGAATTTAACGGACGATGGTAAGAAATAATTTACAAAATCAAAATAACGATTCTAATGCCTCTGCATCTGCTTTTGGCTGGGATTTTCAAACAAATGCAGCAATTTTGTTAATGCTTGAAAATATTAAATCCGCAAAATCTATAAAAGTGGAAGCTCAAACAGAAGATATTGAAATTAAGTTGGAAAATAACAATATAATTTATTCTCAAGCAAAGTCAATAGAAAATATAGATTCAACTGCGAATCTATTAAGTAAATTAAAAGAAGGAATTAGAACATTAAACAATGCTTATAATAATGGAGATGCAGAAAACTTAATTTATATTACAAATCATTCAAATCCATTTAATGATAAAGCATCAATCCAATATTTTATAGGAAGAACCAAATTAGGTTATAATGAATTACCTCAAAAATGTAAAGAAAAAGTTGCTCGTATCATAACCCAAAATAATTATTCTATTGATACAAATAAATTAAAAGTCTATGTATTACCTTTTTATGGCGATGACAAAAATAATCGAGACAAGGCAATTAAAGAAGCTGTAAGTGAGTTTTTAGAACAGCTTGATATACATTCTCCTTATACTCCACGAAAAATGCTTGAGATATGGCAACGAGATTTTTTTCATAATGCAACAATTCCTAATTCGGCTATACAAATAAAGAAAAAAGAAATGATGTGGGCTTTAATAGCTGAAGCTTGTAATTTTGATAGACATGATAAATACTTACAAGATTGTGATGATGCTATAATCAATGAAATAGAACATAAATACCGAGCAATTATAGACAATAAAACTGAAGAATTTATATTTATCAACAAGGTATTAAACGATTTTGTTGGTTATTTAAATAATTTAACTTGGAAAGAACGAACAGAAAAATTTATTAATGAAGAATATGGTAAATATTTAAATGAATTTGATATTAGTAATATAGATGAATATACGAAAAATTGCTTAGTAAAAGTAATTCTAAGTAAAATAATTTCAAATCGTTATATTATAGATAAAATTAAAAAAGGAGCCAATATATGCGATTAAAAAAATTAAAAATTATATTTGGCTTATTTAGTAGAACTTTTTATTTTGAGGATAACTATAATTTAATCTACAGTAAGAAAAATAGTGTCGGTAAAACTACACTTCTTCGAGCATTATTGTATTCCCTGGGGTTTAATATTCCAAATACAAAAAATTTTAAATTTGAAGAATGCAAATTTGAATTAACTATTAATACTGATTCGAATAAAGATCTTTTGATAAAAAGAAGAGATGTTTACTGTTATGTCCAAAATATTACCGATAGTAAAGAACTATATTTTTCAATACCTGCAAATGTTCAAGAACTGCATAGTCTAATTTTTGAAAATAATAATAAAAATATTATTGATAATATACTAGCACCTATGTATGTAGATCAAGAAAAAGGTTGGACATTACTTAATAGAGGCGTTGTGATTGGTTCTATTCGTTTTAATATTGACAAATTTATTCAGGGGATAGGAGACATTAATTGTTTTAATTTATATGAAGAGTTATCATATATAGAATTTCAAATAAAAAAGTATAGAAGTATGTTGTCTGTTGCTAATTATCAAAATCAAATTAACAAATTAAATAAAATTACAGAATATGATTCATATAATGATAAACTTGAAAAAGAGATTGCTCTCCTTGAATTTGAAAAAAGACCTTTAATTATTGAGCAAGAACGCTTAATGAATGTGCTAAAGAAGAATATGGGTTTCCGTAAATATATTACAGATATGAAATTACATGTTATAGACGAAAATGGTAATAGAACCCCCGTAAATGAAAAAACTATTGAAGGCTTTAAAGATAATATAAATTATATTGCAGCTAAAATAAATATTGTCAATTCAAAAATTTCAAATATTGATAAAATGATACAGATATATAAACGTAAACAGCTCACAGATAATTTATTATTTCAAACAGAAACAGAGGATATTATCTCAAAATTTGATTCAGATATTTCTAAAATAAACATTAATTATATCAGTGTTGAAAATATGATTAAAAAACTTGAAAACCAAAGAACAAAACTTAAATCAGAAATTGATCAAAAAACTAAAAGCAATAATCAACTTATAAATGAATTGCATAATTATATTTCGAATTATGCAAAAGAAATGGGAGTAGATGAAAGATATGTCAGTGCGTCAAATGATTATATTTTTACATCTGATTTAAAATCTTTAAGTGGAGCCATTTTTCACTGCATAGTTTTTGCATTTAGGCTTGCTTATATAAAAATACTTGAAGACTATAAATATATAAATGTCCCTATTATTCTTGATTCGCCTAGAGGGAAAGAAGTAGATGATATGAATATTCATAAAATGATTGAAATATTAAAACGAGATTTTTCAAATCACCAATTGATAATTGCATCAATTTACAATTATGATATTGATAATCTTAATATAATTGAATTGAAAAATTGTCTTATGGAGGATTTTGATTAAAAATAATTTTTTTAAACTTAATATATTAAAAATTTTTTGTAAAACAATTATTCAAAAAAAATCATAACAATTATCCGTGCAATGTTTATAGCAACATAAATTAATTTCTTGCAAAAAATAAAAAAAATGCTAAAATACTGATACCATAAAAACACCTTAAAGATAGATATAGCAAGGAATTTAACCGAAAATTCAAAAGTAAAAAATGGGAATTTTAAACACGCTAATGGGAAGTTAATGGGAATTTGGGGATTTTGCCCTAAAATCCGCTCACTGCAATAATAAATGACAATTAAAATAATTATCCGATAAATGATAATTTATGTATTTATTGAAATTCATAAAAAATGGCGGGTGTATATAAATAGGATTTTCCGGATAATCTGGTTAAAGCAATATTAATTGTTCCTGTTCTTTCCAGTTTAAAGTCTTTATATTAAACAGTTTTGTTACGGTTAGTTCATGTGGTTGTGTACCGTTTAATATAGCTTCAATAATTCGGGGAGAGAGAAATCTCAGATTTAAAACCTGTTTTATATAACTGTTGTCTTTCATGTTCTCAAGTTTCTGAATATCCTTTGTATTTTTAACTTTGCCTTCCAACAACAGTTTATGCCAGTAAAAGCTTTTAACTATCGCTTTTATAAGTGTTTCGTTTATATGAGGTGGTTCGGCTTTATCATTTCGGATTATCAAAGTATTGCAGCCTTTGGAAGTGCCTGTTTTTATTCTTATATCCCGTTTTATTGTCAGATAATCTTCCGCTTGTTCCTTGAAATCTGAAGTTGTGCAAATATTTCCACCTAAATCATAAAGAAATTTTTTAATCCGGCTTTTGGATAAAATCATCTCTGTCCATTCTCTTGAAATAGTTACTCTTTCTAAAACAGAACGTACAAGAGTATAATTATCAAATTTTCCGGATTTAACTGCTTCTAAAATCCTGTTTTGCTCTAAAACAGAGAGTTCTGCAATATAATTCTGAAGCTGTTTTGCATCAGAAAAATAGCTTCTTATCTCATCTATTACAAATTTTTCTGTTTCTTCAGCTGGAAGTTTTGATACAGAACCGGCTTTTGTTTTGTCGAATTTTAAGATTGGCTGGCTAACATAATACCTGTATTTTTTATTTCTTGTTTTACTGTGAACAGGCGTCATCCGATTATTTTTATCATCATATATTTTGCCTGCAAGCAATGAGTTTGAGGCATTATGTTTTCGGCTTTCATCTACTTTATTTGCCTGTAGTAAATCTTGGGCAAGATTAAACAGATTTTCTTCAATAATCGCAGCATGTTCTCCTTCATAAACATTGTTTTTATGCACAATTTTCCCTGTGTAAGTTTTGTTTTGCAGAATATGGTACAACTGCCCTTTATCAAAGTTTTTTCCTGTATTTGTTCTGATATTTTCACAGGCAAGATAAGTTTTCAGTTTAGGAACGCTCTTTAATTCAATATATTTTTCAAATATTTTCTTTACTTTTGCGGCACCGCTTGTTTCTATAATCAGTTTTTTATCCTTTCTTTCGTATCCTATCGGAACACGACCACCCATCCACATTCCCTTCTTTTTTGATGCGGCAATTTTGTCACGAATCCTTTCTCCTGTTACTTCTCTTTCAAATTGGGCAAAGGAAAGCAGTATATTTAATGTCAGCCTGCCCATAGATGTTGTTGTGTTAAAATTTTGTGTTACGGAAACAAAACTTGCACTATGTGCGTCAAAAAGTTCGACAATTTTTGCAAAATCAAGCAGGGAACGGGTTAGTCTGTCAACTTTATAGACAACTACAATATCTATTCTGTCATTTTTTATATCATTAAACAGCTCTTTTAATGCCGGTCTGTCTAAATTTCCGCCGGAAAATCCACCATCGTTGTATTGTTTTTCTATCAAAATCCAGCCTTCGTGCTGCTGGGATTTTATATAAGCCTCGCAGGCTTCTCTCTGGGCATCCAGAGAATTAAAATCCTGTTCTAATCCTTCTTCTGTTGATTTGCGGGTATAGATTGCACATCTGAATTTTTTCATTTTTTTACTCCGAAAAATATTTTACCGTTCCATCTTGTGCCTGTGATTTCATTTGCTATTGCTGAAAGGCTTTTGTATATTTTTCCGTTAAATTCATAACCTTTATCCAACGCAATTACCTCATAGCGTTTCCCTTTAAATTCCCGTACAAGTTTTGTTCCTGTCTGTATATAAAAATTCTTTGTTTTTTTAATATCTTTATCCATTATATTTTTATTTAATTGATATACATGAATAAGTTTGTTTAGCTGTTTTTGCGTTGATGCGGTCAAATCTCCGTATTTGCTGGCTTGTTCTTTATAAATAAGATATTTTGTCAAAAAGATTCTGCTTAGATATGAAAAAGGAGCTTTCCCGAACTCTTTCTCATAAAGTTCAGTAAGCTCCTTTTTTGTGTATTTGTCGTAATTTGCAAGCATAAATGTTAATCCTTTGAGAATATTACTCACTCAAAAGATACATAGAATCAACAATTATTATCATCATTAAAGATTTTTTCAACAACCTCTTTTCTTGCGGCATATCGATCTAAATGATTTATTAAATTTAGGTTATTTCTTGGAATCGGTTTTCCTAATATTAGAGATTTGGACAAATCTTTAGTTATTACTTCCCTTTTATAGATTTCTTTAGTTTCGCCACCTTCATTAATACGAATTTTCTTATCCAGATCTTCCAAAAGCAAATCCATAATCGGTATGCCTTTTTTAGACTTTCTGCCTTTAGGATTACCTTTGTTGCCTTTTTGAAATCGGGTATGTTTAGGCGGATGTTTATAGCCTACTTTATAGTCAGGATCGATATCTTCGGGTTGCGGGTCTTCAGTTTTAGATTCCGGCTTCTCTTCCTTTGCAAAATTTAAAGTTTTCCCTAATTTACTTGCTAATTCTAAAATTATTTCCGGCTTTAAAGAATATTCACTACATAAGCCGTTAAACGTTTGTTCTGTCATTTTGGGAATAATTTCTTCTATAAAGAATAACATATATGGTAAATAATGTTCTTTTAACATTTTTACCAATCTATTGTATGCGTTCTTCCAATTGGTTCTTTTTTTAGTTTCCTTTTTTTCCATATTTCTTTACCTCTTTTAATAACTGTATCTCTTGTTTGTAAGCATTTTCAATAAAATCTAAATCACAGAATGTCGAAATAGCACCATATTGCTGTTTATCAATTTTTTTGGCTAATTTTATAAACCTGATTCTGTTTCTGTAAAAATCTATAAGCTCGTTTATTATTTCCTTTTGATAATTTTTCTTTTTCATCTTAAACCTCTTTCTGTTCTGAAATATTTATAACAAATTCTGCTTTTATACCGGTAAGTTCTTCAAAACGATGAATTACCAAGTCACAATAATGTGGAGATATCTCAATAATTCTGGCTTTTCGTTTGGCTCTCTGGCAGGCAAGCAAAGTTGAACCGGAACCGCCAAAAGGATCCAGCACAATATCTGTGGCTTTTGAAGCATCTAAGATAATTTCATGAAGTAATCCGACAGGTTTTACTGTTGGATGCATTTTTAGCAGATTTAATGATTTTGGATTTGTTGCACTAATACCTGCGTGTTCCCAGATATTTGTCCGGTATCTTCCGTTTTTACCCAGCTCTATATTATTCACATGCGGCATATCTCCGTTTTTAAAAACACAGATAAATTCGTGCTGGCTTCTGTACATACTGCCCATTCCACCATTTAGCTTATTCCATACACAAATATTTTTAAGTTCGGAATAAACTGTTGCACCTGCATTAAGAAAAGTGTTTATACCTCTCCAATCGATAAAAATGTAATGCAGTGAACCGTTTTTTGAAAACGAAACAAGATGTTGCATGAAATTTTTGCTGAAATCCTCAAACTCAGCTTTTGTCATCTCACCTGATGCCATCTCGAACTCATCATGTTTTGTTTTACACACATGACCTGAAATAGGAACATTATAAGGCGGATCTGTGATAATAAGGCTTGCCTTATCATTTTGCATTAATTTTTGGTAATGACTTTTATTTGTTGCATCACCGCAAAGTAAAAGATGAGTTCCGAGTTTCCATATATCACCGGATTTAACACATTTCTGAATTTCTAAAGTTTTAACTTCATCCGCTTTATCTTGTTTCTTCTGCTTTACAGTGTAATCATCAAGAACAATTGCGTCTATTTCTGATATATCAAAGCCTGTATCTGTAATTACAAAATCTTCGTTCAACATAATATTTTCGATTTCTACTTTTAGCAGTTCCGAATCATAAAATGCATCCTCGGCAATTTTGTTGTCAGCTAGACGATATGCTTTCACTTCGGTTTCGGAAAGATGTTCCAGTCGTATTACGGGAATTTCCTTGTATCCGAGTTCTTCAAGTGCCTGAAATCTGCCATGCCCTGCAATTATGGTATTCTCCTTATTTACTATAAGCGGAGTTACCATTCCAAATCTCCGGATACTGGCTTTGAGTTTTTCAATCTGCTTTTTAGTATGAATTTTAACGTTTCTTTCATACCGTTTGAGTTCTTTTGTTTCCAGATACTCAATTTTCAGATTTTGTTGTTCTTTTTCTAATACAGCTTTTCTTTTTCTTGCCATAATTTTTCTCCTTTTTTTTGTTTTTTGTATCGACTACTTTTTTAAAAGCTGTATATTATTATCCCGATTTTCAGGAAATGTTCGTTTTGAGTGTTCAAAAAATGGCATTTTTTGAAAATTGTTACATTACTTAATATTTGTATAGCATTTTTATATTTTTCTTATATTTAATGAATATAAAATTTATACTTTTTATGTTAAGTTTTGTAAAAAGGAACACAAAAAATCGACTCTTTTAGAGTCGATTTTGGTATTTTTTTATAAAATTATGATTTTTAACTATTCATAACCCATACCATTATTTTCCATTTGAAATAATATTTCATTTTTGGCGTCTTCCAAAATTTCTGCTCTGGAATTTTTAATCCTGTTTATATCTTCCTGATATTGTTTATCTAAATCAGCTTTTTGTTTGTCAATATTAGCTCTTAGTTGATTCCAGACAGAATCTGCCGGTAATTTTGCTTTTTCGGCTTCAAGTTGTTTTAGCTGCTGATTGTAGATCTCTTTTGCAGCGAGCAATCTTTCCTGCGTTAATTCTTCTGCTTTTTTTTCGATATCTTCTTCTTTTATTTCCGGTGTTTCTGATGCTTTTTCTAATTCTTTTTCATATTCTGCATATTGTGCTTCGTCAGATATATCATATTTAACTTGAGAATTTTCAACGGCATTTACCACAGTAACTACTGCCTTTGCCATATAAGGCTGTAAAATAACTATTAATATCCATATCAGTAAAGCTAAATGTTTATTCATCCGTATTTTCTCCTAAATTATTTTTTGCTTCATTACGGGCTTTCTTATCTAAAAATTTAGCAAGAGCTTTAGCTTCTTTATTCAGATTTTCTGCTTTAATATAAAGTATGTATTGAATAAACACGCAAAGAGGAGTAAAACCCCAAATAGGCGAAAACTGGGTCAACATACACCAGTGAAATTTCCAAAATCCCAGTTTGTCATATATAGCAGGAATCACATATATATAACTTCGTATTCCTTCTAAAGAAAACAGGAATTTATCGTGATTGTACCCCCAACCAAAATACAATTCTTTAAAACATGTGCCAAAATGAGTCAAAAATCCAAAGTGCCCGTAACTGTGCCAGAGAAGCGGTATATCAAAAAGCCAGTTTACACCGGCAATAACAATAATAATTGTTATTATTAGCTGAATATAATCTTCTATTCCTTTTTGTGCAATAGTTATATTTGCCTTTTCTTCGTTGTTTTTAGCAAGTGCGATAGCACGATCAACTACCGACCTCTCTTTATCATTATTAAATTCTTCAAGTATATCTTCATATTCTGACATAAATTTAAATCCTATGGTTTGCAACAGGTAATACATTGTATTTGTTTTTGTATTCTTTTAATAATTTTTGCTCAAGTCCGTTTGCGTCTTCACATTCATAATAATAAACAGTTAAATCCCCGCTGTTTTTTATCTGCCATAGAGCACGCCCGCCTCTGTGTGCAACTTCATGACCATATCCGTATTTTATATAACTGCCAAGGCGGTTTCTGAGTCCCTGCCGGCATGTAGTTTTCCCTATATAAAGAATTTCTTTATCGCCGTTGTTAAATTTTTCCTGAAGAGTTTTACTATCGTAAAGCAAATTTTTGCCCTTGTATGTTTCAGGTGCAGTTGTTGAAGACAGAAATTCTATTTTCCTACCTTTAGGAGCTTCTACAATATAAATTCCGCAGGTATCAGGAAGCTCTTTGAGTCTTTGATACAAATCTTTAACAGTAGTTTTGTGTTTTTTGTATTCACTAAACATCTTTTTCTCCTTTCTTGCTGTTCACACCAGTATACACCATTACCATGTCAAATCCGGCACATGCTTTTTATTCAACTTTTGATAATAGTATACCACAAAATGATTATTAACATACGCATTTGCATATAGCAAGAACTGGTAAACACATTTCTACACAAATAAAATAGGTATAATATGAAAAATGAAAACACTATAAAAAAACTCGGTCATAAAGTAAGAATTATACGAACAGATCGTGGGCTTTCGCAGGAGGCTTTAGCAGAAAAAGCCGATTTAAACCGCTCTTTTGTCGGACTTCTGGAAAGAGGAAAAACTAATATTACGGTTAAAAATCTTGAACAGATTGCAAATGCACTTGATATTGATATAAAATATCTTTTTGATTTTATTCTTTAACTTATGTTATATATAGAAGCAAAGCATCTTTTGACGTTAAATTTTGTATCTTAATTTATCAAAAGTTACTTGATATGTGTCCGCTTTTGACACACTAATGTATTAAACTTAAATTATAAAGATTAATACAGGAGTATGCTATGTATAATATTAAAACGCTCGAATATGACAAATTGATTATGTCGCAATTTCCTGATTATGTAATCGCTGTTTCTAAGGGTAAAACAGGACTTGTTTCATTAGACAATAGAATTTTATGTGATTTTATATATGACGACTTGAGCGAGTTTAAAACAAACCAGATTTTATATAATGATAAATACTGCATAATGAGATTAAACGGTAAATGGGGCATAATTGATATTTGTGGAAACCTAATTGTTGATTTCAAATTTGATGAACCGATCAGAATAGAAGAGCATAATAATCATAAAATTGTTAAATTTGATAAATGGGGAATTGTTGATAATGATTGGAACATATTTGTTGAATGCAAATATGATAAAATCATCTACCGGGATTTTAATTATATTTATGAGAGCAAAAACAAAAAAGGCTTAATGGATTTGTCTGGAAGAATCTTAACAGAACCTGTATTTGATTCGTTAATGCAATACGACAGGATATCTGGTAAAAGGTTTTATATTGCAAGAACAGGAGACAGAACAGGCATAATTGATTCTTCAGGTAAAAAAATTATTGATTTTATATATAAAAAAATTAATATTTTTACCTCGGCAGATGAATATTTTGTAGTTCAAAAGGAGAACTGCAAAAAGTACGGTGTTATTAATGTAAAAAATGAAATTATAATGGAGTGTGAATATGATGAAATTGAAGTTCTTAAAGATTATCAAAGACAGGATATCTTTTTTCATTGCAAGAAGGCGGAGACTGAATTCCTATTCAGCAGAAAGGAATTTAAAATACCTTAATCCCGAGCTATATGAAATATGTCAAAACCCGAAATTCAGAAAATGGATTGAGAATCTGGAATTTGAATGTGAGGGCGGACTTATTGCCGGCGGCAAATTTGTACATAAAGATTTTAGACTATAAGGATAACTATGGAAAACGAATTAAGATTTGAACGTATTTTGAATATAATCGACCTTATTATGACTATGCAATCCCGAACAATCGGTGTAAGCCTGAAAGAGATTGAAGCGACTTACTCCGTATCAAGAAGAACCGCACAGCGAATGAAAGATATCGTTCTTTCTCTTTATCCACAGGTAACGGAATTGCAAACAAACAGCAAAGTAAAACGCTGGGGTTTTAAAGGCAAACCCGTAAATCTTTCAAACTTTTCAGCAGATGATATAGCTGACTTAACAAGTATTAAAGAATTATGCAAAATTAATAATATGCAAGACAAACTGCCTGTGCTGGATAAAGTTATCAATACTATAAAAATGTGCAATAATCCGAACCTGCATTCCATAGAAACAGATACAGATGTTTTACTTGAATCAGAAGGTTTTGCTGTAAGACAGTGTGCCGGTTTT
Source organism: Candidatus Gastranaerophilales bacterium (assembly GCA_944323535.1). GTDB lineage: Bacteria > Cyanobacteriota > Vampirovibrionia > Gastranaerophilales > Gastranaerophilaceae > Avigastranaerophilus. The sequence goes on along the minus strand of CALUSW010000009.1, from coordinate 22,313 downwards.
AATATTAACTCTAATCTGCTTTTAATTATCAGAACTGCAATAAAATCAATGAAAAAACTTGAATTTAGTTATCAGGCAAAGGATTATTATCCTCTGGAAGAAAAGAATCTCGCAGGATTCCGGATACAAAAAGGACTGAAACCAAAGAAAACCGTCGTTGTTGAACCTTATGGCATTCTGTATGGTGAAAGACACTATCTTGTAGCCAAAGAGAACGGCAAAATCAAACAATATTTACTTCACAGAATTTCGGATATAAAAATTACAGAGGAATACTTTACTCCTGATGCTGCATTTAACCTGAAAAAATGGGCAGAATCATCTTTTGGAATTTTTCATGATGATCCGGTACAGGTCAAGTTAAAATTCAAAAAAGAAATCGCAGATGATGTAATGAAATACAAATTCCACCCGACCCAAGAAATAAAACAGCAGAAAAACGGTGCTGTAATTGTAACATTTAAATCCTCCGGCACAAAATCAATCCTCTGGAACATTTTTAAATGGGGTACAAATGTAGAAATCCTTGCCCCGAAAGAGTTGAGAGAAAAGTATATGAATATGTTGAATAAGATTTTAAATAAGTATATAAAAAAATCAACTTTTTAAAATTGATGTAATGTTATTATATTGATACAAGTTTTTTCTACATCAAGCGGGTAATAAATTTATAAAAAGAGAATTTAATCAGATTCAATCACAATAATCAGCATAAAAAAGAAAAGAGAAATTCTCTTTTTAAAGCAGCTGTTCTAAAAGCAGGCACAGTGCGGTTTTTTGCACTAAAAAAGAGGCTTTAAACAAGCCTCTTGATTAAATGGTGGAGGATAGGAGACTCGAACTCCTGACATCCTGCGTGCAAAGCAGGCGCTCTACCAACTGAGCTAATCCCCCTCAGCTTCTCTGTGCTTTTATATTAACATTTCAATTTTCATTGTCAATATTTTATTTTTAGATTTATATAGTAATTTACATCATAAATAGCTAAAATAGTCACTCGGAAATCGTTTCAGCACCTGACCGGTTTGAAATTTTCGGTTTCCATTGGTCAGACCCTGAAACAAGTTCAGGGTGACAACATATTTAAAAATGTCATACTGAATTTACAGCTCTTTTTGTTACAGGAAATAAGGAAGCTTACAATAGATGTGTTCAAAAAATAGTTCAAGAACACCAATTTGAAACGAGTTATGCTTATTTTGTCATTCTGAATTTATTTCAGAATCTTACCATCTGATAATTATAACATAAAGCTTGTAAGCCCCTGAAACACCAGGCAGGGGCATAAAATCACGTTTCGACATCGTCTCAACGGATTTTGCAGCCAGTTCAGGGTGACAACATATTTTCATTCATATAATCTAGTGTCGTATTAAAGCGAAAATTCAACATTTCCACTTTAATACTTACCTGCTTGGCTGCTCGCATTAAACGGGTTCTCGCCCTGCTCGTCTTGCTCTCTTAAAATTCCTTTATGCTCATTGCTGCCGCTGACTTTACTTCGTTGCCGTCAGCTTCGCTATTGCTTTTCGGACTCGTTTCACTCCGTCCGTCCGGAATTTCGCTCTTCACAAGCCGAATAGGCTGCACCCTCTGCTCGCAATCCGCTTTTCAATACGCCGCTCTCAAAATTTCACTCACGCCGCTGGCTTATCGTGAAATTTTGTTCGGACAATATTCGGTGAGAATTATATAAGTCCCCTTATTTTTTTATTTGAATCATAATTTCTTTTATTTTTTCTTTTTCTTCTTTCGATGAAACAGATTTAGCAGTTGATTTTAATATTGATAACGCTTTTCTCTCATTTCCGATAAGTTTCATATAATCAGCATATTCTTTAATATATTCCAAATTTGACGGTGCCAGTCGTTTCATAATTGAGAAATTTGATATTGCATTCTCTCTATCGCCTGTTTCAATACAACATTTTGCCATATAAAATCTGTATTCCGGATTTGTTATATCTATTTCCGCGGCTTCTTTAAAATAGAAATAAGCATTTTCATATTTTTCTAAAATAAAATAACATAATGCTATTTTCATATAACATTTTTCATTATCCGGACGTATTGAAACAGCTGTTTTAAAGTTATTTATAGCACTTTCATATTGTTTGTGTTCATAATCAACAATTCCAATTAAAAAATAGGCATCAAAGCAATTAATATCAAGATTTAATATTTGTTTTGCATAGTCCAGCACCTTTTTATAATCTTTTTTTGTCAAAAATATATTTGCCAACAATATATAAGTATCTATATATTTAGGATTTTTTACTATAATTTCATCACATATATCAATACTCTTTTCAAACTGACCGAGATTATAATAATACTTAGCCAGCTTGTATAAATATTCAACAGAATTACCATTAAGCCTGACAGCCTCTTTTACAGCGTTAATGGCTTTATCCCATATACATAATTTTTCATAATAACCGGCAATTGCATGATAAACAAAATCATCTTTTTCATCTTTATGAATAATTTTTTCTAAGATTTTTGAAGCCTGAACTGCCTCATTTTTAGCTGTTAACAAAATTAATTTCAAAGCAAGAGCCTGAATATATTCTCCGTTTATTAACAACAAATTATCAGTTATTTTTTCTGATAACACATATTTTTTATTCATATAATATAAATAAGCCAATGCATAGTTATATGTTAAATTTTCAGGTTCAAGAGTTATTGCTCTGCAAAAACTTTCTTCTGCTTCATTAAAAAATCCTTTAAGAGAGAATGCAACACCAATTTTAAAGAAATATACAGGATTTTTGTCATTTATTTTAATTGCATAAGAATAATATTTAATAGCATTATCGATTTCATTTCTTAAATAATATATTTCGGCAAGTATATAAAACAACCTGTCATTTTCAGAAAGTTTTAATAGTTGTAAAATAAGCTCTTCCGCTTCATTATATAGTTCTTGTTCAAAAAGCATTTCAACAATAATAATACCTGATTCTATATTATTTTTATCCAATTCAAAAGATTTTTTAAAAAGTTCCTCAGCAATATTCCTTTTTTCAGTTTTTAAATACGCTAAACCTATATAATATAAATTTAAACTTGTATTTAAAACATTTGTTTTTCTAATATAATACGATATTATTTTTTCATATTCCTTATTTTTCAGGAATATTTCAAAAAGTTCTCCTGCGACACGATTAATATCATATCCTTTTTCAAACAATTCTATTAATATTTTTTCTGCTTTAACATAATTTTTTATTTGTTTGCACAACATAGCATAATTATATTTAACAGAGTTATCATCAGGATTTTTCTGCAAAAATTGTTCATATAAACTTACAGCTCTATCATACTGGCACAATTTTCCATACAAAAAAGCCAGTTCACATATTATTTCCAGACTGTCATTATCAAGAGCAAGAGCTTTATAAAAATAATCTATAGCTTCCTTATAATTTCCGCTGTTTTTATATTCAAATGCTGTTTTTAGATATTGTGATATATTACTCATATTCATCTATTTTATTATATTTTTAATAATAAAAATAGTAAAGTTCGTATATTTATTACTTTTTTATAGCAAGATATATTTTATACAATATCTATATCTATGATATTATTTTGAATAGAACTTATAAGTTCTTCTTTTTTTAGAGTATCTTCATTAAGGTGATCAAAGTCAAATAAATCTTTTATGGGTACGTTTAATGCAGAAGATAATTTCTCAAGAGTTTCAGAACTAACAAAATTCACTCCGCACTCTATTTTACTTAAATTTCTTTCACCTATATCTAAAATTTCAGCGAGTTTTTCCTGTGTATAATGATTTCTTACTCTTAATTCTTTAATTCTTTTACCAAATGATTTTTTCATTAGTTCCTCTAATTAATTTTAATTTAATTCATTTTTGACAGGAAGGAATTATAAAGCTCTTTATATATTTACAAAGAGCTTTTAACACTGTATAACGCTGTTAGTTATTTCTATATTAATTTTTTGATCAGTTAGAAATGAAATATATTATGGATAAATTCTAATATCACTATTTTTTTGTTTTAAATTAAGAACTAATCATCAATACAGCCGTACGTTGTGCAAAGATATCTTACTTATAAGAATTTTATATAGAAAATGCATAAATACAAAAAGGATACAACAATGAAGAAAAACTTTTTAGATTCAATGAAAGAAATGTTTAACAAAAATCAGAGTTCGGAATCATATGAATTATTCCCTTCCGGGCAAACAGATGAAAATGAAACAGCCTTAAATGAAGATGATATATTTGTTGATGAAAACTTGATAGTATATAATACTATGGTAAAGTCTTCTAAATTTTAATTTATATAATCCAGTATCACTAGCATACTACCGGTTCATCATCGTAGTCCAGTTGATTGCCTTTTTAACGCACTACTCAAAAAAACAATTTTTAACAGGAAGGTAAAATTCATTGCATAAAACTGATATGGGTAATTATTAATGCTGTATCTATTTCTAAAACCGGTAATATACGCTTCGGACATAATGCCAATACCGGGAATTCCGTCTTTAATCGGGGTTTTAGAAAACAATGGCATTAATTGCCAATATATTAATTTAAATGCAGATTATTTAGATTATTTGGATAATAATAAAATTTTACAAGAATACAACAAATTTTTATCCTTTTGTGAAAAAAAAGAATATTATAATTTTCATCCTTACTTCAAAGATACTTTATTAAGACAAAAAGATAATTTTTTGACAAGTTTATCTTGGCTTAGCAAAAATGCTCGTAACTTTGAAATATATAGAAATCTCGCAAAAAATAAAAAAATAATGTATTCTTTCTCTATTTACTGGTATTATCAAAATTTATTATTCCACATTAAAAACATTCATATACCTTTATTGGCTTCATTTGCTTATTATAATGAAAATGATTTCTGTATTACTCCTGATGATATTTTATTTATTTTTAACTGCAATTATAATTGTCTAAAAGATTTCTACTTGCAAAAAGCTTCAATTATTCTAAGCAAAAAACCTGATATTATTGGTGTTCAAATTATAAATTATAACGATTTAATTTCCGGATTATTGCTGTGTTACGCTATAAAACAAATTAATAAAAATGTGCATTTAACAATCGGAGGCAATTTCTTTGAAGAAAATTTTAAAAGAATCAAAAATTTAAAAGAATTATTCGGTATATTTTTTGATTCTATTGCCGTAGGGGAAAGCACTAATACAGTTCTTGAGTTAGCAAAATTTGTTAACAAAGATATCCCAATCAGTGATGTTTCAAATCTTATTTATCTCAATAATGATAAATTACAATTTAACGAATGTGAAAAGTTAGTAAATATTAACCAACTACCATTTCAATCTTTTTCCGGATATAAAGAAAATGATTATTTCCTTCCGGAACTTGTTTTGCCTGTACGTGCATCAATGTCAACTTCTTGCTATTGGGGCAAATGCATATATTGCTCTTGCTCCGGAGAAGAAAAACATTTTAGAATTATGAGTGCAAAAAGGCTTGTTGATGAAATAGAGTTTTTATCAAAAAAATACAATACCAAATATTTTGCTTTTTGGGACAATGCACTGCACCCTCAATATATATCAAAAGTTGCTGACCTCTTACTCGAAAGAAATATTAATATAAAATATAATATCTATGCAAGATTAGAAAAAGAATTCAATCCAGAATTATTAAAGAAAATTAAAAAATCAGGATGCATTGCAGTTCATTGGGGGCTAGATTCAACTTCACAGCGTATTTGTAATGATATTATTAACAAGAATATAAACATTAAAACCGCAGAAAAAATTTTAGAAAATTCACATAAAGCAGGTATTTTAAATTCTGTTTATTTAATTTTCGGTTTTCCTACCGAAACAAAAGAAGAAATGAAGGCTGCTTTCGATTTCATTAAAAAAAATGCCGGAAATATAGATGCAATATCAACTATCAGAAACCTTTTCTTTCCTGAAAATTCTATCCTTTTTAAACATCGTGAATATTACAAAAGCTTAATTAATTATTCTGCTGATTATGAAAATTACAAATCCAATATTATGAATCTAATTAACAAAAAAATGAAAACGGTTTTTGATAGTTCAATTGGCTGCCAGTGGCAATATTTATACATTGCAAAATATGGCAAGCTCAGATTTAATATAATTAAAAACCTTAAATATTATTATACAAACTCTAAAAATAAATTATTAAAAAAAGTAATAAGCAAATACTATAAATTTATAATTAAAAAAGCAGAAAACTTAAATAACAATATTTAAATTATAAATAACAGAAAATAATAAAATCTTTTTTAATTTATCAATCATACCCAAATTATATGCTTTAAGATACAATATTCGTATGGAAAAGCCATTTAAAATAAATTCAAAATATAAACCGTCGGGAGATCAGCCTAAAGCTATTAAAGAACTTACGGAGGGGCTATTAAACGGTTATGATGCCCAGACTCTTCTGGGTATTACAGGCTCCGGAAAAACTTTCACAATAGCAAATGTTATAGAAAAAATGCAGAAACAAACTCTTGTTATTGCGCATAATAAAACTCTTGCCGCCCAGCTTTATAATGAGTTTAAAGAGCTTTTCCCCAATAATGCGGTTGAATATTTTATAAGCTATTATGACTACTATCAGCCGGAAGCTTATATTCCGCGCAGTGATACATACATTGAAAAATCCGCAACTATAAATGATGAAATAGACAGACTTCGCCATAATACAACAAGAAGTTTATATGAAAGAAATGATGTAATTGTTGTTGCATCGGTAAGCTGTATATACGGCTTAGGTTTGCCGGAACAATATTTTAAAGGCGCATTAAAAATAGAAGTCGGCGACGAAATAGACAGAAATGCATTTTTAAAAGAGCTCGTTAATATTCAATACAGCAGAAATGATTTGGAATTGACACGCTCAACCTTCCGTCCGAGAGGCGACATAATAGAGATCATGCCTGCATACGAAAAAATGGTCACAAGAATTTATCTATTCGGAGATGAAATCGAAAGAATATCAAGAATAAATCCCGTTTCCGGCGAAATACTGGAAGATGTAAATACTACAGTGATTTTCCCTGCCGTACATTATATTTCAGGAGATGAAGATAAAGAAGAAACAATAAAATTAATAAGGCAGGAATTATCTGAACAGGTAAAGAAATTTGAGTTTGAAAACAAACTTATTGAAGCCCAGAGAATATATCAAAGAACAAATTATGATATAGAAATGATAAAAGAAATGGGCTACTGCAGCGGTATAGAAAATTATTCAAGAATAATAGAAAGACGTCCGAAAGGGAGTGCACCGGCTACTCTGCTTGATTATTTTAATGATGATTTTTTACTTGTTATAGATGAATCGCATGTAACCATTCCGCAATTAAAAGCGATGTATAACGGTGATCAGGCAAGAAAAACGGTTCTTGTTGACTACGGTTTCAGACTGCCGAGCGCAAAAGATAACAGACCCTTAAAGATTGAAGAATTCTGGCAGAAAGTAAATCAAAAAATATATGTATCAGCGACTCCTTCTGATTTTGAAAAAGAAACATCATCTCAGATTGTGGAACAAATAATAAGACCGACAGGTCTTGTTGACCCTGAAATATTTGTTAGACCCACACTTAATCAGGTGGATGATTTAATATCAGAAATTAAAAAAGTAACAGATAAAAAAGAAAGGATTTTGGTTACTACCCTGACAAAAAAAATGGCGGAAGATTTATGCGACTATCTGCAGCAGCTGGGAATAAAAGTTAGATATCTTCACAGTGAAATAACATCAATAGAGCGTGTTGAAATACTAAGAGATTTAAGACTCGGGCTTTTTGATGTTTTAATAGGCGTAAACCTGTTAAGAGAAGGTCTTGACATTCCGGAAGTATCGCTTGTCGCAATAATGGATGCGGATAAAGAGGGTTTCTTGCGGTCAGAAACCAGTCTTATCCAGACTATAGGAAGAGCAGCAAGAAATGTCTGTTCAAAGGTTATAATGTATGCTGATAAAATTACCGACAGTATGGACAGGGCTATAAAAGAAACTCAAAGAAGAAGAACTCTGCAGCTTGAATATAATAAAGTTCACAATATTACACCTCAAACAATAAAAAAACCCATAGAAAATAATCTGCTGCAGCTGGTTGCAAGCTACAGAAATATTGAAGATATTGTAGCTGAAGAAATGGCAGAAAATAACATATCAGAAAAAGATTTGCCCAAGTTATTGGATAAATTAGAAAAATCAATGAAAAAAGCAGCCTCTATTCTTGATTTTGAAAGGGCTGCAGAAATAAGAAACCAGATTAAAAAATTAAAAAATATCCCTTTTTGATTTAAGCGGCGGAATCACATCCTCATATAAGTCAGCACAAAAAGAGAAGAAAGAAAGAAACGATACAACTATTGTTATACTATACACTATCGGGATAAATATAGATTCTTCTCCAAGCATAGAAACAAACAATTTATATAATAAATAAGCAAACAAAGCTATTATAAAGAAATATTGAATAATATAAGATAAAACCTGAACGACAAAGTTGCCGGAACCTGCAAAAATTATATCAAACCTGAAAGCATCCTTTAATTTTCCGTTTACACTGTATAATACAGCAGGAATACAGATAAAAGGAAGAAAGAATAAAGTAACACAGGAATATATAACTATCATTACAAAAGTTTCAAATATTAAATATTTTTGAATATATGATATACAAAAAACATAAATTACAGTTCCGGGTATCATTGAAATTGTACAACCTATTGATTTTACAAAAACCTCTGGAAGACTAAATAACCCTGGCAGCAGCGGAGTTTTATTATTTATATTTCTGTTCATCATTACTGATGCACAACCCATAAAAACTATAATAATAAAAAGAGAGAATAACGGAATAGCCGAACCAACCTGACTTATCTGTTCTTCATTATCAAGTATTATATATATAAAAAAAGATAAAAAAGCCAATTTCGGAGCCCAAAAGGAATCACTTGATATATTACGCAGAGAATTTATTAAAGAAGCCATACTATATTCCTCCTTTTTTAATAGAATTCCCGTTATAATTTATCATTAAACGAATCTCCTTTAATTTTAACAATAATTTCCGTAACATCATCGTCGTCTAAAGTTTCTTTTTCCAATAATTCTTTAGCAATAGCATCAAGTAAATCTCTGTTTTCGGAAAGAAGCTGTTTTGCAATTTCATATCTTCCGTCTATTATTTTTTTGACTTCCCTGTCTAAATCAGCAGCAAATTCTTCAGAGAAATCACGTGTTGTACCGAAATCACGTCCCATAAATACATGTTCCTGTGATTTTCCGTAGGTCATTGCTCCCATTTTCTCGGACATTCCCCATTGTGAAACCATTTTTTTTGCTACTTCGGTTACTTTTTCAAGATCGCTTGATGCTCCCGTCGAGATTTTATCAGGTCCGTATACAATTTCCTCTGCAACTCTGCCTCCAAGAGTCATTGTAATTTGATCAAGCAGTTTAGCTTTACTAACATGGACTTTGTTATCCTCCGGTTTTGTCCAGGTTATACCAAGAGCATAACCTCTCGGAATAATTGTAACTTTATGAAGTTCATCACAATTTTTTAACAATTTTGCAAGCAAAGCATGACCTACTTCATGGTAAGAAGTTATTTCCTTATCTTCATCAGTCATTACTTTACTTTTCTTTTCTATACCGGCGATAACTCTGTCAATTGCATCATCTATTTCTGCCATGTTAATAACCGTTTTATTTCTTCTCGCCGCTAAAAGGGCAGATTCATTTAAAAGACTTTGAAGATCCGCTCCGGTAAACCCGGGAGTTCTTTTCGCAAGCACCTTCAAATCAACATCTTTATCTAACGGCTTACCCTTGGCATGCACAGCAAGAATTTTTTCTCTTCCTTTAACATCCGGAAGACTTACCATAATCTGCCTGTCAAAACGTCCGGGTCTTAAAAGAGCATTATCAAGAATATCCGGTCTGTTCGTGGCAGCGAGAATAATAATATTTGTATTTCCGTCAAAACCGTCCATTTCAACCAGCAACTGGTTTAAGGTCTGTTCTCTTTCATCATGTCCGCCGCCTAAACCGGCACCTCTTTGTCTGCCTACCGCATCTATTTCATCTATAAAAACAATACAGGGCTGATGTTTTTTTGCCTGTTCAAATAAATCACGAACTCTTGAAGCACCAACACCGACAAACATTTCAACAAAATCGGAACCGCTTATTGAAAAGAAAGGAACACCGGCTTCTCCTGCAACCGCTTTAGCCATTAAAGTTTTACCGGTACCGGGAGCACCGACAAGTAATACACCTTTCGGAATTTTAGCGCCGAGTTTAAGATATTTTTCTCCGTTTTTCAAGAAATCAACAATTTCTTCAAGTTCCTGTTTTTCTTCGTCAATACCGGCAACATCTTTAAATGTAACTTTAACCTTGCTGTCAAGCATCATTTTAGCTTTACTTTTTCCGAAAGACAAAGCCTGCGATCCGCCTGTTTGTATTATTTTGGCAAGAATTATAAAAAAAGCAATAATAAGTAAAATCGGCAGCGCCGTTCCCATAATTCCCATCATTGACGATGATTCATTTGACTTTTTTATTTCTATATTTACGTTATTACTTTCCAGAGTTGAATATAAACTGTCATCATTTAAGGGAATATTTACTTTATATCTTAAAGAAGCAGTAACGGCTTCTTTTCCGTTAATTGTTGACTTTATGCCTTCTTCCACAGGTACTGCAATTACAGTATCATTATCTATCAAAACCTCTTTTATCTCAGCATTTTTTACTTTTGACAAAAACTCTGTATAAGTCAATGTTTTTGTAGATGTGGAAGGTCCCGCAAATAACATAGATGCCAGAGCAAGAACCAAAATACCAACTATAAGCCATATTCCCATCGATTGATTTTTATTCATTTTAAAATCCTTATAATAACAACCTTTTACAAAATTATAGCATTAAATACTGTATTAGAAAATTCATATATCTATTTTAATCTTCCGTACATATCTTCATACCTGATTATATCATCTTCGCCTATATAATCACCTTTTTGAACCTCTAATATTTTAAGCGGCGTTTTTGTATGATTTTGCAGAGAATGTTTTGCTTTTACAGGAATATCAATACTCTGGCATTTTTGAAGCACATGCTTATTATCATTTAATATAACGGTAGCAGTACCTTCAAGAACAACCCAGTGCTCGGAACGGTAATTATGTGATTGCAGTGATAATTTGTGCCCCGGGGAAACCGTAATTATTTTTGAAAGCCAGCCATTTCCGCCATTAAGACATGTATAAAAGCCCCATGGTCTGAAAACAGTTTTACGTGATATTACAGAAGGGTTATCTTCTTGTTTTAATTTTCTTACAATCTTATTTATCTCTGATGATTTCGACTTATCGCAAACCAATACTGCATCTTCTGTTTCTATTACAATAGTGTTATTCATTCCTGATACCGCAACAAGTTCTTTTGACGAATATATAAATGAATTTTTTATATTATCGGATAATACATTACCGCTTATAACATTTCCTTTTGAATCTTTTTCGCTGTTATTATATAAAGCACGCCAGGAACCATAATCAGCCCATTTGGTTTGAAGTTCAATAAACGCAAGATTATCAGCTTTTTCCATTACGGCATAATCTATTGATATTTCAGGAATATTTTCATAGTATTCATATTTGATTTTATTATTTTCATCAAACATTTCTTTAGAAAAATTACTACATACCTGCGGCGAATATTTTTGAAGGCTTTTCATTATAACCGACACTTTCCCTGCATATATTCCGCAATTCCAGAAAATATTCTCATTGTTAATACTTTTTTCAAATTCATTATTTTTTGGTTTTTCTATAAATCGTTCGACTTTATATCCGGTTTTTAATTCTTTTCCGGTTTGTATATAACCAAAACCTTCCTCAAAATAAGAAGGCTTTACCCCGAAAGTAACTATATAATTTCCACTGGCCGGTTTTTTTGCAGCATTTACAGATTCTATAAAAGACTGCTTATCTTCCACACTAAAATCAACCGGCAAAATTAAAACAATTTCGTCTTTCGAAGATTGAATATAAGACAAAGCCGAGGCAATAGCCGGTGCGGTATTTTTGGACATAGGTTCCGCTATAATTACCGGTTTTTTGGAAACTTTTTTTAATTCAAGCCTTATATCATCAAGCTGTCTGATATTTGTTATTGTTATAATGTCTTTTTCTTTGACAATTTCAGCAGCCAATTCATAAGTATTTTGAAGTAAAGTATTTCCGTTATATAACTTTAAAAGAGATTTCGGGTAAAGTTCCCTTGAAACAGGCCATAACCTTTCCCCCGAACCTCCCGCTAAAATTATACATTTCATCAAACTTCTCCCCGATTTTTTCTATCCTCTTTATACTATCATAAATTATATATTTTTTTAATTGAAAAGTTATGTAAAGATACTTGTTTTTCTTAGACAAAAATTTTAAAAACATATATAATATTCGTAGCAGTGTTCATGCTAACAAATCATAAGGGGATTGTTTTTATGGGAATATCAATGGTAGAGAAAATTGAAGGTAAAGAATTTTCACCTAAAGAAATCAGGGAAATGCTGGGGATTGATAACTCCCAAATTCAGGAGCTGTGTAAAATAGCGGACATTAAACTTAAAAGAAACGAAAGAGGTCTTACATATTTTACTCAGGATGACGCTGATGCATTAAAGGCGGCTTCTTCAAAAAACAGCAGCAAATATATGACTCCGGTTTCGTCCAAGAATGTTATTCATAAAGGTACAAATTCAATTTCAAGTGCTTCTATTTTACAGCTTGTTGATACGTTAAGGAATATTGAAAAATCAATGACCGAAAAAATCACTTCGGTTTTGGATGAAAAACTTGACGGTATGGATGATGTTGTTATGGAGCTTATACGTGTTAAAACAGAAAATGAAACAATGCGTTTTAAAATTAATGAATTAAATAAAGAAAATTACAAACTTAAAAAGGAAATTAACTCATTTAAAAAAGTTCCTTTCGGGTTTTATGCTAAAACAACTCCTGAAACGAACATATTTTAAATAAATTCGGTTTTTTCTATTTGATTTAAATCATTCCAATATACTTTAAGATTATTATTGATATTATGATATTTTATCTGATTTGAAGATGCGGCTTTAACAGCATCTTCAAATTTTAGGAGATTTTTATCCGCAAGATTTTTTATAATATCGCATAAAAGAGATGAACTACCGGCTATAGTTCCGTATTCATTAACAAGCTTTCCTTCTTTATTGTATATTTTCTGCCCTGCAAATATATGTTCTTTTTTATTACAATGAGCAAGAGGAAGTGCATCACTTATTAACAGTAGTTTCTCTATATTTTTGATTTTAAAAGTAAGAGCCAAAACTTTATCTGATACATGTAATGAGTCTGCAATAATTTCAGTATATATATCATAATATAGAGCAGACACAACTGTAGAAACATCTCTGTGCGAAAAAGCACCCATCGCATTATATAAATGTGTAACCTGATTAACTTTTGACAGGTCGCTTGCAAGAGTATGCCCTGCAGATATCTTTATATTTTTTGATTTAAGATATTGAAGAAATTCACCTGTTAAATCAAGTTCTGGAGCTATGGTTATAATCTTAATAATATCATCTTCAATTTTTTTAAATAAATCCTTATTAAGAGGCAAAATATACTTCTTTTCATGAATCCCTGCTTTTTCGGGATTTATAAACGGGCCTTCAAGATGAATACCGATTATTTGTGCCGAATGTTTCTTTTGTTTTGACTTTGCCTTTTTTATTATATTAATTCTTTCTTTAATAGTATCTGTATCATCAGTCATTATAGCAGGGAAAAAAGCTGTTACCCCTTTCTCTGAAAGCATATCTGCAGCCTGAAGAAGCTCTTCAACGCTGCATTGCATAAAATCAATCCCGAAGGCGCCATGGATATGCTGTTCTACAAGACCCTGCGTTATCTTCATAGTTCCCTCAACGAATTTATAGCTTCTTTCATATCCGGAGCGGAGAAAATATAATTCCCCGACACAAGTGCATTGGCACCCAGATTTTTACAATATGACGCAGTTTCTTTATTTATACCGCCGTCTACCTCTATTATAATATTTTTTTGCAGATGTTCTTTTAATTCTTTTATTTTTTCCGCACATTCCGGCATGAATTTTTGTCCGCCGAATCCCGGTTCAACAGTCATTATTAAAACCATATCAACAAGTTCAAGGTAGGGAACTATTTCTTTTACTAAGGTTTTAGGCTTTATGGAAATACCGGCTTTTTTCCCAAAAGATTTAATCAAATTAATTAAATCAACCGTATTTTCTTTCGCCGCTTCATAATGAAATGTAATAACATCAGAGCCGGCATGCGCAAAATCTTTAATATATTTTTGAGGATTATCAATCATAAGATGAACATCCAGCGGAATAGAACAAACTTTTCGCAATGACTTAACAACAGGAGCACCGATTGTTAAATTCGGCACAAAGTGTCCGTCCATCACGTCAACATGAATCCAATCAGCTCCATTCTGCGCCAATTTTTTTATTTCTGTTTCCAAATTTGCGAAATCACCTGACAAAATGGATGGAGCAACTATAATTTTATTCATTTTCCTCCCCGCAAATTAAATTAAGTCTTTTAACCGCACTTAATGCAGCATTTTTCTCTGCTTCTTTTTTTGTTCTTGCCGTTCCGACACCAAGTTCTTCACCTCTGTATGATACATTTACAACATATATTTTATTATGTTCAAGACCTTTTTCCTCTATAACTCTATATACAGGTAAATCTTTTCCCAAACCCTGTGTATATTGCTGCAATATCTCCTTTGAATTATATAAAGACAAAATTTCTTCAAAATTTATAGACATATCATTGTAAATTTTATATATAAATTCCTGCACATAGTTAAACCCGCAATTTTTAAAGATAGCACCCAGTATTGCTTCCATACTGCATGCCAGTATGGACTCTTTTTCTCTGCCTCCGTTTTTTTCTTCATGAATTCCCAGATTTAAGTACTTTTTAATCTGCAATTTAAGTGCTATTTTAAACAAAAAATCATCACTTACCAGATAACTCCTTATTTTTGTCAATTTTCCTTCCGGATAATTTTTGTATTTATCAAACAAATAATTGCTTACCGCAAGCCTTAAAACAGAATCCCCGAGAAACTCCAAACGCTCATAATCAGGAGCATCCTCTCTGTTTGATTCAAAATTATAAGAAGGATGAGTAAGCGCTTCATCTAAAATAATTTCATCCGTCAGTTTTATATTTAAACATTGCATCAACTCTAAAAGTTGATTTTTTCTAGCTGCAGATAACATAAAATAACTTTCTAATAAACTCGGTCAACGCGGGAAAAGTTAAACCGGCAAGGATAAAATATTTGATATAATAATACGCAACCGGAACCGAAAACAGGTAACTATCCGCCCTATCCAAAAAACCGCCGTGTCCGGGGAGCGAATTTCCGGAATCTTTAACTCCTGCATCACGTTTAATAAGAGATTCCGATAAATCGCCAAGCTGCGCAAAAACAGTAATTAACAAACTCAAAACAAAAGAATGATATAGAGAAATTCCTATTAATTTTCCTATAATTAACCCTGAAATAACAGCGCATATACCTCCTGCAGCAGCACCTTCAATTGTTTTTTTAGGGCTTATTACAGGCGATAGTTTATGTTTTCCGAATCTTATACCAAAGAAATAAGCGGCAATATCGGTGAACAATATAACAAAAAATATTAATATAAGGAAATAAAGTCCCTGTTTAAATGTTATATTAAACAATGATACCTCAGGTCCCATCTGCCTTATTAAGCAAACGTGGCAAGGCATCCAGGCGATTAGAAATCCGAGGATTGTTGTCGCAACATTTGCTATATACGGCTGTCTGCCCCTAAATAGTACGGCAAGGAAAGAACCTATCGTCCCTATTAACAAAACAAGCGGAAATAAATTATCATAACCGCAGGCAGAAACCAGAATCATAGAAACGGATACTGCCAAAATAACCTTAAAAAAGGGCAAAAAGCCCTTATTTTTAAGTATATCTGCATATTCTTTTGCTGCTATTACAATAAATACAAGTAAAAAAGCAAGCAGATATTTACCTCCCAGCAATATACAAGAAAAAACAACAGCACCGATAGTAAAACCGGTTACAACTCTGTTCTTTAAAAGAGAATCTAATACAGCCACTATACTGTTAATACCTCTTTTTCTTTTTCTGCAGCCAAATCATCAGCTATTTTAATATATTTATCTGTAGTTTTTTGTATTTTGTCCTGATTATCTTTTACCGTATCTTCTGAAAGATTTTCTGATTTTTCAAGTTTTTTAAGTTCATCAGCCATATCTCTTCTGATATTACGTATAGCCACTTTAGACTCTTCACATACTTTTTTAACTTCTTTACAGATTTCTTTTCTTTTGTCAGTTGTTAAAGGCGGAAAAGCAAGCCTTACTACAATACCGTCAGAATTTGGATTTATACCCAAATCAGCCTTTACTAAAGCTTTTTCAACATCTTTCAAAATAGTTTTATCATAAGGTGCAATAACAAGAGTAGTACCGTCTTGTACACTTACCTGCGATAATTGTCTTAAAGGAGTAGGAACCCCATAGTATTCAACAAGAACTTTATCCAAAATCATAGGATTAGCCCTTCCCGTTCTTATTGAGGCAAATTCTTTTTTCATCTGGTTAATTGCCTTCTCCATTTTATCTGTTCCTGTTGAAAATAATGCTTCAACTGTCATTTTAACCTCCTACATATGTTCCTATATTTTCGCCTTTTAATATTTTAATTATGCTGCCTTTTGCCGCAAAATCAAATACCACAATGGGTATGGAATTTTGTTTGCAAAGTGCGCAGGATGCAGTATCCATAACTTTTAACCCTTTAATAATTATATCATCATAAGTAATGTTACTGTATTTTTTTGCATTAGGATTAACTCTCGGATCATCTGAATATACTCCGTCAACTCCGTTTTTTGCCATAAGCATTGCTTCTGCGCCTATTTCAGAAGCTCTGAGGGCTGCAGCGGTATCTGTTGTAAAGAAAGGATTTCCCGTTCCTGCAGCAAAGATTACAACTCTTGATTTTTCAAGGTGTCTTATTGCTTTAAATCTTATATAAGGCTCCGCGATTTTATTCATATCTATTGCAGTCTGGACACGGCATTGCACATCAATTTTTCTTAGAGCACTTTGAAGAGCCAATGCATTCATAACCGTAGCGAGCATGCCTATGTAATCTCCGGTTGCCTGATCCATTCCGTATTTAGCAGAATTTTTCACACCTCTGAATATATTTCCGCCGCCGACGACAATTGCTATTTCGGCACCCGCTTCGTAAGCTTCTTTTATTTCAGCTGCTATCATTTCAAGAGGCGCCTGATCTATACCGAACTCTTGTTTCCCCAAAAGCGCTTCTCCCGAAAGTTTTAGCAGAATTCTTTTATATTTTAAGTTCTCTCCCATATACACCCGTATTAAAATGTCAAAACAATAATATTATTATACCTTAAATTAGTACAGAATGTATAAAAAATAAAGATTTGTAATCATTTAATAAGCCTGAACAAAATTTTGGTTATAAGACTCTCTTAATTTTTTGCCTGATGAAATATTCAGGACTCCTGATTATGATAAATCCTTTATTTTATTAAACTTGTATTTAGCTATAAGCGCCTGCGCTATACCCATACAAAATAGAGATACCGCAAGTGCTATCCAGTAACCTTTCAGCGAATAGTTATTTTTGAACACAAGAACATAAGCAACCGGCATACCAACAAGCCAATATCCGAGAAATACACAGTGAGAAACAACTTTAGTCATTTTAAACCCTTTTAAGATGCCTCCTGCCACGACCTGAAATCCGTCAAAAACTTGAAACATCGCTGCAACAAGAACTATTGGCATTGCAATATTTAAAACATCAGGGTTATCCGTAAACAATCTTATCAGCTGTCTGGGGAAAAGTGCCAGTATTATTGATGAAAACACCATAAACCCTGTTCCTATTGTTAACCCTGCGCATGCATACCTTTTAATTTCTTCGCTTTTCTTAGCGCCGTAATAATATGCAACTTTTATAGCAACGGCTGTTGATATAGCCAACGGCACCATAAATGTTGAAGAAGATATTGTTGTTATTATATTATGAGTAGCCGATAAAAGCCCCGATTCTCTTCCGACAAGTATTGTTATAATATTAAAAGCAAGAAATTCCAATAGAAGTGCAGCTCCTATAGGATAACCTATTTTTATCAGATGTTTCATATAAGTAAAATCAATTTTCGCTTTAAAATCAATAAACCGAAATACATAAATAAGCATTATTATTCCCATTAGTATTCTAACGGAAAATGTTGCTATTGCAGCACCCTTTGACCCCATTGAAGGAACAGGTCCAAATCCGAATACCAGAACTATATCAAAGATAAGATTTAAAATTACCGCAACAAATAATATAAGGTTAGGGAATTTAACTATTTCATAAGATTGAAGAAATTCCTTAACTCCCTGATATATATACATTCCGAATATAGAAAAAGAAACTATCGAAATATATTCTTTTATATATGGAACCAATTCAGCTTCAAAGCCCATTTTATCAACCAGAAATTTTGTTGAATAACAAAGCATTGTAAAAATTGAAGCCATAATGAAAGCAAAAACAAGGCTTGAGAGAAGATATTTTTTTGTTCTTTGCCTTGAGCCTCTCATATTTGACAGAATTATGGATATTGCAGCCAATATTCCGAGTCCGAATATAAATATGGTAAATAATATTGAATTAGCAATACTTATTGCAGCAAGAGAATTTATATTATACTTAGCAACAACAAGAATATCCGTAGCACCGATTAAAGTATGCCCGAGATTCCCTATTAATAGCGGGAAAGCGAGAATTAACAACTCTGTAAAATAATGTTTGTATCCTTTATGTGTTTCGGCTTGTATAATATCTTTACTGTTCATTTTCTCTTAATTTTTTATACTCGTCTTTGTGTATCCTCATATCATTTGCACGATCATAGAATTCTACATTTTTCATATTTAATTCTTTTGTTCTGCGTTCGGCATATTCAAGCAAATCATACATATAATCGGGTACATTATATTTATTATTTACATACCAGCCGCCCTCAACATCAAGAACAACACTTTTAATTCCGGCTTCAACCGTTAAATCCAGCCATTTATCAAGTTCTTCTTTGTTATCATTAAACCCCGGATAAATAATATATTTTGTTTTAGCTTTATATAAATCAGTTGTTTGAGAAGCGGCATATTTTTTAAGATTTTCCCAAACTTTGTTAAAATGATTAACTCTTTTAATATTTTCGTAAGTTTCGGGGGTTCCCGAATCCACCGAAACAACAAGAGTTAACTTCCCTTCGGCAAGACCTCTTTCAATCGCATTAGAATATTTTACACCCGAAGAATGCACTCTTATATTGTCGCAGCCGCAATCAAGAAGCATATTAACCATAGGTTCAAACTCCGGAAGTAAAGCCGGTTCTCCGCCTCCAAAGCCGATTTCTCCCCCGCCTCTTATTTTTCCCATATCTGCAAGCTTTTTTATAACGGGATACATATTATAATTCTTACGCTCATTAAAATAATCCGACTGCTCATTTGTAAAACAGTATTTACACTTGCAGTTGCACTGTGTCCAATGATTAAATACCATATAATTTATATAGTCTTCATCATCCCATTCACGTTCTTTTAAGAAAAAACATCCCTTGCAGCGCTCAAGAATAATCCCCTTCTTATTTAACTCACGCATTTTGCGTTTTTCTTTAAAGAACTTGTTCCAATCAATCATTTCACCTTTATAATTGTCAATCAGAATTTGTCTTCCGCCGCCTTCATGACAATTAAAACAACACATTTTTATATCTTCATAATCCACGTTAAATCCGTGCTGTATATACTCGCAGCTGACATATTTGAATTTCTTTTTCTCTTTCTTAAAGAATAATTCTAACTTTTGGAACATATTGTATCCTCTTAATTATAGATATTATATTAACAAAAAGATAAAATATAAAGCTGCATTAATAATTTTACAATATAATCAATTTTAGAGATTATTCAGCCTGTATTGTTTTAACCAAACCTAACAAACTACGGTCTACAAACTATGAACAAACCTTTAAATAAAACGGAGGCATTATTATATGTATTTTGTTACTGTTTACATATTGGTCTTTTTCACTCTTACACCGGTATTAAAAAAACTAAAAGAAAAAGAAAATACCAAATCATTAGAATTATCCAAAGAATTTTTATGTAAGAATGAAAATATTATTAAATATAACTTTTATTCTGATAACATAATATATACTGTTTTAATGCTTGTTATATTTGCTATATACGGGTTAATTAGTTTGATTTTTCCAACTTTATTAAGCAAATATTCTCTTTTTAACATTTTTACATATATAATATCTTTAATTTTTATCATAATTTCAATAATTTTATCTATAAAAATTCGTTTTTCCGAAATCTTGATAATATCGAACAACTCTATAATGCATATTATTGGAAACAAATTAAGAAAAAAAATATATATTAATGAAATAAAAAAAGTTTATTCAGCTAAATACTTGCCTTTATTTTTTTTTGAATGTACTAATTTTAATTTTAAAAAATTTTAAAATTAAAATTATAGAAGGATTTTCCGATGTAAAAGATATAAAAAATACTATACAACAAATAGTAACAAAAGAAGCAATGGAAAAATAATTATGAGTTCAAACACAGCACTGATTATTTTAGGTAAAATATTAATCGAATGGAATAAGAGGCAGGAGTTTACAGGTTTGTTATAACTGTTCTTTCCAAAATTTTTGATTTTGTGAAAAATATCCGTTCCTTCATACCCCAACAGAATGGACAGAAAGAGAAGAACATATCATAAAGTATCTTACCGGCTTTAAGCCTTCATTCCCTATTGGGCAGATCCCGAAACGAGTTCGGGATGACATTAATAAACAAACCTGTCTTGCTAAATCCATTTTATAAAACGAAGCAAAATTTTTGTCATACTGAACTTGTTTCAGTATCTTAAAAATTTTGTGTGAGCTTGTTTTTACAAAAAACAGCATTTTTTCAGCTTAATGCTTTAGTTTCGAACCGGTAAGATCCCGAAATAAATTCGGGATGATATAAAAAACTCAGGGGACATTTTAATTTTTTTCTTTTTTCTGTTTCTTTTTAGCACAATGCCTATTTATTTTCTTATACGAAATTATATTGAATATTAGCAAAATATTTCTTTACCAGAAAAAACCTATCTTGTCGCAATTAAAAAATATCTGTATAATTAGTCCGTAATGTTAATTTAAAGGAGAAATTTGTGTCAAACGAAGAAATTAAAAAAACTGCTGACTATGGGAAAGACAGAAACACACTTGTATTAGTAACTCTAAGCGGAATTATTCTTGGACTTTTAGTTCCTCTGATTGTGTGGGCAATTAATAAGGATAAAATGCAGCTTGAAGCAAAAAAATATTTAACTAATTTAGTAAATTTTGAACTTACACTTTTTGTAACGGGTCTGGCTTTAATATTGATTAATATTATTCCTGTTTTAGGACAAATAATATATATCCTTGGCGGCACATTAATCTGTATTATTAATCTTATAGTTTTAATTATAGCTGTCGTTAAAGTCAGCGGAAACAGTGAATATAAGTTTCCTTTAACATATCAATTTTTAAAATAAGAAAGAGCCTTACGGCTCTTTTTTATTCAACAGATATTCCCAATACTTACAGCCAAGAACAAATTTGTAGAATCCAAAAACTATAACACAAATTATAAAGCCCCGTATACCGTTTTTATATCCTCTTTTAAACAAGAATTTTTCAAATATAATAAACAGACTTTTCCAGGAATGCGCCCAGAAATTAATTTTTTTATCTGCTTTAATCCATTTTTCAAGTTCAAGATTTGTATAAGAATCAATTATAGACAACCATCCTGATATTGTACGATTTTGAACATGTAATATAGCAAGATTTGTTTTCGATTTATCTATACAAAAGATTTCACCGTCTACTTTAGCTGTACCATGGACTTCAGGCGGATAAAATACAGAATCCTTTCTAAAGAAACGAACTATATAATCCGGATATAAAACAGCAAGTGGAACTGAAGTGTACCCCAAAAACTATAATCAATCAGTAGGATGATTGTAAATACTGTCTAAATTCATTAGGTGTCATTTTG
>CALUSW010000008.1 GCA_944323535.1 Candidatus Gastranaerophilales bacterium | reverse complement strand
GCGGGGCAAACTTATTCAATCGATAATAAACCTGTAAAATCCCAATTGAATTTTTCAACAACATACAGATTTTAATTTTTAAAAATAATGTAAATTTAATATAAAGTAAAATTGTTAATAATATATCAGATATTGTATAATGAATAAGAGTATATAATCAGGAGTTTTATATGGCAAAAGATTGCAGTTTTGATATTGTTTCTGAGTTTGATAAACAAGAACTGGTTAATGCCGTTGACCAGGTAAAAAGAGAATTAACAACAAGGTTTGATTTAAAAGACTCAAACTCGGATGTTGTTTTAGATACGGATAAAACAATAACCATTACTACAAATGACGAGATGAAATTAAAAAATATTTTGGATATTTTGCAAACAAAAATGATAAAAAGAAATTTAAGTATAAAAATACTTGATCCTCAAAGTATAGAAAATGCACTTGGAGGAAATGTAAGGCAGGTATTTAAACTAAAAAAAGGATTAAATCAGGAGCTTGCAAAAAAAATAGTTGCTGATATAAAAACATTAAAATTAAAGGTTCAGGCTTCAATTCAAGGAGAGCAGGTCAGAGTATCAGGAAAAGATAAAGATGATCTTCAGGCTGTAATAAAAATGCTGAGAACAAATGAAGACTCTTATGATGTCCCTCTTCAATTTCAAAATTACAGATAAAATGAACATTTATAATACTATATTGTTATCATAAATAGAGTTTATATGTGGAAGGATTAATGTTAAAAAATATTTATATATTTCTATTTGTATATATTATTGTGAATACAATTTATTCTGAAACTGTATCGGCATATATTTATACAAATTCTATTGAAATGGGCAAAGGGTATTCTAAATCAACATCTTCAGTAGAAACACTTCCTTCAGAAAACGTGCAGGATGAATCTGATTCAAAATATTTCGGGCAAATGCCTGAAACTTCGGAAGATTATAATTATATGCCATATAGTCCATATACACGGGTAATACCATATTACGGAAGCGGGTATTCTGTAACAAGACCTTATTATTATTCTGTTCGTCCCGGTATAGGTTCTTATAATTATACGGGGCATTCATATAATTATGGTACTATGAGACCGCCTCTAATAATCAATAGGCCGCCGGTAATGCCGCCCGTTAAACCGCCCGGACCTCCACCTCCCGGTTTTCATCCGGGACCTCCTCATTTTGGCGGCGGACATGGACCTCATGGCGGGATACAGCCAAGATAAACAAGATAAAAAGAGAGCTTTTAATTTTATAAAGCTCTCTTTTTAATAATACAAGATTAATTTTAATATCTGTAATGTGCAAATGCTTTATTAGCTTCTGCCATTTTGTGAGTATCTTCACGTTTTTTGCAGGCTGCCCCTACACCGTTTGAAGCATCTAATAATTCATTTGTTAATTTTTCAACCATTGATTTACCATGGCGTTTTTTTGCAGCTTCAATAATCCATGTAGAGCCTAATACCATACCTCTGTCAGCTTTAACTTCCAGTGGAACCTGATATGTAGAACCGCCTATTCTTCTTGCTTTTACTTCCAATAACGGAGTTGCATTTGTTAATGCTTTTTTAAATATTTCTAAAGGTTCATCTTTAGATTTTGTTTTTAAGTTTTCCAATGTTGAATAAAAAATTCTTTCTGCAACTGATTTTTTACCGCGTCTCATAAGTCTGTTTATAAAACCGGCTATATCAACACTGTTAAAAACAGCATCGGGAGCGGGTATTCTTCTTGCAGGTTTACTACGTCTTGACATTACTAATCGCCTTTCCTATTTCTTTTTAGCCCGCTTTGCGCCGTATTTAGATCTTGATTTAGATCTGTTTGCGACACCGGCTGTATCCAATGTACCTCTTACTATGTGATATCTTACACCCGGTAAATCTTTTACCCTGCCGCCTCTGATTAATACTACAGAGTGTTCCTGCAAATTGTGTCCGATACCAGGAATATATGATGTAACTTCAAAACCGTTGGTTAATCTTACCCTTGCAACCTTTCTGAGTGCAGAATTAGGTTTTTTAGGAGTTGTTGTATAAACTCTTGTACAAACACCTCTTCTTTGAGGGCAGTTTGTTAACGCCGGCGATTTAGTCTTATCAGTTGTTTTTTGACGTTCTTTACGAACTAACTGTGCTATTGTTGGCATGTTTTCTCCTTGTTCATTATACTTTTTGGCTGTAACCTCCTGCCGCCTCCCCGCCGTCATTCGGTTGCCGCCTGCGGTTGTTCAGCACAAACAAACCACTCGCATTCCGCTTTCTTCTATTATTGATACTACAAGCAAAATCCAATGTCAACGCTTTATTTTATCATAATTAAGATTTATAAATTCATATATTTAATATTACAAAATTATCAATTTTAGTCTTTATTTTTCAAAGCATTATTAAGAGCTATTTCAAGAGTTGCTATTTTTCGCTGAAGTGCTTCTTTGTCATCTGTATCAATTTCGTTTTGCTGGGCGAGTTTTTCATTTTTTCTTGCATAAAATTCAATCTGGTCTTTGTATCTTGCACCTAATACCATTGAATATACAAAACCTGAGAAAACTCCGAATAAATATGCTGCAAGAATAACAAAAAAAGTACTTAATACTACTGTTGCTCCGTCAAAAGAAATTCCCAGCTGCGAAGTTGCCGCAAGTTTATAATTTACAACCAATACATATAAAATTATTATGAACAAAATTGTTTCAATGCCTGTAAAAAGTAAGTTTTTTTTCATTAATTTATACTCCTTAAAAATTTCAACACCTTTTCTATATCGTTATCCGGTTTTATTTCAAGTTCAATTATATCATTATTCTTCATAGCAGTAAATTTAAGCTTATATGCTTGCAGTACCTGTTCTTGTGTTTTTACTTTAAATGGTATTTTGCTATATAAAGAATCATTTAATACAGGGTGTCCGATGTATGCCATGTGTACTCTTATTTGATGTGTTCTTCCGGTTTCTAACGTGAGTTCAATAAAAGAATAATTATTAAATTCTTCAAGTACCTTATAATGTGTTATTGACGGTTTTCCGTTTTCGATAACTGCCATTTTTTCCGGTTTTACGGGATTTCTTCCCACAGGTAAATTTATAATCCCTTCTTTTTGCTCAAAATTTCCGTGTACAACTGCAAGATACTGCCTTTTTGCTGTTTTTGTTTTTATTTGTTCTTCTAAAAATTTATGAGCTTTATTATTCTTTGCTATCATAAGAAGACCTGAAGTATTTCTGTCAAGCCTGTGTATAATTCCGGGGCGCATTACTCCGTTTATATCAGATAATCCTTCATAACCGTATTTATACAATAAAGCATTAACAAGAGTACCTGTTGTCTCCTTATTTGTAGGGTGTGTCAGCATATCTTTAGGTTTATTTATAACAAGAATATCATCGTCTTCATATATAATATTAAGTGCGATATCCTCAGGCTCTATAATTACTGAAAAATCTTCACTTAAATATACTGTTATTTCATCATCATTATCTACCAGGTAAGAAGATTTTTTAATCTCTCCGTTAACAAGTACCTGCTTTTTTTTAATTAAATTTTGCACCTGCGACCTAGAGGTAAAACATTCCTGTTGAGATAAAAAAGCATCAAGCCTTAACGGTTGATTTAAGGCTTGATAATTAAATACATATTTTTTGTTCATTATAAAAACCTATCTTCTGGTTAAAACAGATAGAATTAACCCTAATGCACCCACTACAATCATAATATCAGGCACATTAAATACAGGGAGTTCAGGCATAAAGTTACAATTAATATAATCAATAACATATCCCTGATTTATGCGTTCAATCATATTTAATGTTATACCCGCGCTTAAAAAAGCCATAGCCGAAACCGCCGTTTGAGTGAGTCTTCCTGATGCTATAAGTACAATAAAAGTGATAATAGCAACAGCTAAAAATGAAGCTGTAATTATCATTTCCGGTTGGTTTGAGAACAGATTAAATGCTGCACCTGTATTATGGACTTCATATAAAGTAAGCATTCCATTCCCGACTTGTCTCGTAGGAGAAATTTTAATAGCGTTAAGAACAATAACTTTAACAACAAAAGCAACTACGGAAAATAAAATCCATAATGCAAAATACTTTATAATTGTAAAAAGATAAAATAACGGTTGATTATTATTTTGTTGTCTCGCCATCTTCAGCCTCCTTATCCAATTTTACATTTTCATTAATTTTTATTATATTTACTCTTTTCATAACAAAAGCCATTCCCGTCATATTTAAAATAACAGACGGCGGTTCTATTTGAGCTCTTGTTATAGCGAGAGAAACTGTTGCATACTCGTTATTTTTATCTTTATTAGCTGTTAGTATACGGGCAAGCTCGCCTGATTTGACCGATCTGAATACATCTTTTGTATCAACCTGGGGAAAAACAATTTGATCATTAACAATGGAACCGACAAGAAAAGCTCCGTCGGGAGAAGTTGTTTTTACGTTAACTTCATACTCTGCACCTTCAGGAACCGCTTCCGGTGCTGACATTTCTACTGTCATATTTTTTGCCTCGCCGTATGCTAAAGACACGTATTCCGAAGTAACAACAGTAGCAGTGATTTTCCATTTATTCCCTTCTTTTTTCAAATAATCAGTATAATAAATATCTGATGTTATTTGACCGTAATCATCAATTTTTTCAACTTTTTTTGAAGTTAGACCGCTTGCTGTTTCATGAGCCTGAACTACTGCATAATTTCCGCATATTTTTATACTGTTTATTTGGGTTGTGTAAGTAATATCTTTATATGCATCCGAAGCCGTTTTTATAAGTTCAAATACGGTTTTTTTATTAAATCCGTCATTATTAACGTATTCATCGGTATACATATCTTTTAGTTTTTCAATATTATTTCTTTCGGAATATCTGTTATATTTTTTGAAAAAACTTCTTATTTGAGCTTCCGGAGATTTTTTAAATCTGTTACGAAAACTGATTTTTTTTATAATATCGGTTTCTTCACTTTCAATATCTTCTTCCGATTCAACAGATACTGTTACATTTGCATCCTTTTGCGGAATCGGAGTTGCATGTGCAAAACTCCTGCTTGAAAAACAAAATAAAATTGTAAAAATCAACAAAAAACTGTATATATTTTTATTAATCATAATTTTTCTCACTCCTGTCTGCTTCTGTATAACAAACATAATGCAAAATCCGTACTTACTAATAATAAGTTTACTATATACAGCCAAAAAACGATATCCACGGAATTAAGTATTTTGTTAATTATCCCGCATATATATCCTAAGATAATGAGAGAAAGGAAAAGTCTGCTTTTTCCTTTTACATTTTTTGTTTTATAAGTTTTAAGCACTGCAAACGGCCAGCTGGCACCGAAGCATATCAGCATGCCTGCCTCGAAAATACTCATTGATTTAATTTGAATACTTTGCACTAAGAAATCTAACATTATTCCGGCTCCCTTTTTCTTTTCAATTTTAGCATATAAATATTGTCCGAACAAAATTTCACGATAAGCCGCTGGCTTATCGTGAAATTTTGAGAGCGGCGTATTGAAAAGCGGATTGCGAGCAGAGGGTGCAGCCGGGTCGGCTTGCGAGGAGCAAGACAAGCAGGGCGAAAACCCGTTTAATGCGAGCAACCAAGCAGGTGAGTATTAAAGTGGAAATGTTGAATTTTCACTTTAATACGACACTAGATTATATGTTTTTGATAGAATGATAAAAAAGGAATAAAATAAATGCTTCTCGCAATTGACATAGGAAATACTAATATTACGCTGGGGGTTTTTAATGAAGAAAAAATCATTCGCAGCTGGCGTTTATCTACTGAAATTACCAGAACGGAAGATGAATACGGAGTTTTTATAAAAAATCTTTTACGAGAAACTTTTTTAGACGATAAAATAACAAAGGCGGTAATCTCGAGTGTTGTTGTTCAATTAACTGAAAGAATTGAAATTGCTTTAAAAAAATATTTAAATATAGATTCTCTTATTATTTCTCATAAAATTAAAATGAATGTAAGTTTGAACTTGGAAGAACCGCAGCAAACAGGGGCTGACAGGATAGCCAATGCCGGTGCTGCCTCTTTTCTTTATTCTGTTCCTGCAATAGTTGTTGATTTTGGGACGGCAACTTCTTTTGATATAGTTAATAAAAATAATGAATTCATAGGCGGTATTATTACCGCAGGAATGAAAATACAGGCTGAAGCTTTAAGTGCTAAGACCTCGAAATTACCTAAATTGAATATAGAAGCTCCGGAGAATGCAATCGGAAGAAATACGATTGATGCAATGTTATCAGGTATTGTAAGAGGGCATGCCGCAATGATTGACGGTTTAATTTTTGAATGCGAAAGAGAACTCGGAGAAAAGGCAACAATAATTGCAACTGGCGGATATTCCTCCGTCATAAGCCGCTATTTAAGAAGGAAATTCGATTATATTAATCCTGATTTAACATTAATCGGCATGAAAATACTTTATGATTTAAACCGATAATCTTTGGATTTTATATATTATATCGGTTACTTCACGAACGGCACCCCGTCCTCCTCTTCTTGATGAAATATAATGGCAGACCGATTTTACTTCATTTACCGCATCAGAAGGGCAGCATGCAAATCCGACTTCTTTTAATACGCATAAATCCGGCAAATCATCACCCATATATGCCGCTTCACTAAAATCAAGCTTAAATTCATTTAGCATTTCTTTCATCGCAATAAGCTTATTTTTTTGTCCCATGTATAATTTTGTCATTCCCAGATTTTCGAAACGATGTCTGACTGCTTCGCTATTGCGCGCCGTAATTATTGCGGTTTTTATTCCGGCTTTTGTCAGCATTACTATACCCTGTCCGTCTTTTGCATTGAATATTTTATATTCAACTCCGTTTTCATCATAAATTATACCGCCGTCTGTCATAACTCCGTCAACATCAAAAACGAACAGTTTTATTTTAGAAACTCTGCTTCTTAAATCTATATTAAACATTATGCTACTCCCGCTCTTAATAAATCATGAATATGAATAATACCAATGGGAGATCCCCCTTCATCGCAAACAGCCAGAGAAGTAATAGAATATTTTTCCATAAATGCAAGTGCCTTTGTAGCCATATCTTCCGCAGCAATAGTTTTAGGATTTTTTGTCATTATCATTTTATTTGTAAGTACGGAGACATCCGGATATCTCAATAATATTCTTCTTATATCTCCGTCAGTAAGAAGTCCTGTAAGTTTATTTTCAGAATTCACGATTAAAGCACAGCCCAGTTTCTTCTTAGATATTAAATCAACTGTTTCAAGGAATGTATCATCTTCATGGGCAATAGGAAGAAGACTTTTATCCTTAAGCATTAAATCTTTAACCATATAAAGAATACCTTTGCCAAGTGTACCTGACGGATGATAGAGCAGAAAATCTTCGGTGGAAAAACCTCTTCTCTTTAAAAGGCAAACAGCAAGTGCATCTCCCATTGCAAGTGTTGCCGTTGTGCTTGCTGTAGGAGCTTTACCGAGAGGGCATGCTTCCTTTTCAACAGAAATATCAAAATATATATCGGCGCATTTCCCTAATGTTGAATTTTTATTGCCGGCAAATACAATCAGCGGCACCTCAAACCTTTTAATAAGCGGCAGCAGGTTTAATAATTCAGTTGTTTCTCCGCTGTTTGAGATTGCAATTACAACATCTTCTCTTGTAATGATTCCGGAATCACCATGAGTACTTTCCGCAGGATGAAGAAAATATGAAGGAGTACCTGTGGATGATAAAGTAGCAGCAATTTTTCTGCCTATATGTCCTGATTTGCCCATTCCTGTAACAATAACTCTGCCTTTTGAATTTATTATGACAGATATTGCTTTTTCAAGATTTTCGTTTATTCTGTCTTTTAACTTTAGAATAGAGTCAGCTTCAATTTGAAAAACTTCTTTTGCAAGATCATTCATTGTTGATTTTTCTATAATTTCCACGCTAAAACCTTCCTTATATCCTTAATGCAATTATACAATAATATAAATTTTATAGAAATATTTAGTATAATATATTTATAATTTGTTCATAGAGGAAGCATGATAAAACCCGTATTAAAAAGATATTTACTCAAAGCTAATTTTTTTATTACTTTTTTAATTGTTCTTGTGAATATAACTGCATTTATATTTACGGGCGGTGATAAAAGCAGCTACATAACTTTTTGTCTTTATGCAAACGGTTTTTTGTTCTTTTTATATTTTTGTTTATTTAATAGTCTTACAAAAAAACATCTGCTTGATATAAAAAAAGAAGCATTGTACATTAATTATCCGGTAAATATTGCGACCTTCCTTTTTCTTTTATTTTTAATTATTGTTGTGAGTGCAATATGCTTATTTGTTGTTAATAAAGAAGCTGCCAATGCTACTTTTATATTTACTTTTTTTATGAGTACAATATCGATGCTCTTTCCTTCAATAATTTTAGTAACTGTGATATTTTTTATTGTTCCGGCTTTTATAGTTCCAAGTATTGAGGTGAACAAAAAGAGCAAGTCTGATTTTTCATTTTATATCTTAATTATTCTTTTTATAATCTATGTGGTTTTTTGTATATATAAATTTACAATGGATGGATTGCTTAGTTCAAAACAGGATAAATATAAAAGCGCTAAATTGACAATTGGATATAATACAGAATTTTTAAAACTAAAAGATGTTAGTGCATATGGAAAGAAAAAATTGTCAAGAAATGAAGTTAAAATACCATTTTTTTATACAAAAAATATATTTCCTTATGATAATTTTGAGGATGCGAAACGTTTCTGCAGCTCAATTGATGCAAGAATACCTAATTATCTTGAAACATATCATCTGGTTTTCAACAGGTTTGATACATTTGGTGAAAGATATTACTGGACTTCGGATAAAGATGGTAAAACTCCTCTTGTTTTGCATTTTAAAAATATGTCTTTTGAAGTAACAAAAAAGCCTGAAAATATTACCCCCTTTGTGTATTGTGTTCAGGATATAGATTCTGACAGAATATATGAAAACAAAGTTTATTTCTATAAAAATAGGGCATTTGAACCGGTAGAAAAGATGAAAGCTCCTCCAATCAGAGATTTTGAATTAACAAAATTGGAAAGACCTCAGAAATATGAATATAATCCTCCGGAACAAAAAAAGCAGCCAGTTATTAATGAAGAAATAAAACATGTTAATTTCAGTGTAAAAGAAGTTCCTTATGAATATTTTAATGAATTGCTTGCGGCAGGTTATTATTATGATCCGGGTATTTCAATAAAACAGGAATTTGAAACAAATGATTTTTTATTTGCGGCAAAAATTCAAAGAGAAGGAAATCATATAAGGTTGTGTTATTTCCCGTTTACAGATTATAGTGAAATGGATATGAACGGAGAAATGCAGATTTGGAAGCAGAGTTTCTGTTCACCCGCCTTTGATCTGGTTGAATATCAGCCTGTTTTAAAGACTTCTTATGAAAAAGATGCATATTGCTATTCAAGAGGGGCAAGGCTTCCCAATGTTCCTGAACTTGCAGGTATATTAAAAACTCTCGGGATTAATGATATTGGTGTTGAGTATTGGACTAATAATAAAATAACGGCTAATGTATCATCTGATGAGCTGTATGTTACTGCTTTTTATAATGATTCCAGGTTTATGAAAGTAAGAACTCCCGACCCTGATGAAAGAGCATATACATTCTGCGTAAAAAAACCTCAAATTCCATCTTCTGTAATTGCAAATTACAAATCAAGATTTCCGGGGGTTGACGGGAGGTATTATGCTAAATTGAAATGCCCGAACTGCCATTATTATGAGCTGCCGGATACTGTTTTGCAAAGGTAATTATATAATCTGTTTAGATTATTGTATATAATTTAAAATTTTTGTATATTTTCTTTATCAGGAGATTATATTATGATTTTTGAATTGAATTTAAACCGTGAAGAGCTTGAAAAAAGAACGGATAAAGATGTTCTTATAAGAAAAAAAATGCTGGATGAAAATAGTATTGAATATAATAATCTGGCTGACGGAGATAAAGAAGCACTTAAATATCTTGTAAAAGCTGCAAATTATGCAAATATAGTATATATGAAACAGGATAATGAATTAAACCTGCCGTTTTTAAGTTTTTTGGAAGATGAAATAAAAAAAGGAAATAAAGAAGCGGAATTAACAAAAATATTGTTTGATGCACAGCTTGGCGTTATAGGTATTGACTCTGAATCAAATAAAGTTATTTTGATAAAAAATGCGGAAGAAAAAGACGGAAAAGCTTTTTATCCTGCTGATCTGACAAAAGAAGAATTTCATAAAATATTAATAAAAATGCTTAACCAGGGTGAAAAAGAAGAAGTATCCGAAATATTAAATCAAAGAACAATTGTAAAACGCAATGGGGATAAACTCCGTGCGGTAGATTATACTGAAGAATTTAAAGAAGAATTTGAACAAATTGCCGGATATCTTGAAAAAGCAGCCGGAGTTTCAACTGATAAAGATTTTAATGAATATCTTATTCTGCAGGCGAAAGCATTAAGAGAAAATAATCCTATGCTTGATGCATATGCAGATAAAAAATGGGCATCATTGCAGGATACTCCTTTGGAATTTACTATTTCAAGAGAACAGTATGCCGATTTATTAACGGGCAGCGTAACGGAGAATGAGGAATTAAATGAACTCTTAAAACAAAATCAAATAACGGCAATTTCAAAAGATTCAATCGGAATCAGAGCCGGCATAGTCAATAAAAAAGGAACGGAAGATTTATTAAAAGTAAAGCATTTTCTGCCTTTAATGGCTGAAAATATGCCTTTAAAAGAAAAGTATGAACAAAATATCTCTTGTGAAGATGATAATCTTCAAACAATGGTTGATGTAGATATCGTTTCATTAAGAGGGGATGAAGGCTCATACCGGGGCGGAATTACAATAGCTCAAAATCTGCCTAATAATGATAAACTGTCATTAACTATAGGCGGCGGAAGAAGGAATGTTTACCATAGACAAATAAGAACAAGCAATACCCCCGAAGCAATAGAGAGAAGACAAAAAAGACTTAATGCAACGTTAAATCCCGAATTGCATAAATACTATAATCCCGAAGCTGACCACTGGTTTACAATCGGGCATGAAAATGTGCATTCTTTAGGACCGAAAAGCGGCACTGAAGCTTTGGGAAAATATAAAAATATTATTGAAGAAAATAAAGCGGATATGGGGTCCTTAGCTTTATTGGATTGTTTAACAGAAGCAGGTGTATATACGGAAGAAGAAAAAAAACAGATACTTGTAACTTTCGGCGCCAATTGTTTCTTAAAGGCTAAACCGGAAATATCTCAGGCACATAGAGTAAGGACTGTAATGCAAACTTATTTCTTTATTAAAGAAGGGGCGATAAAAGTCAGCAATGAAGGTATTATTGATATTGATATAAATAAAATGATTTCTGCTGCAAAAAAAATGCTGACAGAGATAATAGA
Source organism: Candidatus Gastranaerophilales bacterium (assembly GCA_944323535.1). Taxonomy (GTDB): domain Bacteria; phylum Cyanobacteriota; class Vampirovibrionia; order Gastranaerophilales; family Gastranaerophilaceae; genus Avigastranaerophilus. The sequence continues at coordinate 35,433 of CALUSW010000008.1, read as the reverse complement.
ACTGCAATTATCACAGGATTTTAAAAAGGCAGAAGAATATATTAATAATTATTTTTGCTGGACAAATGAATTCGAATTAATTTCAAAGAAACTGAAAGAAACGGATAAATCGCTGAATGGTATGATTATAACGCCTCTTGCGGATTATCTTTGTAAACAGTAATTTTACGGTTTAATTGTTTATTCTAAAAACTCTGATATATAAAATATCAGAGTTTTATTTTTGTATTACAGGTTATTTGCTGAAAAACAGATTATTTATTCTCGACAGTTATATTCTCTGTTGTTCTCGGGATAGAAAATCCAAATGTACATGTTTCATTTTTATTGCTTGAAACATAAACACTTCCTTTATGGGCATCAATAATTTGTTTTGATAAATATAATCCCAATCCTGTAGATGTTTTGCGAAATTTTGCATTTTGAGCAGTTTTAAATTTTTCATAAATATCTATAAGTTTTTCTTCCGGAATATAGTTTGCTTTATTTTTTATGCTCACTTTTATATTCTTTGAATCATCTTCAGTAATAATTTCGATATCTGTATTCTTAAATCCGTAGTTTATTGCATTTGAAAGCATATTTGTAATTACACGTTTTAATTGAAATCTGTCAGCAGTTATATTATCTCCGGATAGTTTTGAATTTATTGTTATATGTTGTTCTCTTTCTACTGCAAGATTAGAAATTTCGTTTATTGTTTCGTTAATTAAATCTATTATGTTAAATTCTTCGTATTTCATTGATGTTTGTCCGTTATCATATAAATAAGTGTCAAGGATTGTATAAATCAGTTTATACATATAGTTACAAGAATTTTTTATCTGGGTGACAGTTTCTTTTTGTGCTTCATTGAGCGCGCCGAAAGAATTTTTTAACAATAGGTCAAGTGCTCTTATCTGGGCTATTGTCGGAGTTTTTAAATCATGTGTCATTGTTGCTACAAAAGTGTTTTTTCTTTCTTCTATTTCTTTTTCAGAATTAATATTCTGAAAAATTACTACAATACTGACTACGTCTCCTGACGTATTAAAAACAGGTGATTTTATAACTCTGCACCAGAAACTGGAACCGTTTACAGTTTCAATATTTCTTTCTGTTAATATACATTCTTTTGTTTGTATAACTTTTTGATCTTCTTTTTTACAAATTTCGGAATTCTTGTAAATATTATATGTGTTGCGTCCAATTAGTTGTTCTTTTGTAAGATTTATAACCGAGCAATATTTATTGTTTGTTAATAGTATTTTTCCTTCAATATCTTTTAAATACATATTTAACGGTGTATTATTCAATATACTTGCCATTTGAGAATGTTGAAGTATAATTTTATCTTCCAGTTTCTTCTTCTCTATTTTGCTGATTAAATAAACTAAAAAATTAGATATAAAGATAAAAAAACAGAGAATTAATCCTTTTTCAACAGGTATATTTCCTTCATTAAATATCTTTGTGTATGTTAGAGCAACAAATGCAATGATACATGGAAATAATAATGCTGCTAATTTTTTTAAATATGGCATGTTTTGCTGACCTGTAGTGTAAATAAATAACAAATTAATAATAAATATAATGAAATATAATTCGATTGGATATAGCCTATAAGGCTAATTGAAAAAATAAAAAAAATTGGTAAAATGCATAAAACTATAAAATTCAATGTTATACGGGTATGTATATTTTTGTTATAATTAAAAAAATTTACAAAACTTAATATAATATAGTGAAAAATATGTAAAAATTTTTATTTTAAAATAGTAAGATTGTTGAATAGATTAAAAAAGATATAATCCAGGCTATTAAGCATTGTAAGAATACTACTAAAAGTGCATAATGCTTGCCGAGTTCTTTCTTTACAGTAGCAATAGATGCAACACAAGGCGTATATAATAAGGAAAAAACTAAAAATACAAAAGCAGTTTGTTTTGTAAATAAAAGCGGAAGTTTATCAACATCACCGCCTAAAAGAACGGTTAAAGTGCTTACTACACTTTCTTTAGCCATAAATCCTGTTATAAAGGCAGTAGAAATACGCCAGTCAGAAATTCCAAGGGGTTCGAATACGGGAACTAACAAATTACCTAAGAAAGCAAGAAGACTGTCTGCAGAATCGGATACAAGATTCAATCTTGCGTCAAAACTCTGCAAAAACCATATTACAATTGCAGCAATAAAGATTATTGTAAAAGCTCTTGTAATAAAATCTTTGGATTTCATATAAATTAGTCTGTAAACATTTACAGGGCTTGGCATTCTGTAATCCGGCAGCTCCATAACAAAAGGTACGGGCTGTCCTTTAAAAACAAATATTTTCATAAATAGGGCCAGAAAAATTCCTGCCGTAATTCCTATAAGATATAAACTTATAATAACAAGGAGCTGATTTTCTTTAAAAAATGCAGCAGTAAAAAGCGCATAAATAGGAAGTTTTGCGCTGCAGCTCATAAACGGAGTCAATAAAATTGTCATTTTTCTGTCCCTTTCGGAAGGAAGTGTTCTTGTTGCCATAATAGCAGGAACACTGCATCCGAAACCTATAATCATAGGGACAAAACTTCTTCCGGATAAACCTATTTTGCGGAGTATTTTATCCATTATAAAAGCAACTCTTGCCATATAACCGCTGTCTTCTAATATAGATAAAAAGAAAAAGAGAATAATTATAACCGGTAAAAAGCTTAATACGCTGCCTACTCCCGCATAAATTCCATCTATAATCAGAGAATGTACAACTGGATTTAAGCCGTAGGAGGTTAACGCTTTATCTGTTAATACGGTAAAATACTCTATCCCGTTTTCTGTCAGAACAGATAAAAAACTCCCGAGAGGTCCGAAAGTAAAATAAAATATAATTGTCATTATTGCGAAAAAAGCAAGAATTGCCGTATATTTTCCGGTTAAAATTTTATCTATATTTTCCGTGATTTTTCTGTTTAAAGATTCAGTTGGTTTTTGTACGAATTTATAGCAAAGATTTTCTATAAATGAAAAACGCATATCGGCAAGTGCGGCTTCTTTGTCCAACCCTCTTTCTTTTTCCATTTGTGTAATAATTTCGCTGCAAATATTTATTTCCTGACTGTTAAGATTTAGGGTTTTTACCATAATTTCATCGCCTTCGGCAAGCTTTGTTGCGGCAAATCTTACGGGAATATTTGCACTTGCGGCATGATTTTCTATTAAATGAATGATTGAATGTATACACTTATGTACACTTTTTTCATTTATTTTGTTCGCGTCGCAAAAGTCTAACCTTCCCGGATGTTCCTGATATTTTGCAATATTTACAGCATGTTCAACGAGTTCGTCTAATCCTTCATTTTTAGATGCTGATATAGGAATAACGGGAATTCCAAGTACTGCTTCAAGCCCGTTTACATCAATACTGCCTCCGTTTTTATGTACTTCATCCATCATATTTAAGGCAATTACCATTGGTATATCAAGTTCAATCAACTGAAGAGTTAAAAATAAATTTCTTTCTATATTAACAGCATCAACAATATTTATAATACCGTCAGGTTTTTCATCTAAAATAAAGTTTCTTGTAACAATTTCTTCATTACTGTACGGGGATAGAGAGTATATTCCGGGCAAATCCGTAACCGTAACATCCGGATAGTTTTTTATTATTCCGTCGACCCTGTCTACAGTGACTCCGGGAAAGTTTCCCACATGCTGGCTTGAGCCTGTAAGCTGATTAAAAAGAGTAGTTTTCCCTGAATTCTGGTTTCCGGCAAGGGCAAGCTTAAGTTTTGTTTTGATTTTTGCATTCTCTGTTTTTCTGGTTGTATATGTTATGGATTCTCCGATTTTTGAGTGTTCCGTATTTTGGGAAAATAAATCTCTTTTTTTACAGGTATGTGCATCGTGAACATCTATTATTTTTATGTTTGCAGCATCTTCTTTTCTTAAAGTAAGTTCATATCCTCTTACTCTTATTTCGATAGGGTTGCCCAGCGGAGCGGTTTTAATAAGAGTGATTTCTACGCCCGGAGTAAGCCCCATATCAAGTATATGCCTTCTTAATGCTTTATCTTCACACTCTATTGCTTCAATAACAGCATCTTTTCCGATTCCTAAATCTGCTAAAGTTAATTTTTTTACTATATTTACCATAATTTTCTCTAATTAATTCTAACATAAATCATATAAATATTTATTCTTTTATAAGTATCAAAGGAGGATTAATTAAATTAATCTTTATATTATTTTTGTAAAAAAGGTAACAAATATGCAAAAAAAATATAAAAATTTATATAATAGCGTAAATGAATTTATAACGAAACAGGAGCAGCGTTCTGATAAGCCTTTGTATGAACTGGGGACAGATGGTGCAAGGAAATTTCTTGAAGATATACAAAAAGAGACTTATAAAGAAATAAAGGCTGATATATCGGATACACAAATAGCAACAGAGCTTGCAGGTAATATTGAACTAAGATTTATAAGACCTTTAAATGCATTGCATCAAAAACTGCCGCTGATTATATATGTTCATGGCGGAGGCTGGATTATGGGCAGTGAAATTACTCATGATATGTTGTTAAGAAAGCTTTGTATAAATACAAACAGCTGTGCTGCTTTTATAAAATATACACATTCCCCTGAAGCCGCATTCCCTCTGCCTTTTAATCAAGTTTATGCCGCTGTGGATTTTTTATATAAAAATCATGAAGTTTACAATATAAATCCCGAAAAAATAATACTTGCCGGAGACAGTGCCGGTGCAGGTATGGCTGCGGCAGCTGCCGTCAGGGCAAAAGAAGAAAACGGAGCTAAAATTATTTTTCAATTGCTTTTATACCCTGCCTTGGATATCAATATGAATACTTCATCATATACAGAGTTTGAAAACGGTCCATGGCTTACAAAAAAATCTATGGAATGGTTCTGGAAGTCATATTTGCAGAACGAAAATTATTACGATAATATTTACGCGGTTCCTATGGCTGCTAAAGATGAAAATTTGAAAGGTTTGCCTCCAGCACTGATTATAACAGCGGAAAATGATGTACTCAGAGATGAGGGAGAAAAATATGCAATAAAACTCGATAATGCCGGAGTGGAGGTAAAATGCGCCAGAATATCCGGAACCTGTCATGACTTTATGATGTTAAATGCTTTATCTGAAACATCTCCTACCGTTTTAGCTTTTGAAACAGTCAATGCTGTTTTAAATAAAATATTGCAATAAAACGGAAATTTACAAAAGATATAAAGCAGCGTATTGTCTATAGTAACTAGTCAAACAGCTGCTGCTGGATATTAATATCGGATATATTAAAGCATTTACAGGCATACGGGGTCAATCTTCTTCCGCGCGGAGTCCTTTGTATAAAACCTTTTTGAACAAGATACGGTTCATAAACGTCTTCTATTGTTTTAACATCTTCTCCGAGAGCCGTTGCAAGTGTTTCAATTCCGACGGGACCTCCGTTATATTTTTCGGCAATAATGTTTAAAAGACTTCGGTCTGTATTATCAAGCCCGAATTTATCTATTTGCAAAATATCAAGTGCTTTTTCCGCAGTTTTAGAATCAATTAAACCGTCAGCTTCAACTATTGCATAGTCTCTTACCCTTTTAACCAGCCTGTTTGCTATTCTCGGTGTTCCTCTTGAACGTTTTGCTATTGATTTTGCACCTTCTTCATTAATTTCTATATTAAGAATACCGGCAGTTCTTTTAATTACTTTTGTTAATTCTTCATCTGTATAAAATTCAAGCCTGTGAATTATTCCAAACCGGTCTCTTAATGGACCTGAGAGAGATCCTGCTTTTGTTGTTGCCCCTATTAAAGTAAACTTAGGTATAGGAATTCTTATGGACTTTAATGTTTGGGATTTTCCTGTTGTCATATCAAGATAAAAATCCTCCATGGCAGGATAGAGAATTTCTTCGGATATTTTATTTAATCTGTGAATTTCATCAATGAAAAGAATGTCGCCTGATTTTAATGACATTAATATACCTATGATATCTCTTGGCCGTTCTAAAGACGGAGCAGATGTTATTTTAATATTGGAGTTCATTTCTGCTGCAATAACGGATGCAAGAGTAGTTTTGCCAAGTCCGGGGGGACCGTAAAATAATATATGATCTAACGGCAGTTCTCTTTTTTTGGAGGCTTCAATTGATATTTTTAATGTGGATTTAAGTCCGGTCTGTCCTATGTAATCATTAAAACATTTTGGTCTTATATTTGTTTCAAAAGACATATCGTATGATATTTCTTTTGAAGAAGTATCTTCGTTTTTTGCATGTTTAAATTTTTTATTATCGTCGTCTGATATAATTGTCAATTTAATCCGCCTTTTTTTATATAATATCATAATAACTATTAAAACTTAAAAAACTAACAATTATATTTAGTTTAATTTATAATATTATCAAGTTAGCATGAGAGGTAATTAAATTGGAAATACGTGAGTTAATTACAAAGCCTTCTTCTGTGCAAAGAAAGGCGTTATTAAATAAAGAAGTAAGTGCGGTAGAACTTACCGAGGCTGTTTATAGTCAGGTTGAAAATGTTGACGGACAGATAGGAGCTTATAATTCGCTGACAAAGGAGTTTGCACTTGAAACAGCAAAAAAAGTTGATGAAAAACTGCAAAAAGGTGAAGATATTCCGCCATTGGCAGGTATACCTCTTGCTTTGAAAGATAATATTAATCTAAAATCATATCCGACAACGGCATCGAGCAAAATTTTAGAGAATTTTATATCTCCTTATGATGCTACGGTTACAAAAAAATTAAAATCAAATCTTATTCCGATAATTGGTAAAGCTAATTTAGACGAATTTGCCATGGGTTCAAGTAATGAAAATTCCGCCTTTAAAATAGTAAGAAATCCCTGGAATTTGAAAAAGGTTCCGGGAGGAAGTTCGGGCGGAAGTGCAGCTGCCGTTGCGGCAGGCGAAGCAACAATAGCTCTCGGGTCTGATACCGGAGGAAGCATAAGACTTCCTGCAAGTTATTGCGGTTTGGTAGGATTAAAACCAACATACGGCAGAGTATCAAGATACGGGTTGATTGCTTTTGCCTCATCTCTTGATCAAATAGGACCTATTACAAGAAATGTTGAAGATGCGGCATTACTTTTGAATGTAATTTCAGGTTATGATGAAAAAGATTCTACATCTTTAAATCAGGCTTCTTCTGACTTTACAAAAGATTTAAACAATACTCTGAAAGGTACAAAAATAGGATACATAAAAGAATTGTGCTCTGAGGGGCTTTCAGAAGATGTTTCTAAATATATACAAAAATCGTTGGAAATGTATAAATCAATGGGGGCTGAAATTGTTGAGATTTCTCTGCCGTTGATAAAATATTCAATAGCTGTATATTACATTGTAGCAACCGCTGAAGCCAGTTCAAATCTTGCACGTTTTGACGGGGTAAAATACGGCTACAGAACAAAAAATGCCGAAAATTTATATGATATGTACGTAAAAACGAGAGCAGAAGGTTTTGGCGAAGAGGTAAAAAGAAGAATAATGCTGGGTACTTATGCCTTAAGTTCCGGATATTATGATGCATATTATAAGAAGGCGCAGCAGCTGAGAAGACTTATTAAAAATGATTTTGATAATGCTTTTTCTAAAGTTGATGTTTTATTATCGCCGACATGTCCTCATACAGCTTTTGATATTGGTTCAAAGGTAGAAGATCCTTTAAGTATGTATTTAACCGACATCGCAACAATTACGGCAAATCTTGCAGGTATTCCTGCAATGAATATTCCGCTCGGGCTGGATAAGGATAAGATGCCGGTCGGATTGCAGCTTCAGGCAAATTGTTTAAACGAAAATAAATTGTTAAATGTTGCCTTTAAGTTAGAAGAAGTTGTACAATTTAACTATAGTATTCCTTCAATGACCTTGGTGTAATGAAAAAGAAAATCTTTTTGTTATTAATACAAATACTTATGATATTTTCATTCGTGAATTCTGTTTCGTATGCTGATGATATGGAAATTCCCGAAGAAGATATGCAATATGCAGTTTCTTTGTATAAACAAGGAATAGAATTTACAAGAATTAAAGCATATGACAGTGCGATTGCTGCTTTTCAAAAAGCAATCGAGTATAATCCCAAAATGTCTGATGCTTATTATAATATTGCCTCAATATATATAGCTCAGAAAAAGTATGATGAAGCATATAACACGTATGTCAAGGTTATTGCAATTAATCCGTCCGATTATGATGCAATACTTCAGGCGGCAAAAATTTCATACAACAGAAAAAATTATTCTCTGGCGATGAAGTATCTGGAATATATTCCTGATGATTATGCAGGGTATGGAATTGCAAGACAATTGTATCTGGATTCAAAAGAACAATTCGATATGCAGAAAAACAGAGTGGCAAGATCCAAAATATCAACAGCCGATAAAAATAAAAGAGTTTTAATAGATAAATTTAATTCTCCAGCCGGCATGGCAGTTGATTCTGAAGGAAATATGTTTGTTGCTTCATATTCTGATAATGCAATAATAAAAGTGGATAAAAATAAGAAAAAAACTAATTTTGTTAAAGATTATTTACTGGATGGACCTGTCGGGCTTGCTATTGATAAATATGATAATATATATGTTGCTAACTATGAATCCGATAATATTTTGAAAATAACTAAAGGCGGCGGTGTCAGTGTTTTTATGGAAAAAGTTTCAAAGCCATATTTCTTGTATATAAAAAATGATGTTTTATATATATCAGAGCAGGGTAATGATGTTGTATTAACTTATAATCTTGCAAAATAGAATGCTAAAACATGCGTTTTGCAAAACTTCCGCCGACTTCATAAAGATCTGTATTATTTCTCATATAATTATTGAAGTTTTTAATAATATCCGGAGTCAGATTTGAATCTAAATCATATTTAGGCACAACTGATTCAAATGCAAGAAGCATTCCGTTAGAATTTTCTTGTAATTCTTTAATAAATTTTACGACTTTTTCAAAAGTTTTGGAGCCTGATTCTTCAAAATAATGTGAAAAGTAGAATGGAGCAGATAAAGCCAGTACTGGTTTTTGCGGTTCTTTACTTAAACAGTCAATCATATCGTCATACAGGTTTTCTGCTGCAGAAATTACTCTGCCCTGCGATTCATCAAAATGTGTAGAGTATTCTTCAAAAACTTCTTTTATATTTTTATTTACTTCAGAGTCCTTTATTATAGTTGTTCCCAAAGGAGAAAACCCGGAATTTTCGGAGCCGAGATAAATATCGTCCAGTTCGTTTAGAATATTTTCCGCTTCAACTATTACATCTTCAGGTATAAATTTTTTCCCCCTTATTGCTGTATCACCTTTTGTTTCCGCATATTCTCTTGCTCTCCAGTATAAATTGGATACAGCAAAACTTCTTTTATATTTTAGCTGGTTTTGTTGTGCAAACTCAATTATACTGTATGCAAATTCCGGATAAAGATGATTTACTTTTTTTATAAACTCGACAGTCATTTTTTTTCTTTTTTGTATTGTATTTTCTACAAAGTTAATCAAATTTTCCGAGAAAGGATTTACACCGTATATTATCATTTCACTGTTTTCATATCCTAAACCTGATGTAGGTGCTTTATGGGCAAAGGACATCTTGAATGCCGGAAGGAATTTAACATTTTTAAATTTTTCGGGATCGCTTCCTATAATTCTTACAGCATGCTGTAAGCCTTCAAGTAAATCTCTGTCTGCCAGTGCAAATATAAATTTTTTGCCTGTTTTTTTGTAGTATTCATCCGCATATGCGGCAACATCATCTAATAAGTCGAATATATTTTGGGTTCCGTTTGAGAAGTTGCTTTGATAATCAAGATCCGCACAGTATATTCCTGAATCTCTGTTTTTTCTATTTGAAATAAAGTTTTCTTCTTTTAATGACGGGAGAATTTCTCTGAATTCTTCCGGAGTCATAATACTTGCAAAATTTTCAGCCGGTATTTTTTTCTCTACTACTTTTTCAATATTTTTTGAAATTTCAACTGCAAAATCTGAAGGCGGTTTTGCATTGTTGTCTATATATTTGGGAATTTCATTTTTCGGCGCAAAGAAAGACGCAAAGAAACTTTTTTTAAATGACGGAGTTTTTTGTTTTGAAGAAAACTCACAGCAGTCTGATTTCTCCCTTGTAGTACGGGTAAATTGTTTGTTGGTACCGGTTGATATTCCGGAAGGGAAATTATGAGAAATACTTATATTCATTTGAGCTCCAAGTATGAAAATTTTATTATTGAAAAAGTTAAAAATAAAAAAATTTGTTATTTATAGATTTATTTTTTTCGTTTAAGAATTAAAAATCCAAAAACGGCAGCAAGTATAACTCCTATTTTTGGGAGAATGCTTTTCTTTTTTGCAGATTGATAATTTGAATAAAGGACATTTTTTCTGAATTCATCTTTCTCCTGCAAAACTTTATTAATAGAATATTTGGGAAGCTGCTGCGGGGCTTCTACTACACCTATATTTCTTGCCGGAACAGAAGTTTCTGAAATATTTTTTGCCGGTATCGGGTTAGTGTTATTTATATTTGGGGAATTTATTATATTAGACATTATTTCCTCCGATATACTTTTAATGTATAAATATATATAGAATTGTCTGAAAAAGTAATTAATATTTAATTTTTTTACAAATATTAACAAAAATACATGTAAACTTTTGTTAAATGGTATATATAATTAAAGCAAGAAAAACATTTCAGAAGAATTAAAACAATATAGATTTCTGCATGAAAGGGAGCCAAAGGTGAATATTCAAAAAAGTAATTTAAACACACAAAAAGTTTCATTTTCAGGACATAATAAAAAATTAGATAAAACGGGATATGAGATAAATAATTTTTATTATCTTTATGATCCTAAAAAATATGAATGTGAAGTAGAACTGTATAATATTGTGAAGGATAAAAAGGGTAATCTTTCAATAGCCGATTCAAAAAAACCGGCAATTGTTCTGCCTATGAAGGATGGGTTTGTCAGTGCGGATTTGTCGGAATTGCCGCAATTAAATTCATCTGAAGGCTTTGCATACAGATTTAAATTGACTGATAAAAATACGCGGGATTCTTCATATGCTTTTGATAACGGAACTGTAATAGGTATTTTTGATACCCAAAGAACAGATAATAAATATAATGTTATATTAAATAATCGTGCACTTATTAATAAAAACGGTGCAATGCAGTTAATAATGCCGGATGAATATTATCCGGGAGTGAAAAATAACGGCGGGAAGCCAAAGATAAATGAAGGTTTGAGAGCAAAAGCTCTTGCAAGTGTCAGAACACATGCCAACAAACTCGGCGGTAATTTTTTCGGGATAATAAAAAGATTGCCGGAGTTAGAGAAAGAAGGTGTAAAAAGAATTGTAGGTACACCTTTTACAAAAGATACGATTTCTTCACATTTATATTGGACAGAAAATGCTTATCAGGTTGCTCCTGATTTGGGAACTGAAGAAGATTTCAAAACACTGCAGCGTGAATTATTTAAACATGATATAAATTGGATTGCGGATGCTGCGCTTGTAAATGAAGGGTTTGGCGGCATTCATTTATCCGAGCTTTTAAGAAAAGGAGCTGATTCTTTTTCTAAAGATATGTTCAGGGCAGAAGACAAAATATCTCTCGGTATTCTTCCTGATAAATGTGATTATACACGAATGAAGATTATTAATGCTCCTTTTGTGATTGATGAAGACGGAAGTTATGACTCTAAAAATCCTGAATACAATCCGGCAAAACCGACATATATACAATTCTATGATGAACGTCTGGCAAGTGATGAGCAAAAAAAATCGGATTCTCCTATGAGAATGTCGACTTATGATAATAAAAATACGGATAATATATATGATATTACAAAACATGATGATGCGGTATATCCTTTCCCTGTAGAAGTAAATCCCGTAGAATTGGAGAGAAATATAAAAAATATTTCGGCTCATGACGGAATTGTTGATTTGTCAGATATCGAAACAATGAAAAGGGCTGCGGATTTTACTAATTTTAATGTTGTAAATAAGAGTGCAGCGGGCGGACTTGAAGTATGGGACGGAAATGTTGATATTGCTAAATTGAATTTCTACAGATGTGATAAAGATGATTCAAGATTTTCAAAATTACCTTCCGATCAAAGAGAAGAAGCAATAGCAGATTTTGACCGGGGTGCGCTTGCTGTAAGAGATTATGCGGTAAATTCCGGTAAATATTGGACAAAACTAACCGCAGATACACAATTTGAATATGTATCGGGTTTAATAGGCGGAGTTGCCCAAAATGCCGAAGAATATATGCAGACAATAAATAAGCTTGTGAAAAATGGTGATTTGCCTGTATCCGTGTTAAATAATATTGATGAAGAAATATTAGAAAATGTTTTGAATGATGAATATCATTTAAGACGTCTTGATGATGCGGATATGCGTGCTGAGATAAATCCTGAATATATAAAGGGCAATGAGTATACTGTTTCTGATTATATTTTAAGACAGGCAATGGATGTACCTTTGGAAACGCTGCCGTTTGCGACAAATTTACTCGGAATTATTACATCTCCTTATATCGCAAAAAAAGCAAATTCCGATGATGAAATCGGTGTATCAAGATATGACTTGTATAAGGCCGGAAATCCTGAATTGCCTGAAAAATATTCTGATGTTTATAATCAGACGGAAACACTTTATCAGGAGGATATTGTCCCTGTTATTTATTCTTTGGTTAAAGATATCCCGGGAGTTTCAGAGGAAGGCAATGTAACTGATTACGGCAAGTATATTATTTCTGAAATTGCTCCTGAATTAACTAAATATATATTTGTAAAGGCACTGGCTCCTGAGGCTCCCGTTGAAATTACAAAAGACGGTCATATTGATTTTTCTGCGGTAAATCCCGAAGAAATTACAATGCAGTCTTTAGGTATTCCATACAGCGGTAAAACATTAGAGGAAGAAGCACAAATAGTTGTTAATATATTAAGAAAAGGTATTTATCAACTTCAAGAGTCAGATTTATCAAGACTTCAATCGGGAATAAAAAATAGATTTTCATACCGTTCTTTAAATGATTTTAAAGTTGCAGAAATGATAATGGACAGAACAGAAGCCGGTTTGGGCTGGAGAATAGATGCCGCAAAAGATATAGCTTCAATTGATTCTGTAAGATCTGATGCGGATAGTATGACTCAAACATGGAATAATGTAATTGATTTTTGGACAAAATATAATCAAAATATTTTGGAAATTAATCCTCATGCGTATACAACCGCAGAGATTACAGACTTATATGATTTATTTAAAGACGATGCTCATACTGTATTTACAAGTGATGCGGATGCGGAAAGAAAATTTCTTGAAGCTACAGGTATTACCGCAGTAGCAAATTACAATTATTTCTTCTCTCTTCTGCCTGAATTGTTTGCGAATTTTAGTTTTGAATCCAACGCTCCAAGCTGGCAGTCGAAGGAAGGTAAAAATTTCAATCTGCGGGAAAAACTGGATGAAGGCTGGTCTGAAACAAATCCGGGATTTCTATTCCAGAGCCCTGAAGATGGTATTAATAGTTCCTATACATTTGTTGGAAACCATGATAAACCGCGAGTTCTTCATTGTCTTTCGCTTGATCTGGGATTGTTTAATTCGGATTTTTCGTCAGAGGAGCATAAAAAGGCGGCTGCAAAATGTTTGATGCAGGATGAAAAAAACATAGATTTCGATAAATTAAGTTCAATGGCAATTGCTATGGGGTCAAGACTTGATGATGCAGTTGATTCTGTAGTTTCTGATGAAAAGACAAAACAAGTTCTAAAAAAATCAATTAGTAATTTAGCTTCAGGTATTCATAAGGGTAAACAGTTTGATGCGGCTGCTTTTGGAACAAGACCTTTTGAAATTGCAATAAAAAGCGTATTTGATGAGGCGGAATACAACGGAAATAAAATCCAAAACAGAGACAGCCTTGAAGCCAAATTACTTGAAAGTATATTGACTCCTGCTTTTGACAGATTTTATTCAATATATAAGCTTCTTATTACGCTGCCCGGAAGTCCGACTGACTTTGCAGGAGACAGAGCCGGTGTAACGGGTTTTGAAACTAAGGCTAAGAATTATCATCAACAAAACAGAAACGTTATTCACTGGGAATGGTTGAATAATGATAATGATAATAAGTATAAATTTGTCAAACAGTTCTATGATAAAATGAATGAAATTGCAAATTTAAGAACCCGTCCTGAGCTAAGTGCTTTAAATAACGGTTCAACAGTGTCTATACCTGTAGCTGTTGAAGGCAAAGATGCACAGGGAAAACCGGCAGCAAAGGCAAGTGAAAAGCTGCAATCAATTCTCAGATATAATGATGAAGGTTCCGTAGTTCTTACTTTACATGATATAACCGGTGCTGATGTTCCTTTGAATAAAAAAATGAATAGAACGGAAACGAAAACAAGTACTGAACCCGGAAGTATATATAATAAAATTATTTTGAATCCGGAAATTGCGAACGCTAAACAGGGTCTAAAACATGGGCTTGCAATAGGCAGTAAATTTAAAAATGCAAGAAGCGAAGATTCATCTGTTTATGAAATTGCAAAATCGGAAAAAGACGGAAAATCTTATTATTACTTGAGAAGAAGAGATACAAAAGGTCAGGAGCTTCCTGTTGTAATTAAACCTGAAGACTTGAACACTTTAATTCTTTACAAAGTTAATTAAACCTGTCATGCTAAACTGCGGATTTTCCGCAGGCTGGAGCGAAATGGAATGCCGAAAAGGCGAGAAGCAGGTGAAGCGTTTTTGCGTAGGGCGATGTGATACGAAGTATCCCAGCCCGAATATGAGAGGACAATAGTTTGCGACAGCGGCAGCGAAGCAAACACTTGTCCGAGAGAAAGCAAAAACAAGACAGAAGTAAAAACTGAAAGTTTTTACGAAATGTAGCGGATTTGCGGACGGACGAAGTGAAACGAGTCCGGAAAACGAACAGAAGAAGTCGACAGGGGCAAAGCCTCGCAGGCGAAGTTTTGTGAGCGCAAAGCAAATCCAAGAAGCGGATTGCCTGAGCCGTAAGGAAAATTCAAGACTGTTTCAGGGTCTTGCCGGCTTGATGTTTTTGCTTCCAATTTGTAAAATCCCTAACCAAGTTTGTAATGATATTATGGCTGTTTTTTATAATATTTGGCGAAAAATTCTAAATAAGTATCTCCTTATTGTTATTTTAATAAAATTGTTTTGTAGTAAAATAATAAAAAAGGATTTTTTATGAAACTATTTAATACGTTTTCAAATAAGCTTGAAGAGTTTATTCCGATAAATGAAAATAAAGTAACAATGTATGTATGCGGACCAACGGTATATGATTATCCTCATCTCGGTCATGCAAGATGTTATATTACCTGGGATATGGTATACAGATATTTAAAGTTTCTCGGTTATGATGTTAAATACTGCCGTAATGTAACGGATGTTGATGATAAAATTCTAAAAAAAGCAAAAGAAGAAAATACTACCGCAGAAGTAATATCAAAAAGGTATTATGAAATTTTTGCGGATTCAATGAAAAAACTAAATGTATTAAAACCGGATATTGAGCCTTTTGCAACAAAAACATTGGGCGAGATGATTTCTATTGTTAAAGATTTGATAAAAAATGATTATGCCTATGTTATAGATGGTGATGTATATTTTAGAGTAAAAAAATTTAAAGAATACGGTAAATTGAGCAAACAGCCGATTGAAGATTTAATTGCCGGAGCCAGAGTTGAAACATCTTCAAAAAAAGAAGATGTATTGGATTTTGCGCTCTGGAAAAAAGATGATGAATTCGGATATCCGAGTCCATGGGGAAAAGGACGTCCGGGCTGGCATATAGAATGCAGTGCAATGTCAAGAAAACATCTCGGAAAAACAATAGATATTCATGCCGGCGGCGCAGATTTAATTTTCCCTCATCATGAAAATGAAATAGCACAATCGGAATGCGCAAATGGCTGTAAATTTGTTAATTATTGGCTGCATAACGGATTTGTTACTATTAATAAAGAAAAAATGTCAAAGTCGTTAAAGAACTTTGTAACTATAGATGACCTTCTTTCTAATTACGATGCAAATACAATAAGGTTTTTTATTTTGACAAATCATTACAGAATGCCAGTTGAGTTTTCTGATACGGCGCTTCAAGGTGCAAAAGCAGGTTGGAAAAGAATTCAAAATGCGGTTAATGAAGCACTTAGATTCGTTGACAAACAAAATCTTCCTGAAATATCAAATACAAATGAAGTTCAGCAATTTAAAGAAGCAATGGATAATGATTTTAATACATCCAAAGCACTTGCGGTTATATTTGACGCGGCGGCAAATGCAAATAAGGCTGTAAACGAAAAAAATATTAATGATATAAAAAAATACGCTGCTATCTTATTAACTCTGACTGATGTTTTAGGCTTTAATATAGAAAAAGAAAAAATATCTGAAGATGAACTTCAAGATAAGCTTTCGAATGTTATTGCGGATATGGACTTTCTTAATGAAGCAGACAAAAATCTTAAAGGTTATGCCTTAATGGAAAAAATTATAGAGTACAGAAATAAGGCAAGAAAAGAAAAAAACTGGGCTGTTGCTGATAAAATAAGAAATTTACTTGATAGTATTTCGATTGTATTAAAAGATACTAATGAAGGAACAGTTTGGGAAGAAAGATAAGGAACTTTTTATAAGTTAATTTGTCTTAACTCAAAGAAGTAAGAGTTTGTTGGAAGTATATATAAAGAACACGGCATACCTTATGTAATGCCGTGTTCAGGTTAAAGCTTTTTGTTTGTTCTAGTGAGCGTTGCTGTGTCTTTCAAACATAGAAGGTAGTGCGATCAGCAGAAAATACATAAGAGCCCCGAATAATAGTAAGTACAGACCATCCATAACACGATTCCTTTTTTTAACTACACATTAATATAATTCCACAAATAACTTTTTCTTAAACATAGAGTATAATAAATTGAGGTAATTATGGAAAAAGAAAAATTAAAAAAATTATTTTCAGGATTTTGCTGCAGCAATTGCAGGCACGATTTTGATGAAAGTGCTATTTTTATAAAAAGGGAAGAAAGAAATCTTCTTGTATTACAAATAATTTGTCCTGAATGCGGAAAAAGTTTCGGATTGGCTCTTTTAGGAACGGGGGCATTGTCCGTTAAAGATAAGGAGGATGATGAATTTGTTATACAAGATTGTCCGAAGCCGATTTCTTTTGATGATGTTATTGATGCACATCAGTTTATAAATAATCTTGGCAATGATTGGACAAAATATATTCCCGATGAATTGAAAAACAATTAAATATCCCAATTGTCACTAAGTTTTGCAAATTTAAAATCTTTGTAAAAATAATTAAGAATTTGATATGCGTTATAGCCCTGTGCCGCCAAGTTATTGGCGCCGTGCTGGCTCATTCCGACGCCATGTCCGTTTTTCTTTGTTCCCGCATCAAAAGACGGAACGGATTGTAAAAAAGAACTTCCCGAATCCCATACTTTTGTTTGTCCGCCGGAACTTGCATGATAATATGTGGGAAGGACTTTTTTATCCTGAACAAGAACAATTCCTTTTGTATCTTCAACCGCTTTTGAGGTAGTTTCTTTTTCTGCACTTGCACCGCCGTATGCTTGATCTGCGGTTGTATCAACAACATCAAAGCCTTTTGAAGCATGTTTTCCTGCTGTTTTTGTGGCGACAGCATAACTTCTTGCTGCTATTGCCTGTGCCCGGAGTGCTTCTGTATTCCATTTTGACGGCATTTCAGAAGGAACCACACCTTTTAAATAATCTTCAAGCGGAACGTCATTAACCAGAGTTGCGCCCTGTGCACCCCAATTAGTTATTATAAAATTACCCCTGTACCAGGCTCTTTTGGAACATAGAAACCCGGGAGTTTTTGTTTTTATTAATATTTGATTTGTCCCTAAACCTATTGTTTTTCTGTTTAGAACAATTGCAATTTCATTGCCTTTTGATTTAAATTCATAAACTTTCATAGGCTGTATTTCATATAAAAGTTTATCTCTGAAAGCATCATAAATTTCAGCAGAAACCGAGGATGCAATTTTTATTTCTTTTTCATTTGTCTGCAGCCCGACTTTAATTGCATCTGCTTTTAAACTAAAAATAAATATTAAAAGCATTGATATTAATATTTTTTTCAACAGCATACCTAAAAACCATTCTAATATCCCGTTTACAACATAATATCATACAAAAAAGGCAAGGTCAGAAAATTCATACATCTGCAGTAGAAAACTGCAAATATAAATATATATTTCCACCATAAATACGACAACTTTTGACTTTCGATATTATATCATTAAATAAATATTATAAATGGAAGAATTAATAAGTAATTAAGCCTTCCTAAAAAATAAAAAGGGTAAGTTGTATGATTAACGGCGGGATAAATTATAATGAAAGAGGAATAATTAATAACATTCGCGCTATGAGAATGCAGACGGCATTAATGGCGATTACTAACGAGAACGTTGTGGGGTTTGATAAAATCGGATATCAAAGAAAAATTCCCGTTGTTTCTTCTTTTGCCGAATTTATAGGAGAAGATGCTCTTTCTACAACAACTGATGATACCGTAGGAAGATTAGGTTTGACGGAAAATCCTCTTGATGTTGCACTTGCGGAAAAAGGATATTTTCAGCTGCAAACAAAAGAAGGGATAAAACTTACACGTGACGGAAGATTTAAAATGAATAAAAACGGAGAGATATTATCTCTTGACGGATGTAAAGTATTAACTAATATGGGAACCCCGTTAGTCCTTCCTTTTGTACCCGAAAAACTTGAAGATATATCTATAGATTTAAACGGTGTAGTAAGGGTTTTGAATAATAAAACGAGAAAATTTGAAACAGCAGGTACTTTAAGTGTTGTTACACAAGACGGGCTTGCTGTTCTTGCTCCTAATGTCAGACAGGGATACAACGAATACTCGAATGTAAGCCTTCAATCGGAGTTTTTGCAGGCTATTCCCTATACCAGAACATTTGAGGCGAACAGGCAGTTATATTCAATTCAAAACTCTAATTTACAAAGAGCAATTTCTTCTTTAGGCAGCTAGAAAGGTTATAAATGACAACATTACAAGGAATAATAAACAGAGGTATAGTAAATGCAGAGCTCCAGTTTGAAAAAATGGGTTATATTTCAACTAATGTTTCAAACTATAATACTAACGGCTATAAAACGGTAAGATTTGAGCAGATGCTCGATGAAAACGGGTATCTTTCAGGTATTGAAAGAACAGACTTTTCACAAGGCGCCGTACAAAGAACGGAACGTGAACTTGATGTTGCGATAACCGGTGCAGGGTTTATTCCTGTCACGTCTCCTTCAGGAGATGTAACATATACCCGTGAAGGCTCATTTAGAGTTGATAAAGACGGGTATCTTATAACAAATGATGGGTATTTGGTCGGTGACGGAATTCAAATCCCGGTAAATTATGAAAATCTTCAGATTAAATCTGACGGAGATGTTGAAATCTTTTCAAATGACGGAACAAAAAGAGAAATATTAGGTACAATTCCTCTTGTAAATTTTCAAAATCCGGAAGGTTTGAAAAAATCGGATAATAATAAGTATTACCTTACGGCAGAATCAGGCGAGCCGGTTTTGATAAAAACACATGACCGGTTTAAACAGGGAAGTATAGAAGTTACTAACGTCGATATATTAACTGAGGTCAATTCAATTTTAAGATTAAATGCTTCTATGCTGGCAAGCTTTAAAGTAATGCAAACGGTAAATGATATGTATTCAAAAGCATTAGCATTAAATGAATAGATAAGGTGATAACGGATGATAATAACAAATAATCCATTTGGAAGAACTTTAAATGCATTAGATTTAATAGCGGAAAGACAAAAAGCTTTGTCTTCAAATCTTGCGAATATGGATACTCCAAACTATCAGAGAAAAGATATATCTTTTTCTCAATACTTAGGAGGTACGGCAAATCCCCTGGAAACTAAACTTGCTGCGGCACTGGGGCCTTCGCCTGTTACTATTCAAACTACAAATGAAAAAATTGATCCTGCAACGGAATTATCGGAAATGCAGAAAAATTCCCTGCTGTACACTGTTGCGGCCAGGAGAATGACTTCTTTAATTACGGAGATGAGAACAGTAATAAATATGGGTAGCAGCTAATGGGTATTTTAAGTTCGATGAATGTAGGCTGTGACGGCCTGAAAGTACATGGAATGAGATTGGATATAAGTTCAAGAAACATTGCCAATCTTGATACTCCTAATTATGTCAGAAAAATTCCTCTGGTTGTTTCAACGGACAGGAGTTCCTTTCTGAGTGTCATGAATCAGATGAAAGAATCTGTTTTCGGTGCGGGAACACTTCCGTATTCAACCGGAAGCGTATCAATGGCAGGAATTGTTGAAGACCCGACATTAGGCGATAAGATATATAAACCCGGTCATCCGGATGCGGATGAAAACGGTTATATTCGCGCTTCAAATGTTGATCCGCTTGTTGAAATAACAGATGCAATTATGGCGCAGAGAGCCTATGAGGCGAGTCTTGCAATAATAACGATTAGTAAATCTATGGCGGACAGAGCGGCTGCTATCGGAAGCTAGGTTTAATGTTTAAGGATAACAGGGTATGTTTACAGGGATGATACAAAGCTTATTAAATACTTCAGGACAGCAGGCTGCAGTTAAAAGGGCACAGCAGATAAGCTCGTATGTCCAAAGCCAAACCAAAGCTGCTGATATAAATGAAGGAGTTGAATTCAGAACTTTTCAGGATGTTATGAATTCTTCGTTAAATGTACATACAAGATTTAATATAAATAAACCTGAAAATTCCGTAAAGTTCGGTTCTTTAACTTCAAAAACTGCTGAAATAAAAAATACACGGGATGTGTCAAATGATAATTTTTTTGTAACTGCTAATCCGATAGATAGTTCTAAACCTGCGGAAAAATCATATATAAAAGATTTGATTTCTAAAATCTCAAAGAAACACGGAGTTGATGAAAAGCTTGTAAACGCTGTTATCAAACAGGAATCAGGATATAATCCAAATGCAAAATCTTCGGCAGGAGCGCAAGGCTTAATGCAATTAATGCCGTCAACAGCAAAGTCATTAGGCGTAACGGATCCTTATAATCCTATGCAAAATGTCGACGGCGGAGTAAGATATCTTAAGAGTATGCTGGACAGATATAACGGAAATTTGGTTCTTGCACTTGCCGCCTATAACGCGGGTCCCGGTAATGTGGATAAATATGACGGCATTCCGCCTTTTCGGGAAACTCAAAATTATGTAAAAAATATACTGGCAAATTATCTTTAATAGAAAGGCAATTATATGATAGAAAACAGAGTAATTCCAAATATAAATATTTTTTCAGATTCTTTAAGATCTATGCCTGTTGACGAGTTTTCACAAAAAGGCTTTGGTGCAAGTTCTTTGAAAGAGACTTCTGACTTTAAAACTGTTCTATCAGGACTCGTAAGTAAATTAAATAACGAAGTGGAAAAGCCTGATCAGCTTTTAAATCAGCAAATGACCGGAAATCAAGAGGTTGATATTCATGATGTAATGACAGCTGTTGCGAAAGCAGAACTCGGAATAAGTCTTGCTGCACAGGTAACTTCAAAAGTTGTCACTGCATATAACACTGTAATGAATATTTCTATATAATCAGTTGTTTTATAAAAGTGAAATTTTGTTATATCAATATAATTAAATAGTGTAAAGTAGTTACCCATTATTAAAAAAAATAGTATAATACAAAGTAGTAATCATATTGAAGATTAGGGATTTATGAATATAAAAGAGCTTATGCAGAATAAAACAGTGTTTTACTCCGTAATCGGAGGAACAGGCGCTGTTCTTATAATTGTAATATTACTTATTTGTTTTGCAGTAAGCGGAAAATCTTCAACAGGAGCAGGACAGGTTGCCGATAAAATCCAAAAAGAATCTTTTGATATTGTAACTACCGATAATCAGGGGAAAGCTATAGAAATCCAAACTCTCCTTGCACGTCATCAAATAATTGCAAAAAGAAGGGTTGACGGCTCTAAAATAACTGTGTTTCTGGAAGGCGGAAAGTATACTAATACGCAAAGAGACAGCGCGCTTCTTGAAATAGTTAAAAGCGGACTTGTTGACCAGAATGTCGGACTTGAAATTTTTGATAAAAATGATTTTACTTCAACCAGAGAAGATAAAAGAATTAAACTTGCAAGAGCCGTAAATGGCGAACTTTCAAGATTAATAAGACAGCTCCCGAATATAGATAATGCCTCTGTATTGGTTTCTATTCCCGAAAGCACTATGTTTAAAGCTGATAAAAAACCGATTAATGCAACGGTAATGCTTACTGTCGCAAGCGGTGTAAAACTTGATAATTCTGTTATTAAGTCAATAAAAAGTTTGCTTTTAGGCAGTGTTGTTGATTTAAAAGCAGAAAATATTTCTATTACGGACTCAAACGGTAATGTATACAGCAGCCTTGTTAAATCTATTGATGATCAAATCTCGAAAATTCAGGAAAATGATACTTATATGCAAAATAAGGTTGCAGCGCAATTAGACATGCTTTTAGGACATGGTAATTACGTTGTTACCGTAAGTACCTTTTTAAACCAGGTGCCTGTTGAAGAAACAAGTATTCAGTATGACCCTAGCAGTAAGACATCTTTGACGGAACAAACATTTAAAGAAGGACTGGGCGATACTTCTCAGGATACGAACAAAGGTTCTGATGCCGTAAGTGTGTATCTTCCGAACGGCTTAAAAAATTCTTCCTCAACATCTTCTCAGAATAAGAATTATGAAAGAACTGCTTCTGAAACAAGTTATGGAGTTGGTAAAGTTCATAAAACAAAATATTATAAATCCGGAATTATTGAAAAAATATCAATAGCTGTTACAATGAACGCTGATGCAATGCCTGCAAATATGACCGAAGAAGAACTTAAAGAACAAATAGCAAATGCCGCATCTCCCAAAGTATCACCTGATGACGTATCTATTGCATATGCAGAAGCAATAGATCCTTATCTTGCAGCGGACAGACCCGTTAATCTGCCGGTTCCGGATGCTTCGGGCAACCCCTGGTGGCTTGCTGTTGTACTTATGATTGCAGGTTTAATTGTAGGATTTGTATTTGTTCATAAAAAATTAAAAGATTCTTCTTATGAACAGGAAGAAGAGTTAAAACAACTGAAACAAAAAACAACGGAACAGGAAAAACAAATAGTTGATGTTAACTTAAAAGCGGCGGAGCTAATTGAAAAACAGACTATATTAACTCAGGAATTACTTGAACATCAAAAACAACTGCAGCTTGAGAAAAAGAAAGAAGCAGAAGTGTCACTGGATGAAGTAATAGAAGAAGTAACTTCCGATTTGGAATATGGGGACAGCCAGAAAACAGTAAAAGAATTAAAAAGCTGGATAGAAAAATCATAACGGAGTGTATTATAAATGCCGATAGAGGGATTTGATTATAAAGCATTTGCAATGGATTTATCTAAACAGGCAGCAGAGGTATTAATGCAGCCGGGTTCAAATGCTGCTCCTGATACATTAACAGATAAAGATAAGAAAAATATTGTCGAAACAGTAAGAAAATTTTGTTATATGGCAGGTGAGGCACTTAGTAACGATGCCCAGATAAAATTTAATGCCGAACAGGCAAGTCTTGTTACACAGTTCATAGGAGAATGGACTTTCCATAAATCCATTGATTTAATTAACGGAAAAATTCCGCCCCAGAACAGAGAAGCTATATTGCAGATTATTGCCGCAAATATATTTAATACGGCAAAATTAGCAATTATAAAAAAAATGCCGCAGGACACTTTAGTAAATCTTGTAGAAGAAAAAGTAAAAAATGTTTATAATGACGAACTTCAAAAGCTTGTTAAAAGAGGAATTTTGACGCAGCAGCAATATGATTCTGCAGTTAATAAGTCAAATCTTAATGATATGGTACAAAAAACTGAGGATGCGTCAAAACTTGAAGAAATACAGCAAGAAAAAGCTGTAAATTCAGCTTCTCCGACGGACAAAAAGGTGCTTAAATTTGCCGCACTGGCTATAATTTTGAAAAAAATTCCACCACAAAAAGCTAATGAAATACTTAATTCTTTAGACAAAAATGATGCAAAACACATTTTTAATTATATGAAGATGAGTAATATTGAGGACAAAATTGACCATAAGATTATTATTAAAGCTCTTGAAGAAATAAAAAATATACTTCCCAAACCGGATGTAGTTAATGTCCCTAAATTGTTAAAACATCATTACAAATTAATACAAACAACATCTCCGGAAATTTTAAGTTCAATAGCAATGAATGAAAGAGAAACAGTGAAAGATTTTATATTGGATAAAAATTTTCCTGCCGCCGAAGTATTTAGTCCTCTGGTTATACAATCTTTGGTTAACAGTATAGAAGAAAAAATAAATGATAATTAAGAAAAAATATACAAATATTCAAAAAACAAATGAAGAAACTATTCAAAAAGAAAATAGTCCGGAATTGTCTTCCGATGTTGTAAATACCGCGGAAAATCTATCTGTTGTACCGGATGTAAAAGAAGAAATCAACCAAGAAAAAAAAATTGAAAAAAAAGATGAAGAATTAAAAAATAATAACGATTTTGATTTATCTATAGATGAAATTAAGTTTGATCAAAGAGAAGAAAGACGGGAAGGAACAAGAAGACGCGGATACAGGAGGACTCAGGACAGAAATATAGTATCGCGTGCGCAGGAAGAAGCTGTTTCAATTAGAGAAATGGCAAAAAAAGAAGGATATGAGGCAGGAATGCAGCAATCCCGGCAAGATTTACAGGAGTTGAGAAACAAATTTGCAGAATTTTATAACTATAAAGAACAGGTATTTCAAAAAGTCTCGGAATGTATAATGGATATATCCGTTGAAATAGCAAAAAAAATTCTTAATAAAGAAATAGAAACAGATAAAGAAAGCATTATTCCGATAATTAAAGGTACAATTGAAGAAATAAATAAGACGGAAAACAAAATAACATTGAAAGTTATGCCAAAGGATGTAGAACTTGTACGGGATAAAGTACCTGAAATATTTTCAGAAAATTATTTTGAAGCTAAAATAATAGTAATGCCTGATAATACGATAAAAGAAGGAGGAGTAATAGTTGAAACATCAAACGGAATAGTAGATGCAACAATTGAAACCCAGCTTTCAATAATAGAAAAGGCTCTTAAGAAACAGGAAGAATAATAAATGGCGCAGTCTCAGGGTGCAAGACCTTCAATGATAAGTGAAATTTCATTAGCAATATTCGTAATATTGCTGATTGTTCTGTTGATTATTGAACTTCCTCCTGTTGTTGTTAACTTCGCAATAAGTTTTAATATAACTCTGGGTATATTGCTTTTGATGATTTCTTTGTATATACAAAGACCGCTGGAATTAGCTTCATTTCCTTCAATAATATTAATAGGAACGATGTTCAGGCTTGTTCTATCCATTGCTTCGACAAGGCTTATTCTGGCAAAAGGCGAGGCCGGTGAAGTAATTGACGCATTCGGAAATTTCGTTACCGGCGGTAATCTTGTTGTCGGTTTTGTAATATTTATAATTATTACAATAGTACAGTTCCTTGTAATAACAAAAGGTTCGGAACGTATTGCTGAAGTTGCTGCAAGGTTTGCATTGGATGCTATGCCCGGTAAGCAAATGACAATTGATGCCGATTTTAATGCAGGTTTAATTTCTCCGGAAGAAGCTATTAAAAGAAGAGAGGATTTACAGCGGGAATCTAATTTGTACGGTTCTATGGACGGTGCAATGAAATTTGTAAAAGGTGATACAATGGCAGGTATCATCATTGTTGTAATAAATATTGTCGGCGGTCTGGCGATAGGTATCTTGCAGCAGGGTATGGCTGCCGGGGAAGCTGTTCAAAAATATACAGTGTTGACAGTAGGTGACGGTCTTGCTTCTCAGCTGCCTTCATTATTAATGGCTATTTCAGCCGGTATTGTTATGACCCGTTCTACCGCTTCAGGGGGTTCGTTGGGAGATGATCTTGCGGGACAGATTCTAAGTAAACCCTCCAGCTTGATTTTTACTGTTATATTTCTTCTTTTGATAGCCGTAACAAGTTTTGTTACGGGACTCCCCTGGTATACTTTTACACTTTACGCTCTTGTTATCATGGCTGCATATTTAATTGTTTCGGTGAATAAAGATGTTCAATCGCAGCTGGGACAATTGGATGCTGTTAAGAAAAGCATGAGTGACCTAACAAATCCTAACAGGATGTATGAACGCTTAGGGGTAGATGTACTTCAATTGCAGGTTGGAACAGGACTGCTGCCGATTGCCGATCCTGATCAGGACGGTTTATTACTGCCTAAAATAGCAGCATTAAGACAGAGGGTAACAGATGAACTGGGTTATATTATTCCGAATATAAGAATTATGGATTCCTCTGCAATCGGTGCAAACGAATATTTAATATCGGTAAGGGGTAATACCGTTGCAACAGGCACCGTATATCCGAAAAAGAGTATGGTTATTGCCGACCAGTGGGATGCAACCGGCAAGGAAGTTCCTAAAGATGCAATAATTGGTGTTGATCCTACTTATCAGACTCAGGCGTACTGGATGGATACCGAATATCTTAAGAAATTCCCCAATGTTACTGCGGTTGACTCTGTCGATGTTATTATTACACACCTTCAAGACTGTGTAAGAAAATATGTTGATGAAATTATGACAAAGACGGATGTTCTTAAACTTATGGAACTTGTTAAAAGCCAGGATCCCACACTTGTTAATGACCTTGTTCCGACAATTATTTCCACAAGTGATTTACGTAAGATATTTGTTAACCTTATCAGAGAAAAAGTTTCAATTAAAGATATTATTTATATATTTGAAAGATTGTGTGATTATGCGAGATTTTCAAAAGAACCCGATATATTATCAGAGCGTTTAAGAGCAGCTTTAGGCCGCCAGATATGTCTTGCTAACTGTACAAAAGATAAAATACTATATGCATTAACTTTATCTCCCGAATGGGAAAAAACACTTGATGACAGCTGCCAGAGAACTGAGCTTGGAACTATGTTCCTGTTAAATCCTCTGCAGGTTCAGGAACTTATAGAATCTGCCGCTTCAACACTAATAAGGGCTCATCAGAGTGTAAATGTTCAGCCGGTTATTCTTTGTTCTCCAAGAATAAGACTTCCATTATATCAATTATTGGAAAGACATATTCCGACTATTGTTGTAATCTCATATTCCGAGCTTATAACTGATATCAGAGTTGAAGCGGTTGATACGATTGGTGAATCATTAAATTATAATTTTGAGTAAAAAATGCTGGATCAAAGTACTGAAAAATCAATAGAATATGTAAAAAAACAGGCTTTTGAAATAATTAATTCGACAAAGCTTTATTCATATAAAGGTTCTGTTTCAAAGCTTCTCGGCTTAACAGTTGAAGTTAAACTGCCCGGACTTAAAATAGGAGATTTATGTTTTATAGAAACATACGAAGGTGAAAGAAAACCTGCGGAAGTTGTAGCGTTTAAAGGTGAGAATGCTCAATTACTGTTATTATATGATGGAGCGGGAATCGGACAGGGAAGCCTTGTCGAAACAACAGGACAGTCAATAAAAATTCCCGTAGGTGATTTTCTTCTTGGCAGACTGATAAGTCCTTTAGGCGAGCCAATTGACGGAAAACCTTTGGAAACTGCGGGAGCCCGGTGGACAAATATAGATAATCCGCCTCCGGGGGCTTTTGACAGGCCAATAATTACACAAATGTTTTCAACAGGGGTTAGGGCAATAGATTCACTGCTTACTTTGGGAGCAGGTCAGCGTATGGGATTATTTGCAGGTTCAGGTGTAGGGAAAAGTACTATGCTCGGTATGATTGCAAGAAACTCTGATGCTGATGTCAATGTGGTTGCACTTATTGGAGAACGAGGCAGAGAAGTTAAGGAATTTATTGAAAATTCTCTTGGTGAAGAAGGTATGCGAAAATCGGTGATAGTATGCTCTACCGGTGATCAGCCTCCTTTGATAAGACAAAAATGTTTAATGTCGGCAACTGCCGTATGCGAATATTTCAGAGATCAGGGGAAAAAAGTATTTCTTATGACGGATACCGTAACCCGCTGCGCTATGGCCGGAAGAGAAGTAGGTTTGTCAATAGGAGAACCTCCCACAATTAAAGGATATCCTCCTTCTATATTTTCATGGCTTCAGCGGGCACTTGAGAGAAGCGGAAACAGTCCTCGAGGTTCAATTACTGCATTATATACCGTTCTTATGGAGGGCGACGATATTAATGACCCTGTTGTTGATACCGTAAGAGGTATTGTTGACGGTCATATATTTTTATCAAGAAAAATTGCGGAAATGAATCATTATCCGGCTATTGATGTGTTGGGAAGTATTAGCCGTTTATTTACGGAAATTGTAACTGAAGAACATAAACAAGCTGCTTATAAAATGAGAAAATTAATGGCATTATACCGTGAAAATAAAGATTTAATTGATGTAGGGATGTATAATGCAGGGTCTAACCCTAAGCTTGATATTGCAATTGAGCTTATGCCGCAGATTAATGCCTTTTTGCAGCAAAGAATTTCAGACAGTGTGTCAATGGAGTCTACTATTTCAACTTTAATTTCCATGATGCAGAATGTTGATATTTAATTATCCTTTTACTTAATTGCGGAACAGAATTATATATCTGCCATTTCTTCAAGTGCTGCTATTTTCATCCTTAAAGTATCGGGCTTTTTCCCTGTCCAGATTTCAAATGCTTTTGCTCCTTGATAAATAAGCATATCAAGCCCATAGATTGTCTTAATGCCATGTTTTTTTGCAAGTTTAATCAATTCTGTTTTCAACGGGTTATATACAATATCATAAACAACTGAATTTTTATTCATTGTTTTTATTACATTTTCATCAACGGGTGAAATTCCCATTGCTTTATTTCTCATTCCGATAGGAGTTGTATTAACAAGAATTTTGCAGTTAGACAGGTTCTTTAGACTTTCAATTTGTAAACAGTCTATTTTTATGTTGGAAAAGTTTCTTCTGAGTCCTTCTGCCATTTCTGAAGCGTTTATTATATTACGGGCATATATGTTTATTTTAGCTGCTTTTAATATTGAAAGTCCCACTGCAACTGCTCTAGCCGCGCCGCCGTTGCCAAGGATTGCGGCTTCACTGCCTTCGATTTCTTTTCTGAATTCTTCCGGTATTGCTTCAACAAAACCGTATACATCAGTGTTATAGCCCATTAAAGAAGAATCAGGCATGATTTTTATAGTGTTTGCGCTGCCTGTTATATTGGCGATATTATCAACTCCGGATAAAAACAGTGTAACAGGAACCTTTAAAGGAATAGTTACATTAAATCCGTTAAATCCGTTTGAACGCAGATATTTAATTCTTGAAACCAGATCTTCTTGTTCGGTTTCCATTATTTCATATGTGCCTTCCAGTCCCAATGATTTAAAAGCAGCTTCCTGGATAACTTTTGACATTGAATGCGACAGGGGATATCCTATAAGTCCGAATTTATACATAGCTATTCTTCTTCCATATCTTTTGAAAATGAACAATCTTTATTACTGCAGGCTAGTTTCTTTGATTTTTTCGTAATCTTTTTAACCAGTATACTTCCGCATTCGGGGCATTTTTCATTTACGGGTTCATACCACGATACAAAATCACATTTTGGATAATTGCTGCAGCCAAAAAATACTTTTCCGTATTTTGATTTTTTGAATATTATTTCACCTTCTCCGCATTTCGGGCATTTTACGCCGGTTGATTTGATTATACGTTTTCTGTGTTTGCATTCTTCATTAGTGCATTCAAGATACGGTCCGTAAGGTCCTGTTTTTTGAATCATTGCCGTGCCGCATTTTTCGCATTTCTCATCCGTTTCTTTATTTTGTTCAATGCTTTGTCCGTCTTTATCAAGGGGCAGCATTGTTTTACATTCCGGATATTTAGAACATCCCAGAAACTGCGTTCCGAATCTGCTTGTTCTTACGACCATTTTACTTCCGCAATTAGGGCAGATTGTATCAGATTCAATCAGAACTTTTTGCATATTCTTTTTAGCTTCCGAAACTGTTTCAATAAAAGGATTATAAAATTCTTTTATAACTTCATTCCATTTAAGCTTGTTTTCAGCAATTTCATCAAGTTTTAACTCCATATTTGCCGTAAATTCGTAATTCATAATATCTTTAAAATATTCAACAAGCTGTTTGCACAAAGTCATTCCAAGCATTGTGGGCGCCAGTGCTTTATCAATTTTTTCAACATAATTTTTTTGCTGTATTTTAGAAATAATGGGCGCATATGTACTGGGTCTTCCTATGCCGTGTTCTTCAAGAGCTTTAACAAGCGAAGCTTCGGTAAACCTTGGAGGCGGGCTTGTAAAATGCTGTTTGGGTATAACTTCTTTAAGTTTTAGATTATCTCCTTCTTTCAAATCAGGAATTTTGGAAGATTCTTCTTTTTCTTCATCGTCATTATAAACTTTTAAGTAACCGTCAAAAATGATTTTGCTGACGCCGGACTTAAACAGGCAATCGCCTGCTGTTATATCAACTGTTGTATTTTTAACGGAAGCATTTTCCATTTGAGAAGCTAAAAACTTGCTCCATATTAATTTATAAAGCTGATATTGTTCGTTAGTAAGATATTTTTTTATGCTTTCCGGTGTCTTATCAACATAAGAAGGTCTGATTGCTTCATGTGCATCCTGTACGTTTTTTGATTTCTTTACATAATTATTCGGAGTCTTGGGATAATATTTTTCTCCAAAATTGGAGGTAATAAAATCTTTTGCTGCAACCTGCGCATCATCAGATATTCTTACGGAGTCTGTTCTCATATATGTGATTAAACCGACAGGTCCGTCTGAACCTATATCTATACCTTCATAGAGCTTCTGGGCTATCTGCATTGTTTTTGAAACACCGTAGCCTAATTTACTGCTCGCTTCTCTTTGCAGAGTTGATGTTATAAAAGGAGCGGCAGGTTTTCTTTGCGTATTTCTCGTTGTAATTTTGGATACTTCAAATTCTCTGTCTTTTTCTTTCAGGTAATTTGCTATTTTTTCAGCTTCTTCTTCGTTTTTAATATCGGCTTTTGCGTTTTTATATTTTGCAAGCTCAGCCGTAAAAAGAGATTTTCCTTTTAACAAATCCGCAGAGATAGTCCAGTATTCTACCGGAGTAAATGCTTTTATTTCCTCTTCTCTTTCGCAGATCATTCTAAGCGCAACACTTTGGACTCTGCCCGCGGAAAGATGATAGTTCCTCATTTTCTCCCATAAAACAGGACTTATTTTATAACCTACCAGTCTGTCCAGAATTTGTCTTGTCTGCTGGGCTTTTACCCTTTGCATATCAATTTGTCTTGAATGTTCAACTGCATAAGTAACGGCTTTTGGTGTAATTTCGTTAAATTCTATTCTGAAAACTTTATCATCAGGAACGTCTATAACCTGGCGAACGTGCCATGCAATTGCTTCTCCTTCACGGTCAGGGTCTGAAGCAAGAAATACTTTATCTGCTTTTTTAGCCAGATCATTAAGTTTTTTTACTACGGCTTTTTTCTCGGGAATTACTTCAAATGTCGGAGTAAAATCATGCTGCACATCAAACCCGAGAACTTTTGGCGGAAAATCTCTTATATGACCGTAGCTGGCTTCTATGTCGTAAGAATTCCCCAAAATCTTCTTAATTGTTTTAGATTTTGCGGGAGACTCAACTATTACTAATATATTCTCTTTCTTTTTAGCCATGCTTATTTATATTGTTATTATATATTTTTCCCCGTGTGTTTGGGAAATCATTCCTTCTAGCTCTAACTTTGTTAATATTACCATTAAATCATTAATATTCAAGCCGGTTTTTAAAATTAATTCATCAATTGTCAGAGAATCTTTTTTTAATGCTTCTGTTATTAGATTTTCTTCCGGTGTAAGATTTATTTTTTTTTCAATGTCTTGATTAACTTTATAAATATCCCAGTTCATTGCATCTAAAATATCCTGAGTATTTGTTATTAAAGAAGCACCTGATTTAAGCAGTTTGTATATTCCTTCCGTATTCGGGTTAGATATTAATCCCGGCATGCACATTAATTCTTTTCCCTGCTCAAGTGCCAGCTTTCCTGTAATCATAGCTCCTGATTTTAATGCCGCTTCGGCGACCAGAACTCCTTTAGAAATACCCGAAACAATTCTGTTCCTAACGGGAAAATGCCAGCTTATTGCATCAACATCCGGCCAGTATTCCGTTAATACTGCTCCTGAACCGTTAATAATTTTATTAAACAAATTTATATTCGACTTCGGATATAATTTATCAAAACCGCCGCCAATTACGGCAATTGTTTTAAGATTGTTTTCAATTGCCGCTTTATGAGCTGTTGTATCTATTCCTTCTGCAAGTCCTGATACTATGCAGATATCAGTTCCTTTAAAACCTGAAATAATATTTTTTAAGGTAATTTTTGAATTTTCGCTTGCTCTTCTTGAACCTACTATTGCGATAGTTCTTTCTAAATTACACGATTTTAAATCCCCTAAAACAAACAATCCGGCTGGCGGATTATCTATATGTCTTAGAAGATAAGGGTAATCTTTGTGTTCGGGATGAAGAAATCCTATATTGCGCTTATGAATATATTCTAAGCATTCATCCGGATTTATATTTTTTCTTTCTTCAAGAAATCCGTCAATCTGTCTTTTTTGGAGTCCGTCTATCTTCCATAAATCATAAGCTTCCGCATGCCATGCAAGTTCAATAGAACCGAAATATTCATAAACTTTATTGATAAATGCAGATGAAGTTTTTGTTAACCTGGCAAATGCACACCAATACTTATCGTTATTATTCATATTTTATTATATTATTATTATGCCTCGCAGCAGCCGCATTTTAACAGGTTTTCATATTGTGTTTTATAATATGCAGCTAAGCGGCAGGCTAAATTATATTTTTGCTCTGTTGTATAAGGGTCAGCCGGAGTAAAAGAATCTTCATCTCCCAAGGGATCTTTAATTTCTAAATCAGGCACCTGCTTTCTTGCAAATTCAACTTGTTTAATAGGCTGACATGCCGAACCTGCTTGAACAGAATTTATTGCCTGAATTTTCATAACTGCTCCCTTTCCTAAATAGTATTATACACATAAAAATGGTAGCACAGTCAAATTTTAATTGCAACTGTTTAATCGGGCTATTTTGAGTTTTATTATTAATTTTATCTTAAAACTTGATATTAGTTTTATTTTAACTTAAAACTATGTGCGGAACAGAAATAAATAAAGTTACGATTTAATATTTGAAATATAATGTCATTCTGAATTTACAGCTCTTCTTGTTGCCGGCAATAGGAGGCTTACAAGGGAGGGTGCTCGAAATTTCAGCATTTTCCCAACCAAAAACGTAAATTCCAATCTGGTCAGACCCTGAAACACCAGGTAGGGACATAAAATCACGTTTCGACATTATCTCAACGGATTTTGCAGCCAGTTCAGGGTGACAAAAATTCCGCTTCGCTTCAGCTTACGGAAAATCCGCAGTAAGTAGGGTGCAATTTTTTGCACCACAATAAAATATGATAATATTGAATTATGAGCAATTATCGTAGATTTTTTGATAGTGGTGTTGTAAATGCGTTCATAACATTTGTTACACACAATAGAAGAAATATTTTAATAAAAAATATTGATATTTTTAGAGAAAGTTTTAAATACACAAAAACAAAGTTTGATTTTGAGATTTGTGCAATTACAGTTTTAAAAAATCATTGTCATTTGTTAATTTCAACACGAAAATCAAAAGAAATTCCGCAAATAATAAGAACAATAAAAT
Organism: Candidatus Gastranaerophilales bacterium; assembly: GCA_944323535.1. GTDB lineage: Bacteria > Cyanobacteriota > Vampirovibrionia > Gastranaerophilales > Gastranaerophilaceae > Avigastranaerophilus. The sequence goes on along the minus strand of CALUSW010000008.1, from coordinate 1,461 downwards.
TCAATTTTTCAATAAACGTAGATAAAAATTTTTATGATACAAATTTATCATTATCAGCAATCAAACGAGGAGAAAAAGGGATATGGCAACGTAGATATTATGACCATATTATAAAAGATGAAAAAGATTTACATAAACATATTGATTATATCCATTACAATTCTTTTAAACACTATAATATTGTACCAAAGAATTGGATATTTTCATCTTTTCATAAGTTTGTAAAACAGGGTTATTATGACATTGAATGGTGTAATTTGGAAGATAAGAATTGTATAAATAGTTTAGATTATGAATAAATTACGTAATTTAACAAGATTTGGTGCAAAAAATTGCACCCTACTTACTCTATCTTCTTTTTTTAGAAAGCAAAATATCTCTTCAACTTCCCTCACTTATTTCAAAAATTAAAATAAAAATATTTTAATTTTTAAAATTTTAATTATTACTCATATTACCATTTTTATTTACTATGTTGCAATAGGAATAACGGGCTATTGACAATTTTTAATTTATACTGTACTTGCTTGCTGTACAGTTTTACAACCCGATTTTAAGTTGTTTTACGATAATAAAAACAATATATAAAATTAAACCTGTATAACATTGATTTTATTGCTTTTTAACAATGCTTTTGTAACTTTTAAGAATATAGTAATTTTTCTTAATATAAAATTTTTACCTTAATTCACAAACAGTTTAGCATTTACAATATTATGTAATTTAATTATTTTATATTTACATTATATTGTAATATTATGCCGCTTGTTTTAATTCCTTTAATGTTAGGTTATGGGAAGCCAGACATTTTTCACAAAATCAGAGATTTGGGAAAAAGCAGTCAAACTCAACCTACAGACTATGGTATAATAAGGACATGCAATTTTTAAACGAAAATATTTCAAAAATTATAGAAAACATAAGCATTGATAGATTATCATCTTATAAGTATGATAATAGTGATGATACGGACTTAATCTTAAACCGATATATCTATAATGTTCAAATTTCAGAAAGTTTTTACCCTATTATTGCGGCATTAGAAGTTGCCTTAAGAAATAGACTGTATAATGCTGTTGCAAAATTAAAAGGTGAAAACTGGTTATTAGAAGAAGTCAAGAATAAAAATATTCTTTCCGATAACGAAAGAAATATTTTATTAGAGGCATACAATAAATTAAAGAGAAAGAATAATACACTTTCAACTGGTGCAATAATTGCTGAATTAACCTTTGGTTTTTGGGTAAATCTTTGTAAAAAATCATATAAAAACAATTTATGGGATAAGCAAGACTTCTTTAGTAATGTATTTCCGGATTTTGACAATTATTTTATCAGTCCTACATGGGATAAAACAAAAGTTATATTTCCAGAATTAAAAGAAATTCTAAGATTAAGAAACCGTATATTTCACCATGAAATAATAATCAACAATAAAATTGGCATTGAAAACTGTTATGA
>CALUSW010000007.1 GCA_944323535.1 Candidatus Gastranaerophilales bacterium | reverse complement strand
TAAAGAAAAATAGTATAATTAAAAACTTTTTAAACATAACAAGCTAATTATATATGAAAACAAAAAAAGAGTATAATCTTTATTGATTATACTCTTTTTATTATTTGTCCGAGGAAAAATTCACGATAAGCCGAAGGCGTGAGTGAATTTTTTTTACAAAACGAACAGCAGAACCGCAGGTGATGCTTGTGAGCTTGTATCCGCCGCAGTACAGCTGCCAGGTGAGTGGCGTTTTGAAAAGCGGATTGCGAGCAGAGGCTTAAGGGCTTGCGATTGAGCAAGACCGGAGCCGTTTAATGTGAGCAGCCAAGCAGGTGAGCAACCGGACGGCGACGATGAGCGAAATTCTGTAGAGTGAAACTCGATTATGTGAGGGCAAAGGTGAATGAGAGTGCAACGAAATGAACCTCTTGCCCGAGAGTAAGGAATTTCAAGACAGTCGGCGGCAGGTTGCGACACTAGATTATTTTTAATTCTCTTTTACAAGCGAAGAAGAATCTTCAACGCTCATAGCATAATACGGCTTATCTTTATCCGCTTCTTTCAGGAATAAAATAAATCTTTTATTGAATAAAAAGAATCTCGGCTTTTCGACGGGAGGTCTTAAAGCTGTTCTCATTGCGATAATTGCAGCTTCACTTTTTAAACTTCCTCCTTTATTATCCATTTTAAATTTTATTGTCTGAAGCGCCTGAGAAATTATGTAGTCGCTGCCCTGAATTTTTTTACCGCATAAATCATTATAAGAAATTGTTTCATCCACATTGATATCCGGAATTTGTAAAACATCTTTTTCTGTAAATGAGTCAAATTCTGCATTTTGAGCGATATAATTATATAAATTTGTAAAAGAATCTTCTTTATCGGTTCTGTATAAAATTACATCTTCATTCTCTTTTGTCAGAAGTTTAACGGCATATTCATCGGCAGAATTATAAAATAATACCTGAATATTATTTCTTAATTTTTTATCGGATTTATTTATTACCCCGAAATATTTTACTTTTTCGTCTCCGCCGTTAAAAGTATCAGAATTTAGTCTGTCAAATTGGGTTAAAAAGTTAAATTCTTTTTTCAGCATTGCATAAAACAAATATGAATCTTTTGCATTCCAGTCAATGAGCTTCAATATATCGCTTTTTTCTTTAAATTTTTTATATATATCTTTTTCAATTGTTTTTTTGAGTTCTTTTGAAATTTTGCCGTTAGTTATGTAATAAGAATCTTCCGAAATAATGCTTTTATCATAAAGTCTTTTGTTAAGTTCATCTGCAACAGGCGGATTCCCTCCGACAAACCTGACAGGACCTTTTGTAAAATTATCCATTAAATCATTCCAAACAAGTTGAAAAGTAACGCACCAGATGTTGTTCTCAATTTTCGAATAATCTTTTGTTTCTGACTGTATTGTTTCTTTTTTAAAAAACGTAAAACCGCATAACAAGAAACAACCGCTCAGAAAACATAATAAAAGTAAGAATAATGTGATTTTTTTGAAATTCATATTTTTATTTCTCCATAAAACTGTTAGTTATTATATAATATAAAAATCAGACCGAGACAATAAAATTTTATTAATAAGATTGTAGAAAAAAATTAACGGCTTGATAAATCCTCGGTCCGGGTCTGTTTATAATATCAGTTTGTTCTTTTTTCAGAAATATTATTTGGGTATTTGGAAATAATTGTTTGATATTTCCTGATGTATTATCAAAATTTACAATAACTATATCAGGTTTTAACTTTATTGCGTATTCCGGATTTATAACCGGATAGTCGGATTTTAAATTATTCGTTACTGAAATATTTCCTGATTTGGCTATTAAATCCGTTATAAAACTTTTCTCCCCGATTGTAATCATTGGATTTGTCTGGACAAGATATAAAATTTGCTTTTTGTCTCCAGGTTCTATTTTGATTAATTCTTTTTTAATTTTATTAACGAGACTTTCTGCCTGAAAATTTTTATTTGTAATTTTACCTATTAATAAAATATTTTTATATATATCATTTATTGAATTTGATTTAAAATATATGGGTTTTATATTCGTATTATTAAATTCATTCATAAGTCCTTTTGAACTTTCGTTTAGAAAAATATAGTCAGGATTTAATCTAATAATTTTTTCTTTATCAATAAAATAAGAATCTCCTGCTTTTGCTTTTGTTTTTACTTCCTGAGGATAATCACATGTTGTTGAAACGGCAATTAAATCATTTTGTGCATTAATAGCATATATGATTTCGGTTATTGCAGGTGAAAGACTTATTATTGAAGGATTATCAGCAAGGCAAGTTGTGTTGCTGATGGTAAATATTATTATTATAAATAAAAATTTATTTAGAAATCTGAACATTAATTTCTCCGTTATTTTTTACTATGGAGAAAGATATATTATATATCTTTTGTAATATCTCAGGAGTAAAAAAATTCTCCTTGTCAGAACCATATATATTTCTATATTTATCTATGCCCGCAAAAAAATCACCATAACGGGCTGCAAGATTCAAATCATGCAGAATAATAATTGTAGTTACACTTAGTTGTTTTAATTTTTCTATTATATTGAAAACTTTTATCTGGTTAACTAAGTCCAGATTCGATACAGGTTCATCAAGCAGCAGTAAATTTGCTCCGGATAAAAGTCCCAGTGCGATGTTCGCTTTTTGTAATTCTCCTCCGCTGAGGTTTTCCGTTAAAATATCTTTTTTTTCATATATTTCAAGTTCATATAAAATCCAATTAATTTGATTTTTTTCATTCCGTGAAAGAATCCATTTGAATTTTTGCTTAAAAAATATGGAAGAAAGATATTCATATAAAGTTATCCCCGAAATGTAGCTGGTTTTTTGGGGCAGATAAAAGGCTTGCATATCACAAATATTAATGCTCCCTTGCTGCGGTTTTAATAAATTCGCCGTTAATTTGAGCAAGGTTGTTTTGCCTGTTCCGTTTTGTCCTAAAATTACATTTATTTTATTTTTATGAAAAGAAACATTAATATTATTAAAAAATAGAGTTTCTCCAAAGGAGAAAGATAAATTATTAATTTCTATCATAACTGCTGAATATATCTCCTTTCTTTGTTAGAAAGAATACAAAAACCGGAGCTCCCGTAATTGCAATAACTAATCCTAAAGGAATTTGCAGAGGATAAAATAAAACTCTTGATAAATAATCCGAAAATAATACAAGCGAAGCACCTGCCAGTATGTTTGCAAAGAATAAATATCTATAGTCATTTCCGATAAACATTTTTGTTATCTGCGGAATTATTATACCGATAAACCCCAAAATACCCGCCGCAAATACGCTTAATGATGTTAAAAATGCAGAGATTATTATTGCAGAAAGCGTATAAATATCTTTTTCTTTTTTAAACGATGATAAAATTCCGTTATCAATTCTCATAAAATTGAGTTTTGGGATAAAATAGCAGCTTATAATAATTCCCAAAATAAAAATGAAAAATAAGGTTTTGTCTGATATTATATTCGAGCTGTTAAATCCGCCTGATAGTATAAATAATATCGACTGGGCTTTTTGAGGATTGGTAAGTATAAATAAAGATATTAAAGAACCGGCAAATAAATTTACCGCTAAGCCGGTAAGTATAAGTTTTGTAATTGAAAACCTGTTTAATCCCGCAAAGCAAATAACTGCTAGAGACGAAATAAGAGCACCGGCAAATCCGAATAAAGAATAGTTTGAACTGTTAAAGTATAAAACGGATATGACAATTCCAAGTCCGGCACCGGAGGAAACTCCCGTGATATATGGTTCTGCAAGAGGGTTTTTGGAAACCGACTGCATGAAAAGTCCCGCTAATGCCAGGCAGCTGCCTGCAATAATTGATTTTAATGCTCTTGGATATCTTAATAACTTTAAGATAATACTGTCTGAATCATTATCGGAAAGATTTAAAGTTTTAATAAACATTCCGATTCCGTTATCGTTGTATCCTGCAAAAATTGCAATATATAACGCCAATAGAAAAATTATGAATAAAATTAATATAAATATTTTACGTTTGTTTCTTATCATAAATTTTCCTTCTCAGGCAGATTATATTTTACGAAAATGCCTGTCATAAACTGAATTCCCGGAGCATAATACTGATAGTCGCCGCTTCTGTACATTGAAATTTTTTGATCAAGTAAATTATACACCATTGCTTTCAAAAATACTTGTACGCCTTTTATACTGAATAATTTTACATTTGCTCCGGCTTTAACATCAACATATCCGGGTGTTCTTGCGGCGCCGGCAGAAGAACTCATTGCCCGGCTTGAAGCTGCTTCTGCTCCTATGAAGGTGTTAACTTTCGGATGCGGCGTCCAATACAGCATTGTGTTAAGTCTGTTCTTCGGACAGGCTGCTAAGTCCATACCGGTTGTTTTATCTTCAGAGTCAGTATATGTATAATTTATGATTGCTTTTATTTTTTCATTGGGTTCCCATGTCATGCGGGCTTCATAACCCTGTATTCTTGCCCTGTCTATATTTGTATACATATAACTCGCGGCGCCGTATTCAAAGTTAATATAATCTTTGTAGTTGTTATTAAAGTAGCCGAAATCGAATTTAAGTTTATTATCAAAAAAGCTTTGCTCTATTCCTGCATCCCATCCTGTCATTGTTTCAGCATCAAGATTAGGGTTTGGAATCATTTCGTATCCCATTAGCCGCATTCTTGCAAATCTTTGATATAAAGTAGGCGTATTAACGCTTTGTCCCCAGGAACCTCTGAATTTTGTTTTTGCCCCCTTTATTTTAAATGTAGGTAAAATTAAAGCTGCAGAACCGTTAGGAAGAACATAAGTTCCGTATGCAGAATTATTTACCAGTCTTGCTCCGCCTCTTAAAAATAATTTATCTTTAATATTTATTGAATCATTTATAAAAACATCATTTTGTATGGTGTTACCCGTAAAATTATTTATTTCTTCCATTCCGAAATTTACGGTTGTTGATCTGCTGTCAATAAATTCGGTTTCTAAATTGTATCCGACAGAAACAGTATTCCATTCGTGATAATTAAAATTATGCTGGGTTGTAAAATTCAATCGGGTGCTTCCTATTTTGGAAAGTGATTCCATTGTAGGATCAGTATTTATAAAATCCGGAAAAATAAAGTTATTTGATTGATTATGATATACACCGAATTTTGTATTGTAATTATAGTTTTTATTCGGTGTATGGTCAAAAGACAAAACATTCATAATGTCAATGTTTGTGCCGTAATTTCCTTCAGGCGCCTGATAAATTCCGTAAGGCCAGTCATTATGGAAACCTATACCGATATCTTTTCTTGCACGTGAAAATCTGAATATATCTCTTATTTCCGCTTTGCCTTTAAGAACCCGAAAACCTGTATTTGTTACAACACTTAGGTTATTATAATCATTATTGTATATATGTCCCAGATTAGAAGTGTGCATTCCTCCGTCACTTTTAAGCCAGGTAATACCCATATAATAATCTTTCTTTTCATCGCCGCCCATAATGGCAAATCTTTCTTTAAAAGTTCCGTAACTGCCCATATCGGAACCGGCTTCTATTGAGAGAGGTCCTCTTCCTCTTCTGGTCTGCAGCGCAATAAGACCGCCTGAAGCATTAACACCTCCTGCATTTCCCTGAGGACCCCGGATAATTTCTATTCTTTCCAAATCATCGCTCATTAAGTATTGCAGCTCCATTCCGGGACTTGTCATAGACGGTCTGTCCATTCTTATGCCGTCCATGGTAAACCTTATCCTGTCTGTGCCTCTCATTCTTACTGTTGTTGGAGAGCCCACTGACGATTCCATCTGAACGGTTAAGCTTGCAGCTTGATTTAATAGTTGAGATATTACAGGAGAACCCTGTGATTCTATATCATCAAGTGTTATAACCTCAACGCTTGCGCCTGCAGTTTCAATATCTTCGGCATAATTTCTTAATGCATATACTTCTTTCTCTTTTAATTCTCCATATAAAACATTTTTATTTTCTTCTGCTTCTTGTATAGCAAAAGAGGCAATCTGATTTAATAAGAGAAAAGCAAGAAGAATAACTCGCTTAATCTTCATAATTTTCCCTTCAAAAAAATATCACTAGAAAAATTGAAGGAAAAATCAGCATGTAATGTATTTTATCATCTTATACTCCTGTCTCGAGGTAACCGGAGAACCAAGCGTTCCGACTGTAACGGCCGCGGACCGGTGAGGGATTTTCACCCATGCTTTCCTTAATTCCAATTTTATTTTATATAAACCTGATTTTTATGTCAAATGTTTAGTATTAACTTTGTTTTATACTATTTTGAAATTCCTGTAAAATCTCTCTCCAGGGCTCTACTATAATATCATTTTGACTTAAAGCCTCTTTTGAAATTCCGGCATGATGTATCAGCGGAAGAAGTTTGGCTTCACTAATTCTTATCGGTTCATCAATATTATCATCGGTATCATTGCAGATAAATACCCCGTTGCCGTTTTTATCTTTTTCATATCCGATGATAGTTATTTCATGTCCCCCGTCAACTCTGTTTTCATTATCAATATGAGTATATCCGATAATTACATTGTGTCCGAGTTCAAGAGATTTTAAAATATGCTGCAAGGTTTCTTCCGGCTGGCAATTATATCCTTTTAAATATCCGTTTTCATCAAGATTTTGATAAACAACAGAAATTTTGGGTGTTCCGAATACTACTTCTTCAACAAAGTTTTTTTCAAAATCTGTAAGTCCGCTTTTATCCGGATTGAATTTTCCCGTCCTTTCATCAGTTAATGCATTATAGGTATTCTGAGAACCCAGATTTAGTAATGCAGATTGAATTAAAACGTCAACACATGACCTTTCATCAGGATCTTTATATGATGTCTGAACTCTGGCTCTTACTATTGCATTTCTGTCAGGAGACAAATTAATTGAAACATCTTCCCAGTTGTTCGAAATTTTATAATCCGTATTAAATTCGCGCAGCATCCATAATCCGGCTACTGTTCCGTCTGCTATATCAGACATTTTTATATTTTTTTCAACACTGTAGTTTTGACCGCTTAATCCTAGTGCAAACCTTGCAAATTCGGCGGGTGTTCTGCTCGCAAGATTAAATTCCATACTTGCTACGACGCAAGATGAAGAAACAACATTGCGGGCTTGCCCCGGAAATGCTTTGCCTGTTTCCTGCGAAATCTCCTGTGCAACATTATCGGGAATATCGCCGAATTTCTGTGTTATTGATGAAGGATTGTCAAGTGCTTTTATTACTTCAGAAATAATTTGACTGTCATTTAGTCCTCTTATTCTCGGCTCTGTTGCTATTTTGTATAAATTTTCAAGAACAGTAGACCCGTCATTTGAAGAATTATCAGTTAATATTCCCTTTCGCTCAAGCCTGTTGAAAACAATTTGGGAATTTTTATCTAATTTGGCTTTAACGGTTCTTAATTGTTCTTCCGGCGAAGGTAATTGAGTATTTGTTTCCGTTTTATTTGTGCGTTTAAAAGAAGGAATATAAGCTTTAAAGTTTTCATTTGTAATTTTGCTTAGTGTTTCGGGTATAGTTACGCTATTGTTCTGCGAAACAGATGATGTCCTAATATTTTTAGGAGCAGTATATAATAGCGGATTCGTATTATTTATTCTTGAAATATTTAACATAACAATACTTATACCTTCTATTATTATAAAAAAACAAGTATTATAAAATTGCCGTTCTTTGCAGTAAATATATACAATTATTAAATACTTTGTTACAAATTAAAGAAAATTCTTACCTTCTTTAAGCCCTCTTGCTCTGTCATATAATTCAATTTTCATATTAAAGGAATTCGCTTTATCAATAACGTAATTTACCAAATCAAGATAATAAGAAGAAATCGTGGAACGATTTGTTTTGTACCATACATCCTCAATATCGAGAGCAAGCCATCTGCCGCCGGCTTCGCGGACAGAATCTATCCATAAATCAATTTCTTTACGGTTGTCATTAATATTGGGAATAATTATGTATTTTGAAGTCAAAAGACCGCAGCCGGCTTTATTGGCGGCTGCATATTTTCTCATATTTTCCAAAACTTTTTTATATGCATTTACATTTTTTATTTTTTTGTAAGTTTTTTCGCTTCCTGCATCTATAGAAATAACAACGTTTAATACACCCATCTTAATTGCTTTTTCGATAGCAGGAGAGAATTTAATTCCTGAAGAATGAATTCTCATGTTTCTAAAGCCGTTTTCAGAAAGGAGTTTTATAAGCTCTTCAAACTCGGGAGCTATTGTGGGTTCACCGCCGCCAAAAGAAACTTCTCCGCCGGGACGCAGTATTTTTCTTTCTATCATGTCTTTTATAACCGGTACGGCATCATAAGGTTTTATCTTCTCAAACATTTTTTTATTCTGGACTTCATAGCAGTATGAACATTTGCTGTTGCATAATACCCAATAGTTAAACTGGAGAAAATTTATATAATCTTCTTCATCCCATTCTTTTTCTTCAAGAAATACACATCCTATGCAGTTGGGAGTCAGGTTGCCTTTTCTGTGTTCTATTCTGTATTTCCTTTTTAGTTCAAATAATTTATCCCAGTCAATTGCTTCTCCGGCATATTCGTTTTTCAGCGTAATTTTTCCTCCGCCGCTATGACATGTAAAACAACAAGTTTCAAGCCTTGTATGCTCAAAATCCATTCCATGTTCAATGTATCTGCAGCTCAAATATTTCACAAAAAAAATCCCAGCATCTATCCTTACTATAAATTATCATTTAAGTATATAATAGTCAAGAATACTAAATTTTCTTGTTTTTGATTTTTATTATATGTATAATATTCCTAAATGCAGACTTTAAATAGGAATTTGTTTTGAAATATATCAGTTGTATACATTTAGAGCATGGAATAACATTTTTTTCTAACTCTGTCCAGATATGTTGTATAAGTTCACATCCCGGTGGAGGGAGTATTATAGAAATTAACAATTATAATGGCGAATCCATAAACTGGGATGAGTTTTTTAATAAAAGAAATATACTTAGAGAAAATGCAAGAAACGGTAATACTCCTGATAAGTGTTCCGGCTGCTATTATCTAAAAGAACAGGAATGGAATCCTGATAATTATATAGATGAAGTTCTCATTGGTCATTTTACTCATTGTAATTGTAATTGTATTTATTGCTATACGGAAAAAGATAAAAAATTCTTTAATTCTAATAAAACATATAATATATATCCCGTAATTAAAGATATGATTGATAAAAAAATTCTTTCCAAAAATGCAACGATTACCTTTGGCGGTGGTGAACCTACTATTCTTCAGGAATTTGAAGATTTAGTATATCTTCTTCTTAATTATGATGTTTATAACATAAGAATACATTCTGATGCTATAAAATATTCTCCGGCTATAGAAAAAGGCTTGAAATTAGGAAAAATAACCTTGATTACTTCTGTCGATTCAAGCTCAAAGAAGATATATGAAAAAATAAAACAGGTCCCATGCTATGATAAAGTCTGGAAAAATCTTGCTAAGTATGCAAAATCAAAAAACGGATTAATAAGGACTAAATATGTTTTAATTCCCGGAGTTAACGATAATTTAACGGAAGTCAAAAACTGGCTTCAAAAAACTTATGATGCGGGAATAAAACATATAGCTTTTGATGTTGAGGACAATTGGTTTAAGAAAAACAGAAATAAAATTCCTCCGTATCTTTATGTTATTTGCGATTTTGTTTTTGACTGCTACCGTCAATATGGTATAGAAAGCTGCGAATTATATGAAAGAGCATACAATTTAAGAGCAGACAGGGAAAACCGATTAAAGCTAAATTCTGATAAATAAGGGTTATATATGGGCTGTTTCAATTTGTTAAATACAATTCGCGGCAAAAAGAATAAGTATTTTAGTTGTGGACATCTTCAATCTTCTCTTTTTTTTGATTATGAAAATAATGTTAAACTGTGTCCTTTTTTACAGGATAGGATTATTGTGAAAAATTTTAACGGATTATGGCTTGATATTAGTAAAATAATAGAAAAAAGAAAAAATTCTGTAGAAGAAATGAAAAACGGAATTATTCCTGATGAATGTAAAAAATGTCATAACCTTAAAAATATAGCTTGGCATAAGTCTGAATACATAGAAACATTATATCTTAACCAATGGAGATATTGTTATATTAATTGCTGCTATTGTAATTCTCCAAAGCAGGAAAATTTAATTGAAGCTAAACATTTTGATGTTATGCCTGCAATTGAGCAATTAATTGACAAAAAACTTTTTACGGTTAATACAAAAGTGGTTTTTGAATGCGGTGATTCTTGTATTCATCCGGAGTTTGATAAACTTATGTATTTTTTTATAAATTACGGTATGAAAGAAGTAACAGTCAATACTCCTGCTTTAAGATACTGTCAGTCAATAGCGGATGCTCTTTCCAATAATATTACAAATGTTGTAATTTCATTGGATGCCGGATGTGCATATATTTATGAAAGAATAAAAGGTCTGAATAAATTTGATATTGCTATAAGTAATATTAAACGATATAAACAATATGAAGAACCTTCACAAAAAAGAGTTATATTGAAATATACGATAATCAAAGGAATAAATGATAATGAAAAAGAAATATTAGACTGGTATATATTGTCAAAAAATCTTGGCATTAAAAAGCTGGTGTTTGATATAGCAGAAAATTGGTTTAGGGAGATTAAAGATTCTATACCTGATTATTTAAAAGAAATAATTTTTTTTGTAAGGAAGATTTCTGATTTTAATGAAATAAAAATAGAATTTTGTGAGAGGGCTGCAGTGTTGTATAATCTTATTAAAAACGAACAAAATCAAAAAAATAAGGAAATATAAAACAGGTGTTCATTTATAATGAGAAATATGTAAGTAAAAAAGAAGGGCATTATTACAGTTGTCCCTGGATAGAACACGGGATTGTATTTTTTCAATATAAACTCACAATGTGTTGTTATTGCGGTCATGAGGGCGGCGGCCACACTTTAGTCAGAAATAATTTTGTCGGTCAGAAGATTAATTGGGACAGAGTTTTTTATGTAAAAGAAATTTTCAGACGTTTTCATAAAAAAGGGAAGATAAATACAAGCTGTATAGGGTGTCCTTTTTTGCAAGAGGGAAAATGGGATAAAGAAAGATATATAAGTAACATTTATATAAGCCATTGGACTAATTGTAATGCAAAATGCATATATTGTTATGCTACGCAGAATCCGGAAGATTTTAAAGTTGCAAAATTATATAATGTAATGCCTTATATAAAAGAAATGTATGAAACCGGGATTTTACGTCCGGGCGGTATTATATCATTTGGGGGCGGTGAACCGACACTGCTTGATGAATTTGAAGAGCTTGTTACATATTTTTTGGATAATTTTTTCTGGGGAATAAGAGTTCATACTTCCGGAATAAAATATAGTCCTGCATTAGCAAGAGCTATAAATGAGATAAGGGGCTATGTTGTTGTTTCGGTTGATGCAGGTACTTCTGAAACGTATGAAAAAATAAAACAGGTGCCTTGTTATAATCAGGTAAGAGAAACCATAAGAAAATATGCTCTTCAAACTACATTTTTAGGCAGATATCTTGTGAGCGCGAAATATATTATAGTCCCGGGAATAAATGATAATATTCAGGAAATAGAAAAATGGATGCAGGCTAATTATGACGCAGGACTTTATACAACGGTCATAGATATAGAAGAAAACTGGTATCTCAAACATAAAGATAATATTCCTAAACATATTTTTGATTTGATTGAGTATGCAAGAAAACGCTCAAAACAGCTAAATACAAATTTTGAGTTATATGAACGTATTCAAAATATGATAGAAGATGAACAAAAGAAACGGAAATATAATAAAGGTATGACCGTTAAGTAGTTGAATATGCTTATATAAGTATAAGATTATATAGAAGCGGTATAATAATTTTTTTAAATATGTGTTAAAATATTTCTGGATGTATTTACATCACGTAAAATATTCTTATAGAGGGCTTAATATGATTAAATATATATACAAAAAATTCTTCATATCTTTTTGTTTGTGTACTTTTTTATTTGCGGGTACATTTGAAATAAATACAGTTTTTGCTGCAACAAAAGCGCCGGTTAAACAAGCAGCCAAGAGTACTTGTCAGAATGTTTCACCTGTTGAAGTAGTTAATAATCCGGCAAAATATTTGAATAAAAATATTTCATTTACTGCTGAATTTGTAGCTTATACAACATTGGGGCTTGATTATAAGCCGGCTTTTCGCGACGGAACAAAATATATAGGCGTTCTTATAAAAAGAGATGATGTTAAAGATCATGTTATTCCTCTTTCTGAAATGAAAATATTTGTTGATAGAGATACAGCTGAAAAAAATATAGATATTGAGGCAGGAGATAAAATTAAAATTACTGGGACTGTATTTTCAAATGCACTTGGCGATCCTTGGGTTGATGTAAAAACATTTACAAATTTAACTCCGAAAAATAAAGATAAAAAACAGTAAGATTATTTGTACCGCACATTAAATAAATCATATCAGGAGAGAATAGTGAAGGATAACAGAAAAGTATATTTAACTATACACGGTCATTTTTATCAGCCGCCTAGAGAAAATCCGTGGCTTGAAACAATAGAAGTGCAGGATAGTGCTTCTCCTTATCATGATTGGAATGCACGTGTAACGGCAGAATGTTATACTCCTAATTCGGTTTCTAAAATTGTTACTTTTGAAAATAAGATTATGGATATTGTTAATAACTATTCTTATATAAGTTTTAACTTTGGTCCTACTTTATTATCCTGGATGGAACAGCATGCTCCTTATACATATGACAGAATAATAAAAGCAGATGTAGATAGTGCGGCAAAAAATAACGGACATGGAAACGCCATTGCTCAGGTCTATAATCATATAATAATGCCGCTTGCCAATAATCGTGATAAGTATACACAAATTATTTGGGGAATTAAGGACTTTCAATATCGCTTTGGCAGAAAACCCGAGGGAATGTGGCTGGCTGAAACTGCCTGTGACGATAAAACTCTTGAAGCGCTTATAGATTGCGGTATTAAATTTACTGTTTTATCTCCTCATCAGGCAAAAAGTGTCAGAAAACTCGGAAGTCAGGATAAATGGCAGGATGTAAGCTGGGGAAATATTGATCCGGCAAGAGCATACAGATACTTTGCAAAATCCGATAAAAATAAATATATTGATTTGTTTTTCTACGACGGTTCTATTTCAAAGTCTGTTGCTTTTGATCAGCTCCTTACCGACGGTAATAAATTTATAGGCAGGCTAAAAGAAGGGATATCTTCTCAAAGAGATTATAATCAGCTTGTACATATAGCAACAGACGGCGAAAGCTACGGACATCATACAAAATTCGGGGATATGGCTTTGGCTTATGTTCTTAAAATCCGTGCTAAAGATGAAGGTTTTATTATTACGAACTATGCAAATTATCTTGAACAAGAACCTGCAGAATATGAAGTTGATATAAAAGATGTTTCTTCCTGGAGCTGTGCGCATGGTGTCGGCAGATGGTGTGATGATTGCGGCTGTTCAACCGGCGGCGGCTACGGCTGGAACCAGAAATGGAGAAAACCTTTAAGAGAAGCTCTTGATTATGTCCGGGATGAACTTATTAAAATATTTGAAGAAAAAGCTTCTGTCTATTTTAAAGATATATGGCAGGCTAGAAATGACTATGTTGACGTAATTCTTGACAGAGCATCAACTTCTGTTAATGCATTTTTCGAAAAAAATCAAAAATATAATCTTGAAAAACAAGATATGGTTAAAGCCTTAAAATTAATGGAAATGCAAAGACAGGCTATGCTTATGTATACAAGCTGCGGCTGGTTCTTTGCTGAAATATCGGGACTTGAAACTACCCAGATAATGAAATATGCAGCGCGCGCAATGCAGCTTGCTTCTTCTTTTTCTAATAAAGATATAGAATCTGATTTTCTTAAAATTTTATCAAGAGCACAAAGTAATATTACGGGTTTTGGAAGCGGAAAAGATGTATATGAAAGATTTGTAAAACCTTCGATTGTTTCAATAAAGCAAATTGCGGCGCTCTGGGCGATTTCTTCTACTTATACCGATTTCGATGATAATTCAAATCTTTATTGCTATAATATTAAAAAGCATTTTTATAAACAAGTGTCAAAAGGTTCTACGGGGTTTTCTGCAGGCAGAATTGAAATTGAATCTAAAATTACTTTGGAAAAATCGGATTTCTTCTTTGCGTCTCTTCAATTCCCTGAAGGTGATTTTCATTGTGCGATTAAAAGATATGACGATACTGATAATATTACGGAACTTACAAAAAAACTTACCGATACTTATTTAAATAATCCGGTTACGGAAATTATAAGGCTTCTTGATAACATATTCGGCAATGATTATTTTACTTTAAAAGACGTGTTAATAGAAGACAGAAGCAAAATATTATTGACGTCTTTAAAAGATAAGTTGAGCAAATTTTCAAACAACTACAGAGATGTATATAATGAAGGTAAGAGCTCTATTATGCAGCTTATAGCACTTGGAATAAATGTTCCTGTTGAATATAAGCTGGCGGCTCAATATACCTTGTCAAATGATTTTAATGCTTTATTTGATGATATACCTAATATACTTGAAGAGTCTGTAATTCAAAAAGCGGCTGAAATATTAAATGAAGCTGCCGCATTTAAAGTAGAAATAGATAAATCACCGACAAATAAAATATTCTCGGAACAAATTCAGCAGTCAATTTATAATTTTGTTGTAAATTTTGAATTTCACAGGCTTGATAAAATATTAAAATTATTCGAATATGCCGGAAAACTGGATTTAAAAGTTGATATAGCAGAGGCTCAAAATATGTATTTTAATAAAATCTATATGAAATTTACTAAACTGTTAGATTCAGTTCTCAAAACAAACGAAAATAAAGATGAAATAAGAGATTTCCTTTTCTCTATTCTGGTACTCGGTGAATACTTAAATATTGATACTTCTTTTTATAAATCATCAATTTTAAAATTAACTTCAGGAAAGATAAATATTACATAACTGGTTTACAATATTGTTAACCTGCTTTCTTAAATTAATGAAATCGGAGTTATTATAAATAACAAAATCCGATTTCTTAATTTTCTCATCTTCTTTTTCCTGAGATGAAATCCTTTTTTTTGCATGGGCTTTTGTATAATTATTTCTTTCCAGTAAACGTTTTAATCTGACATCTTCGTCAGCGGAAACAAAAATAATTTTATCAAATTTACTTTCCTGCTTTGTTTCAAACAATAACGGTATAGATACAAAAACCATCTTCTCATCTTTATTCTTTTCTAAAAATTCATCAACTTTTTTGGATATTCTTTTATGAAGAATTTCTTCAAGTTTTAATTTTTTACTGTTAACAGTAAAAACGATTTTGCCAAGTTTTTCTCTTGATATGGTATTATCTTCATTTAATATGTCATCATCTTTAAAAGCTTCTTTTATTTCTTTTACCGCCTCCATGTCTGAGGCTAATATAAAATGGTTTATCTTATCTGTATCAATAACTTTATAGCCAAGTGACAACAAAATTTTTTCAACTTGTGATTTTCCGCTGGCGATGTTACCTGTAATTGCAATTTTTAACATATATTCCTCTTTTTTCAAATATACAATGTCAGAAATAAATATTCAAATAAAATTTTGTAAGGTATACTTGACAAATAGTTAGGCATGCCTTACAATTTTGAACAAGGGAAAAGAAAATGAAAAATAATTTAAGTGCAAGTTTAGAAGATTATTTGGAATTAATATGTAATTTGCTGGAGACAAGCAGCTGTGTTAAGGCAGTAGAGATTGCGAAAAAATTGAATATTTCAAGAGCTTCGGTATCGGAGGCCCTTGTTAAGCTTGCGGATAAAAATCTTATTATATATGAAGGGCATAAGGGAATTACTATTACTCCCGAAGGATTAAAAAAAGCGAAAGAGGTAATTTTAAAACACAATACATTTACTTCTTTTTTTGAAAATACACTTGGACTGGATAAAGTAATTGCAGAAGATAATGCTTGTAAAATTGAACATGTAGTTAGTGATGAGGTTTTTGAAAAAATAAGAGAGTTTCAATTATATTGTGAGAATAATCAGGATTTTATAGATAAATTCAAGAAAGGTAAAAATAATTAATTATTATGAATAACCTGCAAGTTTTAGGTAAATTTTTAGACCAGCCGATATTAGTTTCAAAGTTTCAAAAAGCGATGCCCGCCATATTAGCAGGCGGAGCGGCTGCATACACAGCTTATGATGCAAGCAAAGCTGAAAAAGGAAAAAGAAAAAAACGGGCATTAAAAACGGGAATAACTTTAGGTATTACTGCAGCTTCTGCTCTTGCTGCCCCTCATATTGCTTCTGCCATATCAAAAAGACCGCTTCCCGACTCTTTAGCTTCAATTAAAAACCGAAATAAAGAAATTATTGATACTTTTGTAAAAAATACAAGTATAGATGAAAAAACAAAAGATATATTAAATAAAGGTAAAGAAAAAATTTTGAATTTTAAAGAAGTAAAAACTTTATTTCAAAATGTTAAAGATAAAAAAGGAGGCAGCGAATTCTTGGAGAAATTAATTCCGTCCCCGCAAAATATCAGCGCAAAGGATATTTTCTCCGAAATCGGTTATCTTTCAGTCTTTGGGGCTGTACCTGTTATAGGAGGAATTGCAGGCGGCATTGCCGCAGATAAAGCAACGGATAAACACTGGAAGAAAAAAATCCCCGATAAAATAAAGGAAGGTTCATATCAATATCTTGCCAATATTTTTATGTGTAACATTGGAGCAGGTGCAGCGCTTGCAGTTCTTGAAAAAATGGGAATAACGTCTAAAAAAGCCCGTGCTTTAGGAATGACAGCCGGCATAGTTTCAACAGGAATTATAGGCGGCAGTAAAATCGCAAATTTTATCGGAGATAATGTTATAGATCCTATTTTTAATAAAAATAAATATAAACATAAACATAAAAATTTTCATAAAAGACAAACTGATATTCTGGATATCAATTTTTCACAAAAGAAAATAGAAGATTATTTGTGTAATCAGATATTAGGACATAATTGTCATAAAAAAGAAAGAACTCCTGAAGTTCTTGATATAGGATTACATACGGATGATATAGCAACAGTATCGTTGTTATCGGGTTTAAAATGGATAGAGCCGGCATTGCCGCTTATGTATACAATTTCAGGTTACAGAGCAGGTATTGGCTATCGTAATTAATATTTTTCAAATATATTTTAATTTCCTTTTTGTTTAACTTCCAAATTTTTTAATTTGGATTTTTTTTATTTTAGATAATCAAGTAAAGTGTTTAATAAATCATATTTATTTCTGTATCCCGCAAATTGAGCTGTTAATTTACCGTTTTTTAAAAGAATAAAAGAAGGAAAGGCGCTTACTCCAAATTTTCTGACAAGGTAAGGATTTTTATCCGCATTAATTTCGCCAATCCATATATTTTGATCTGCAATTTCTTTTAAAACAGGTTTTTGTTTCCGGCAGAAACCGCACCAATCGGCAGTAAAAACGGCAAGTTTTATTCCGTCTTTTGTATTTTCTTCAAAATTATTATCATTTAGTTCTACAAGCATTTTTATTACTCCTTTTTGTTATTTTAAAAAAGGTCTGCAATGGTTTTATCAGGAAAGTAACTATTTTAAAAGATTAGTTCATGCTTATTAACGGATTACAAGTCTTTCTAATTTCCTTACAAATCTTGTTAACTTATTTTCGGTATCTTTTGTGACAGAATCAACAAGGATTGTTTTAGCACCGAGTAATTTCCCCGCCAGTATATCTGTCAGGGGTCTGTCACCTATAACAACCGTTTCATCAGGGTTGATGTTAGCTGAGTTTAGAAACTCTTTCATTATTTTTGGAGAAGGTTTATTTGCATTACCGATTACGGTAAATGCCGATATTTTTCTGACTTTATTAATATATTCCTGATTTTTATTATTGCTTATAACTGCAATAACAAAGTTTTGCTTCAAATCATCTAATAATTCTTTTATTTTTTCAGGATATGCGCCTGACTTTGAAGGCATAACAGTACTGTCCAAATCAAAAAGAACCGCTTTTATTCCTTGTGATTTAATTTTTTTAAAATCAATATCAAATAATGAAACAACATTATAATCAGGTTTTAAAATCATCGTAAATTTTTAACTCCAATTGTTCTTGCAAGTGCATATTTATAATTTTGAGGTCTTTTGGAAAGTTCAAGCAGGCTTATATCATTTGTGTTGGAAAGATTTTTTTCTTCACCTGTTTTATCATCAATAATTTTTGTAACTGTTGTTTTAAAGCATTCATCAGGAGTAATAATTTCTATTTCATCATGTAATAGAAATTTATTTTTTGTAAGTACTTTATACAATCCGTCTTTTTCCTCCAGAAATACGCAAAGACAGTCAGCACCCGCAAGTCCTTTTGAAATATCGTAGCTGTAGCCTTCAGAATCCGGTTTGTGCAGGTAAAAACCTGTTGAATAGCCTCTGTTGCCTATTTTAATAATTTCATTATAATTAGCATCTTTATCAATTTGTCCGGTTGAGAGGTAATCATCTATTGCTTTTCTATATGCTTTTGCAACAGCAGAAACATAATAAAGGCTTTTTGTTCTGCCTTCAATTTTAAATGAGTCAATTCCTATATCAATCAATTCCGGAAGATAATTGATTAATGCCAGATCCTTCGGACTCAAAATATGAGTGCCTCTTTCATTTTCTTCTATATCAAAATATTCGCCTTCTCTTGTTTCTTCAACCAGTTTGTAGCTCCAGCGGCAAGACTGGGAACAGTTGCCGTGGTTTGCTTTTCTTTCTCCTTTGGTCATATAGTCGCTTATAAGACATCTTCCGGAAAAAGAAACACATTGTGCGCCGTGAACAAATACTTCCAGTTCCATTTCGGGTACTTTATTTTTTATTTCAGCTATCTGCTCCAGGGATAAATCCCTTGAAAGAACTACTCTTACAGCTCCCAAATCCTGCCAGAAGCGGACAGCTTCATAATTAAGTATATTTGTTTGAGTACTCACATGCAGCGGAATTCCGTTCATATATTTTTTTATTATGTTATATACACCAAAATCCGAAAACAAAATTGCATCAGGTTTTGCCTCGTTTACTATTTCAGCGGCTTCGATGAGCTTATCTATATCGGAATTATATGCAAAAATATTTAAGGTAAGGTATGCTTTTTTCCCAAAAGAATGCGCCAGTTCAATACACTCTTTTAAATTATCATAAGTAATGAGTTCACCTTTTCTCATCGCCCTTAAACTAAAATCGACCATACCTAAATAAACAGCATCCGCTCCGTAATGAATTGCATAATCGAGTTTTTCTTTGCTGCCAGCAGGAAGCAATAGTTCAGGTCTTTTGAAATTCTTATCCATAAGCAGATTTTACAACAAAATTATTTGAATTTCACGTTTGTTGAAAATGCCTCTTGAAAAGTCCCGGCTTTTATTTTCTTTACGGGAAGTTCATAAATATTTTTTAATTTATCTGTCCTTGAATAAATAGAATTAGTATTATCCTTATAGATTTTTTTATAATCTTTTCGGTTTTTCATATATTCATCCACCATAGCATCATTCGGAATAATCAAATAATCGTGTATAATATCTGAATTTAATATTTTATCCCAATTCTCTGTTGCCATAAAAAAGTTATCAAGCAGTTTTTTGGTCTCGTTGTAATAAACTTCTTCGTATCGTCCGTCCATATAAATTAAATTATCAGGGTAGAGTTTATATGCAATATAGCTTCCCATGTCAAAAGGAGCCATAATATTCCCTTTTAGATTGTTATTTTTTATAAACTTAACTATTTCAACCGGCTGCTGTGATAAGTTTGGATATACTAACATGAAAGAATTTTTATGTATGTTGTACAGAGAAACTATAATCAATATGATACAAGCTAAATTGGGCAGATATTTGGGATTAAACTTTATTTTTTCAAACAAGCCAAACAAATTTTCGTATAAAAATACGACCGAAGTAATTATAAAAAAAGGAGTATTTTTTATATATCTGAAAGACAAATAAGCACAAACAGCGAGTAAAATATATTTTGTAAAATCTTTTTTTAAATTTTTCAGATTAATTATTAATATTATCAAATTTATTATATATATCAGTTTAAATATAATGAAAAAATTTAAATCAGAATGCATAAACGGACTAATCCATTCCGTAACAAAAGGACGGGGCATTGTTGTTGCCGTAAAAATAAATTTAACATAATCAAATCCGTAAGGATTAATAAACATAACCGCCAGACAGCATAATAAAGTAAATAAATAATATTTAACGGATTTCTTATTTAAAAATTCACCTGCAATATAGATTCCAAGCAATCCGAGAAGAGAAACGCAGCCGCCATGTATATTAACCCAGAATAACATTAAAACAGGCAGTACGGTTAATAGTTTATAATTATTACTTTGTCTGACTTTTTCAAGTATATATATACAAAAAGAAAAAAATAAAAAAGTGAAGAAATGACATCTAATCCATGATTGCGTAATTGTAGGCATAGCAAATACAAGCAATATAAAATATACAATATTAAAAGAGAAACCGGACTGCGGCGGTGAGCCTGCGGTAGGCTGCGACACTGAATTATTCAGCCTGATTTTTTCTATATCAGTAAAATTTTCTTTATTTTGAAGTCTGACTTTAACCGCCAGATACATAAAAAAGAACGTCAAAAAAACAAGCAGTGATTTAAATAATAAAATAAAAAGATATCCGCCTTTATGTATAAAGGCAAAAATAATACTTGCACCCCATTCATGATCGAGCCATAAATGTGTATTTGTATAGGAAAATATATCGTTTTTTAAGATATGTCCCGTTTCTAAAAAAGCAAAACCCTGTAAAAGTCTTGCCCAATAGTCCATATCAACGGCATTATATATTATTGTCTGCCAAAATATAAATAAAAATGCACAAATGAAGAATAGACAATTATATTTATTATTAATAATAAACTTTTTCATAAAAATATTATAACGGAATAGTATGTTTTATCATATATTAAGTTTTGTAAAGCCAAAAAACATTGATTTTTCAGCCTTTTTTACTTTTTTATAAAAAAAATTAAACAAAAAATTAAAGTTATAAAAATAAATGCCGATGTATATAATGTCAAGGGTATAAAGCCCATAAAACCTCCCTCCCCAAAGTCTAGTAGCCGCCTTAGTTGGACGGCTTTTTTTTATGGAAGTTTTAATTTGCGATACCAGATTATTTTCTGGTAATCTGGTGAGATTCAATCATAATCATCAGTACAGAAATATCCGCAGGTTTTACCCCTCCTATTCTGGAGGCCTGCCCCAGTGTCACGGGTCTTATTTTTGCAAGTTTATCTCTTGTTTCTGTTGAAATGTGCTGTATTTTACTGTAGTCAATATTTTCAGGGATTTTAATTTTTTCAAGTTTCCCCGACATATTAACCTGTTGAATTTGACGTTTTATGTAGCCGTCATATTTAATTTTTATTTCCACCTGCTCATAAATATCACGTGTAAGGTTTAATTTTTTTGTATTTTCATCGACTTCCATAAGAGTTTCATAAGTATTATTAGGTCTTTTTAGGAGTTCTTCAAGTTTCATTCCTCTGTCTATATTTTCATTGTATTTAGAAAGAATCCCGTTAATTTTATCGGAAGGTGAAATTTTTTCGGTTTTTAAGCGAATTATTTCATTTTCTATAGTTTGTTGTTTTTGCAGAAATCTTTTATATCGTTCTTCACTTATAAGACCTGTTTCATAACCTGTTTTGGTAAGTCTTTCATCTGCATTATCCTGCCTTAATAAAAGTCTGTATTCACTTCTTGAAGTAAGCATTCTGTAAGGTTCATCGATGTCTTTTGTTACCAGATCATCAATTAAGGTTCCGATATATGAAGATTCTCTTGAAAGAGTGAGCATTTGTTTATTCTGCAGATAATTAACCGCGTTAATACCTGCAATGAGTCCCTGTGCAGCTGCTTCTTCGTAGCCGGAGGTACCGTTTATCTGCCCTGCACAGAATAATCCTTTAATCCTTTTTGTCATTAAAGTATGATTTAACTGAACCGCAGGCATGTAGTCGTATTCGACAGCATAAGCAGGTTTCATAACATGAACGTTTTCAAGCCCGGGAAGAGATTTCAGCATTAAAATCTGGACTTGAGCGGGAAGGCTTGTTGAAAAGCCCTGTACATACATTTCATAAGTGTTTATTCCCTCAGGCTCAATAAAGATGTGATGAGAGGGGTTATGTGCAAATCTTACAACTTTATCTTCTATAGAAGGGCAGTATCTTGGACCTATTCCGTGTATTAATCCGGAATACATAGGTGATTTATCAAGATTATTTTTTATAATTTCATGTGTTTGAGCTGTGGTTCTTGTTAAATAGCAGGGATATTGTTTTCTGACAGGTCTATCCGGCAAAAATGAGAAGAAAGAAGGGTTCTCATCGCCCGGCTGAATTATCATTTTGTCAAAATTTATGGTTCTTGCGTCGACTCTTGCAGGAGTACCCGTTTTAAGCCTGCCTATATTAAACCCCAGTTTCTTTAATGAAGGTGACAAACCTTTAGCGCTTGCTTCTCCGAGTCTGCCGAATTCCAGATATTGAAGTCCTACCCATATTCTTGCTTCAAGAGATGTTCCTGTTGTCAATATTACACATGGTGCAAAATATTCCAACCCGAATTCATCTTTTAAACCTATCACGGTATTATCTTTTACAAGCAGTTCTGTCATTGTACATTGTTTAAGAGAAAGATTATTTTCATTTTCCAGTAATCCTCTCATATAGCGCATATATTCGCGTTTATCGGATTGCGCCCTTAATGAGCGTACCGCAGGTCCTTTTGATGAATTTAATGTTTTAAGCTGCATATAAGTAGCATCCGCCGCAATTGCCATTAATCCGCCGAGTGCATCAATTTCTCTGACAAGACAAGACTTTGCCGGTCCGCCTATTGCAGGATTACAAGGCATTAATGCGATATTATCCAGATTTAACGAAGCAAGAAGAGTCTTTGCTCCGAGTTTTGAACAAGCCGCAGCTGCCTCACATCCTGCGTGCCCTGCTCCAACTACTATTACATCATACTTAAACATAGTATTATTATATTCTAAACACAAAATCCAAATATATTGTTTTTACTTTTGTAAAAAATTTGACAAATTATCTTAATAAATCCTGAAAATATCATGACAATTTTTAGTTGAAGAATTATTATTATCATGTGATTTGTTTATTACAATAAATGGAGATGGGGAAATTAATAACTCTGTTCTAAATAATAATAGATTATTTATAGAAAGTACTAATCTTAGTTCTTTATCTTGTGACGATGATAAGTTTAGTTCATTAAGTATGTCCGCAATGCTTGCAAGAGGAGAAGTTCCTGATATTCACAGACGCACTGCGGATAATTATATGGTAATAAAAAAAATATACGGTGCTCCTGTTGTTCAACCGCGTATAAATAATAAAGAAAAAGCTCTGCTTGCCAAATATGATTTTAATCCTCTTGAATTTTCGACTATTAAACAGATAAATGAAGAACTTTCTTTCCTGAAAAGATGGTCTATGTCTTTAGAAAAAAATCTTAAAGCAGATGCCGACGAAATTATTCAAATCAGAGCAAAAGAGTTAAAATATCTTATTGCCTCAAGATATATAAGTGTTACAAGTGAAATATATCAAGGCTATAAGGCTTTAGAAAGATACTTTGAAGAAATTTCAAAATATTAGGTTCAATATAATATTTTGAAATTAATATCTTTAATTTTTAGTTTATTTACTCTTTATTCTTTGGCAGAGTCAAAACAAAAGTAGTGAAACCGTCTTTTGAACAATCGGCTTCTATTTTTCCGTTATGAGCTAAGACTAACTGCTGCGCTAAATACAGCCCCAGTCCTGTTCCGGCCTTCTTAAATTTTGATTGTCCCGAATAATATTTTTGAAAAATTAATTCAAGTTCCTCTTTTGAAATGCCGCTGCCTTTATTTGTAATGTAAAACTTGATTTTTGTTTCTTGATTATCCGATTTTATATTTATATCACTGGATTCTGGACTGAAAGATATTGCATTTTGAATTAGATTCTTAAACACCCTTTTCATTTGCATATTGTCAAATTCCGAGAATATATTTTCAGTTGCGGATAAATCCGTTTTTATTGAATGAGAAGTAGAAACGGCAATAGGGTACATTTCTTTTACTATAGAATTTATAAATTCGTTTACGTTATTATTTGTAAAATTGAGGGATAACGTTTTTTGCTCCAGTTTATATGTTTCAAGCATATTTTCAATTAAGTCTTTTAATTCCTGATTGGAGTTTTTCATTAAATTAAGAATTTCCGCCTGTTTATCGGTTAAAGGACCAAAACGGCCTTCAATAAGGTAATTTAATGAATTTAATTCTGCAATTACAGGGACCTTCATATCATGAGTCAAGGTTGCGGCAAATTCTTCTTTAAATAATTGAAGCTGTTTTTCCTGTTTAATAATTTCTTCAAGCGTTAAATTCTTTTTAGCAAGAGTTGATTGATACTCTTTTATCATCATCTCGCGGTCGTACATAGTTTCAAATAATCTGTTGACCGCAGTTTCCAAATCTTTATCACACAGATTTTCAATTCTGACATTTATATCTCCGTATCTGACACGTTTTGCAGCAAGTAAAATTTTATTTAAGTCATTTTTTGAGTAATTGTATTTTTTAAATAAAATAATAAAAAATACTGTCCCTGATAAAAAAACGAATGCAAAAAATAATATAATAGAAAGATAAATCATAAAAGAATTATATCATAAAAAAAACGCCCGTTAAGGGCGTTTTCTAGTGAAGGTATATATTATTTAACCATCTGGCTCATTACTTCTTCAGCGAAATTATCTTGTCTTTTTTCAAGTCCTTCGCCTAATGTCCAGCGGATAAATGATATAATTTCAAGTTTGCCGTTTAATAAGTCCTGAACGGTTTGATCCGGATTTTTAACAAACGGCTGCTCTAATAAGCATTTTTGAGCCATTAATTTATTAACACGGCCTTCTACGATTTTAGCTCTGATGTTCTCAGGTTTCTTTGCTAAATCTTCTTTGCCCATTTCTATTCTTGTTTCTTCGTCAATAATTTCTTGCGGTATTTGTTTTCTTGAAACATATTCCGGAGCGGAAGAAGCAATATGTAAAGCTACGTCTTTTAATAATGTTTCGTCCTGCTTAGTTGCATTTAATAATACACCTATTTTGCCGTTGTGAACGTATGTTGCAAGATTACCTTCAAGAATTTCAAATCTTCTTATGCTGATTTTTTCGCCGATTGTAGCAATCTTATCTTTAACAACATCTTCGATTTTTAAATTGCAGACAGGGCAAACAGAAGCATTTAGTGCATCCATATCAGCCGGTTTTGTTTGTGCAATATGTTTCGCAATATTTGAAACAAAAGCTTTAAAGTCTTCATTTTTAGCAACGAAGTCAGTTTCGCAGTTGATTTCAACAATAGCACCAACACCGTTTTCAATACAAGTT
The DNA here is from genome assembly GCA_944323535.1 of Candidatus Gastranaerophilales bacterium. Classification (GTDB taxonomy): domain Bacteria; phylum Cyanobacteriota; class Vampirovibrionia; order Gastranaerophilales; family Gastranaerophilaceae; genus Avigastranaerophilus. The sequence continues at coordinate 21,950 of CALUSW010000007.1, read as the reverse complement.
GCAACAAGACCTTCTGCTGCTATTCTGTTTTGTTTCTTTTCCGCGGAAGCAATACCTTTTTGTCTTAAAAATTCCATTGCTTTTTCCATATCGCCGCCGCATTGTTCAAGAGCTTTTTTAGAGTCCATAAAACCTGCACCGGTTTTTTCTCTAAGATCTTTTACCATTGCTGCTGTTATTGTCATATTAAAATCCTTTCAATGTTTATTCTTCAGTAACTGCTGCACTTACAGTTTCAACTGTTTCTGCAGCTTCTTGTACAGATTCGTCAGATGCTTCTTCAACTGCTTTTTCTTCTGAAACTTCTTCCTTTACTCCTGCATCTTCTGCTTTGATTGACTGAATTTTTGCCATTTGATTAGCTTTATTTTCTCTCAGCTGTTTTCCTTCAAGTACTGCATCAGCAAGTTTTGAGCATACTAATTTAATTGCTCTGATTGCGTCGTCATTACCCGGAATAATATAATCTATTCCGTCAGGGTCAGCATTTGTATCTGCTAAACAAATAACGGGTATATTTAATTTATTTGCTTCTGCTATAGCAATAGCTTCTTTCTTTTGGTCAATTACAACCAGTAAATCAGGCATTCCGCGCATTTCTTTGATACCGCCGAGTGTTTTTGTTAATTTAGAAAGTTTTCTCATCATCTGAGCAATTTCTTTCTTAGGAAGTTTTTCCATTTGTCCTGAATTTGCAAATTCTTCAATTTCTCTTAATTTGTTAACACGGCCTCTTATAGTTTCAAAGTTAGTAAGCATACCGCCTAACCATCTTCTGTTAACATAATAAGCTCCGGCTCTTGAAGCTTCATCTGCAACTACATCAACAGCCTGTTTTTTTGTTCCGACAAAAACAACATTTTTGCCTTTTGCAGCTGCGTCTCTGACTACTGCATATGCTTCGTCAAGTTTTTCAGATGTTTTTCTTAAGTCTAATACATAAATTCCGTTTCTTGCCCCGTATATGTATTGTTTCATTTTGGGGTTCCATCTTTGTGTCTGGTGACCGAAATGTACACCAGCGTCAAGTAATTCAATCATTGATGCTACCGGCATCGTTTTTCTCCTTTTTTCTTGTAACACTTAAGCTGTTTTCCCATCTTTTATCAAAAGACTAAGCCTTATGCGAAAATGCATTTGAACCTATCGGATTCACAGCTCAAATACATTTTAATACAAACAAAAAAAAAGTAAAATTCAGGAAAACTTTTTAAAGTGGCTGTTTTGCATGCCATAATGAAAAGCAGAATTTTGCTATTGTGAATTTTTATTCAGACTTTTAAGAACTATCACTTTACATAAATTAAAGTTTAATTTTTTTAGTTTTAATTTGAATTATAATCTAGGAAAATAGCATAATTAATTTGTGAAGGGTTAGAAATGAAAAAAATCATTAAAATGTCGGGGATAACAGCAGGTATTATAGTTGTAATTGCTTATTTGTCTTTTTTATTTATTTTGCCTAATGCTGTAGATCTTAATAATTATAAAGCGGATGTTCAAAAAATAGTTAAAGAGCAGACTAATTTAAGTCTTGATTTTGATAATCCTAAAATATCGGTGACTCCGTTTCTTGCAGCAGGAATTACAGCAAACAACATAACGGTAAAGCTTCCTGATGATTCTGAACTTTTAAAGGCGGATTCTTTTAAGGGAAGAATTTCCCTTCCAAGCCTGCTGTTATTAACAGTTAAAGTTTCAACCGCCGAAATAACTAATCCTGTTATAAATATTGATATTATAGACGGTAAGGCATTCAAGGCTGTTCAGGCATATGAGGTAATTTTAAACAAAAATGAAGAAAATATAGCAAAAAATTTGCAGTCAGCGCAAAAACCTTTAATAGATCCGGCTTTGATAAAAATTATGGTGCCTGCCGTAAAAATTTACAATTATACTGCGTTTGTTAATGATCTAAAAACAGGAAATTTCTTAAAGTTAAGAGGAGATGAGCTTGTTTTAGGCTATAAAAACGGAAAAACAGCATCAGTAAAAACAATTGCAGAATTATATTTGAATGAGACAAAAAATATTACGGCAGATATCAATATAGATACGGTTCTTCCCAAACCTACAGTTCTTGATAAAGAAGATGATAAAGCCCAGCGGGTTGAAATTCCTTTTGTTAATCCGGTTACTATGTATATGGCTTATGATCTAAAAACAAATATAAATTCAAAAATTAAAGTAAGAGAAAAAAATAATATCTATACTTCAAACGGTTATTTTAATGTAGATAACTTTACTATTAAACTTGCGGATTTGCAGCTTCCTGAAAGCAGATTCCATTTAAAGACGCGCGGAACAAAAGCTGATATTGATTCTGATTTATATATTACAAAAGATGATAAATTGTCATTGCTGGGTATGCTTAACTATGGCAAAAAACCTTCAATGGATATGAAAATTAATTCTACGCAAATTGGTGTGGATGATGTTATTACCCTTGTAAAAGCAACACTGGATTCTCTTCATATAAAACATGAATTAGCTCCAATAAAAGGTGATGGTTATTTCTTAGCCGATACCTATATAAAGACTAATTTTAAAAAATTGAACTCGGAAGGAAGTATTACGATAAAAGACTGTGTTATAAAAGATTCAGTTAAAAATATTGTTATTGCCAAAATAAATTCTATAATCTCATTGGATAACAGTATATTAAAATTTATAGATACTTCTGTTGAAATAGCTGATACCATATTTAAAGTTGACGGTTCAATAGATGAAACCTCCAAGGCTGATATTTCTGTTTTGATGGAAAAAATGCCTTTGGAGAAAGTATTTGCTCTGTTTTTGCCTTCTGAAATAAATAATGTATATAAAGTAAATTCAGGATATATTGATTTAATTTTAAATTTAAAAGGCGAGTTAAAAAATGCGATAGGTAATATTAAATTATCCCTGCATAATTTGTCTATGACAGATAAAGTTAATAAAATTAATTATTTGAATAATTTACTTGTTGCAGATTTTAGCAGTAATTTTAAATCATATAGAGGAGAGATAAAAAATTCCGATTTTAAATTAACTATGAACGGAGCCTCTGTATATAACGATTCTTTTACTCTTACAATAGATGATAAAGACATTACTGTTGCGCCTGCAAAAATAATGATTAATAACTCTGTGGCTATTGATATAAACGGAAATATAAAAGATTACGCTAAAAATCCTATATTTAATTTTGATGTTAACGGAAAGCTTATAACAAAAGACTTAAAACAATTTTTTGGACAGGATCTTGATATCTTTATAAAAGAAAAAGGAGTTATTCCGTTTATCTTAAATATTAACGGAGACAGAAAAAAACAAACATTAACTGCCTCATTGGAAGCTGACGGCGATAATTACATTACGCCTGTCGATATAGATAATGTTAAAAATAAACGTACACTTCTTCAAACTGTAATAGATTTTAAGGGTGACAGATTAAAAATAAAAGATACCGGATTTTATATAAAGAATATATTGCCGGATCCTAAGAATCCGGAAAAAACAATTGTTGAGCTGGATGAGATTTTATCAATAGACGGAACTATTACAAAAATAAATACAGCAAGTCCGAATATAAATCTTATAAAGGTTAAAATGCCATCCGAAATATTTGCTTCTATTTGTGCATTCCCTCAGTCAAAATTAACGGCAAAGGGCAGTATGTTCATTTTTGGAGATTTAAAAGCTCCGAGAATGAGAGGAGAATTTAATATATGGAAACTCTCAATTCCTGAATTGTTTATAGCTATGGATAAAGCAGCCGCTAAATTTGAAGGCAAAGATTTGGATGTTGATATAAAGAATCTTAATGCAAACGGTTCTGATTATAATATATTAATCAATGCCGATTTGAATCCGTCAAAGTACTTTACAATAAAAAATTTGAATTTAATATCAAATCTGACAGATGTTGATATGTTAATGAAAGTATCTGAGGCTGCAATGTCATATATGCCTGCAGCGCAAGAAAGTTCAGAACCGGCTTCCAATAATGCGGCTGCAATAATACCCGTTCAAATAAAGGATGGAAATATTGATATTAAAAGTATAAAAACAGGTAATATTAACTTAACGGAAACGACAGGAAAACTTTCGCTGTTTGAAAATGTTGTATATATTAATAATTTGATTACAAACGGGTTTAAAGGAAAAATTAAAGGTGATGTATCAGCCAATATCGTAACAAGCGAAGTGAAAGCAGTATTAAAAGGCAGCGGCTTGGATGTGGAGCAAACTCTTTTGGACGCTGCAAATATGAAAGATACTTTAACAGGTACAATGGATTTTGATACTGATATATCATTAAAGGGTGCAACTTATGAAGAACAAATGAAGACACTCAAAGGAAATGTTAATTTTACAATGAGAAACGGACAGCTTGGACCTTTTGGAAGATTAGAAAATCTTATTATGGCTGAAAATATAAGAGAATCAGCATTCTTCCAGTCTGCTGTAGGCTCTGTTCTAAATTCTTTATTATCTTTCAATACAAGCCATTATAATGTGTTAAAAGGCAAATTAAATTTTGAAAACGGAATAACTGAAATCAATTCGATAACATCAAGCGGCGATATTATGTCCGCATATATATTCGGTAATTTTGATTTGCTTAAAAATAATATTGATATTAAATTAAGAGGCAAATTGGGTTCTCAGGTTTCGGACTCTTTAGGTCCTATATCACTGGTAAATCCGATAAATCTTGTTAAAGCAACTCCCGGTATGGGGCTTGTAATGGGAAAAATATTTTTCTTATTCTGTGAGCAGGTTACTCCGGATGAACTTGCATTAATTCCTGAACTTGGCAAAGATATTTCTGATACTAATGCTACTAAGTTTCAGGTAATTATTAGAGGGGATGTTGCAAAACCCTTATCACTTGTAAAATCGTTTAAATGGCTTGCTCTGGAATCAGAAATTAATGCAGCTAAGGAATACTTAAACTCAATTCCTGAAGGTACAGTTCCTGATGAAATATTGAATATTACTACAACTGATCCGGAAACACTTAAGACAGAGATAAAAGAAGAAGCAAAAAATAAAATAAGGGAAACGGTTTCAGAATCCTTATCCGATGAAACTAAAGAAAAAATAGAACAAAATAAGAATACATTCAGTAAGATAAAGTCTTTATTCGGTAAAAAAGATACTGCTGTTGAAAATGAAACCGCTATCGAGGCAGAACAAATAATACAACAAAAAACGCAGCAAGCGCTAAAAGACATATTAATGCCTCAGCAGCAAATTCCGCAACAGCCGGAAACAAATAATATTACTAATTAATACACAAAGGGAGATTTTGAAATCTCCCTTTTGACTATAACTTAAAAAATGATATACTAGTTAAATATATTTTAGGAAAGGTGAATATATGGAACTTTGGATGTTATTTGTAATTATTTCTATTGTATCTATATTAATTGAAATTTTTGCGCCGTCTTTATTTTGTATTAATTTTGCTTTTGCGGGAATAATTACGGCAATAGTTGCAATATTTTGGGGGAATTTATATTCTTTACTATTGATTTTTCTTGTTCTTTCATTGTTATCAATATTATTTATCAAGCCGCTTCTTACAAAGTTGTTAAAAAAAGATACTCATGCCGATTTTGATTCACAATATTTAGGTAAGATTGTAAAAAGCATTGAACCCATAACAAGTACAAAAGGTGCTGTTACTATTTATGATGAGAGATGGGAAGCAAGAGTAAAAAATGAAAATGAAGAAATTTCCGCAGGTTGTGATGTTAGAATTATAGGAAACGATAGTTTAATATTATTTGTAGAGAAGGTATAAGGAGAATAAACTTATGGTAGTTGTTGTTTTAATAATAGCTCTTATTGCGGCTATAATCTATGTTCTTACAGGCATTATAATAGTCCAGCAGCAGGAGGTAGTTATTATACAAAGACTCGGACAATATGAAAAAACACTAACTCCGGGGCTTCATTTGATATTTCCAATCATTGAATCCCCCAGAAAAATGCTAAAGTTAGAAAAACAGAAATCATCGGACGGCAGGACTTATTCATATCTTAATTATACATCCCGTATTGATTTAAGAGAAACAGTATATGATTTTCCCCGTCAAAATGTAATTACAAAAGATAATGTAACCATTAGTATTAATGCTCTTTTGTATTTTCAAATAATAGATGCAAGAAAAGCAATATACTCAATAGAAAATCTTCCGGAAGCTATAGAAAAACTTACACAGACAAACTTAAGAAACCTTGTTGGTCAATTGGCGCTTGATGAAACACTTGTATCGCGTGACATAATTAACGATAAACTGCGTGAGATACTTGATAAAGCTACCGATAAATGGGGTGTAAAAGTAAATCGTGTTGAACTGCAGGATATTGTTCCGCCTGCATCAATACAACAGGCAATGGAAAAAGAAAAGAAAGCGGAGCAGGACAGACGTGCAACAATTCTTGAAGCGGAAGGTATAAAAAAGGCTGCAATTTTAACGGCAGAGGGTAACAAAATAGCTGCCATAAATCAGGCAGAAGGTGAAAAACAGGCAGAAATACTAAGAGCCGAAGGTGTTGCTCAGGCCCGTATTATAGAAGCAGATGCTGAAAAAGAAGCTATAAGCAGAATTGTTAATGCCCTGGCAGAAAAAGGTAAGCCTGACCAATATCTGATTGCTATGAAATATCTTGAAACACTTTCTGATATAACAAAAGGAGCAAATAATAAAATTGTTTACATGCCGTATGAGGCAACAGGTATATTAAGCTCGGTAGACGGATTAAAACAAATGTTTGATAAACGACAATAAAAAGCAGGTTTTATACCTGCTTTTTTATTAAAAGGGGAAATATGAAGGGTATAATTTTTGATTTTAACGGAACGCTGTTTTTTGATTCTGATTTACATTATAAAGCCTGGAAAGTATATTCTAAGAAATTGAGAGGAGAAGAATTTACTGATGATGAAATGCGCAAACATATGTTTGGACGTACAAATGAGGATATAATAGAATATGCATTAGGTATAAAACCCGATAAAGAATTATTATTGAAATATGCAAAGGAAAAAGAAGAAATGTACAGGCAAATGTGTATTTCGGACAAAAAACGTCTTGTTTTAGCACCCGGAGCAGTAAACTTCTTAAATTATTTGAAAGATAATAAAATTCCGAGAACTATTGCAACAATGTCAGAGTGGGATAATGTAGAATTTTATTTCAAAGAGTTTCATCTTTCCAACTGGTTTGATTTATATAATATAGTATATTCTGATGGAAAAATTCCCGGTAAACCGGCTCCCGATATATATATAATAGCCGCAGACAGAATAAATTTAAAACCTGAAGATTGTATAGTTGTTGAAGATTCTATATCCGGAATAAACGCAGCTAATGCAGCTGAAACAGGGATGATAATAGCTGTTGCTTCAACCGAAAATATTGATACATTAAAGCAAATGTCTTATATAAATCAAATAATATATAGTTTTGATGAAATAGATAAAAATATCTTTACTTGCTAAAATATTAAGTTATGTAAAGATTGAAAAATGTTGTTATAACTGGTTTTGCGTCTTTATATATATATTCATATATATTATTTGGCAATTTTATAACCGTAAAATTTTTTATATTTATACGAGGAATACGAATACGAGGATAAAAATTATGACAACTATTGGAAACAGCAGTTATGAAGACGCTATGCGTTTACAACAAACAAGATTTTCTACGCAGACCGGAGCACAAGAGGGAGTTAATTATCCGGAAGCAGAAACAACAATTTTTGATTCTGAAATAGGAACAGAAAATGCAGCAACACTTGAAAATGTTGAAGATGATTATTTAGCAGCAGCAGAAGCCGCAGGTATTACCGAAACTGAAGAAGCAGCAGATACTGCAGCTGTATCGGGAACTTATGATGTTGAAGAAACAGAAGAAGCTAAAAAGATAAGAGAAGAAATTGAAAAATTAGAAGAAGAAAAAGAAGAAAATATCGAGAAAATGGAAAAACTCGAACAAGAAATAGAAGAACTTGCTAAATCAGCAGAAGAAAATATTATGAAAGCAGCTGCGGCACAAGAAGCAGCAGTAAAAGAACATGAAAAAGAAACTCAAGCTGTTTTAGATGAACAATTACAAGCATACATCAATGCCAATAAAGAAGGCGGCGAAGGTATGACAAGAGATGAACTGCAGGCAAATATTAAAGGTGCTATGCCCAATACTCCCGAAATAGGAGAAGCAGTTGCCGCATTAACGGCTGCAAGTGAACAGGTATCTGAAATTGATTCTTGCCTGGGTGAATTAAATAAATTAATAAGCGATACACAATTAATCGAAGATGAAATAGAAGCTAAACAAGGAAATTATGATACAGTAATGCAAGAAGCTGAAGAAGCAGCATGTAATCCGCAGCCTTGTGAACCGCAAGGATTCCAGGATAATGAAGGTAACCAATATGATTTCTTCATTGATAAAGACGGCAATGGCGATTTATCAAATGAAACAGAATTCTTAGGCTATGAAGGCGGTCTTGAAGGACAGGAAGCTGCTTGGTCAGAATTGACAGATCTAGATACAAATTTAGATGGTATTGTTAATGCTGATGAACTTTCTGCAGCAGGAGTAATGGTTTACAAAACCGATGCTAACGGTAACCAACAGGCTATGACAATAGAAGAAGCATTTGGTGAAGACTCTGATCTTGCAATAAGCACAACTCAGCACGATGAAGCAAAAGAAGGCGTAGGACCTAAAAACTTTAACGAAGGTGAAGGAAGTGAAAACAATGAACTCTGGGGCACATTTGATGTTACTTTAAACGGTGAAACATTAAACGGATACCAAACAAATGATGACTTAGAATGGTTAAAAGATAACTATAACTTTACTGATTATGCAGGTGCAGATGCAGAAGATGCAGAAAGTGCAATACAATATTCAGAAGATTTACAACCGCATGCTAACTTCTTTGATCTTTATACTGAAAAGTCAGCAGAATTAAAAGAAGAAATTGCAGGAGCTTATGAGAACATCGGTGTTTCTCAAGAACAAATGGAAAGCCTTAATGAAATAGCAAAAAAAGAAGCCGATGAAAATGCTAAAAACTTCTTTGCCTCTATGGGGTTAGAAGATGAAGCTAAAACTAATGAAGATAATAATATAGATAATACAGAAAATGCAACAGCAGAAGAGGAGGAAGAAGAGCGAGAAGAAGAACTTTTACAAGCTTATGCAGCATAGTTAAAAGTTCATAAAAAAGACAACAGAAGCGGGACTAAATTTAGTCCCGCTTCTAATAGTTTAAATATTTTATGCACAACAGCAGGCATATACTTCAAATTCAGGATGTTCGGAAAGCCTGCTTTCTATTTGTTCAAAAGTTAGAAAACCGCATTGAGCTCCGAAATTTTCTACAACTGATGCTGCTGTTACAGAGGCATATTTTAATGATTTATCCATATCACCTCCTGTTTTTTCAAATGCAGCGACAAATGTTGAAGAAAATGCATCGCCTGCACCCAGAGTACTTACAACTGTTGCCGGAAATTCATCACAATGATAGAATCTTATTCCGTCATATGCATAAACTCCGTTTTTACCATCGGTGACTATAGTTATTTTTGTTTTTCCTTTATTTATTTCCTTTAACATTTTTATAATATCCGGATGAATAACGTCATCTGAAAATTTTTCTGTTTTGGTATCAGGTCTTACTTCAATCCCTGTTAGCATTGATGCTTCTTCTTTATTTAATATTACTACTTCTGCAGTTTCTAATACCAGCTGTAAATGTTCTCTTCCCTGTTTTATACTGCTTGTTCCAAGGTTTATTGCCATTTTTACGTTATTTTCTTCCGCAAATCGTGCAATATTATCTAAAATTTTCGTGGAATTTCCGTTCAAAGGAGCTAAATAAAGCCACTTTGAATTTTTTATATCTTCAAAATTAATATCTTGCAGATCTAATTTAGCATTTGCGCCTCTATAAGCAAGAACTGTTCTGTCTCCCTGAAAACTTGTAAGAATTATAGAAAATCCTGTTTGATATTCTTTACTTTGTATTACGTTAGATAAATCAACACCAAAATGCTTTAATGTCTTAATGATATTTTGTCCTTGAAATTCATTTCCTATTTTAACAATAGTAGAAGTTTTAAGCCCCAGTGTCGAAAAATTTGTTGCGGTATTAATTCCGCCGCCGCCGGTTTTAAAATCGAATTTATCAATTTCTATTTTTGCTCCATACGGGTATGCCATAAAATCTCTTTTAGTATTTATTGAGCAAACCGAAACAATATTAGCTGCGTCTGTTTCAATAAATGCATCTAAAGTAGCACTTCCAATTGTAATTACATCAAACATGATTATTCCACCTTTATAACTAATACTTATAAAATTATTATATACTAATTAGCTCTCGGGTGGGCAATATTATAAGATTGTCTTAATCTTTCAGTTGAAACATGTGTATAAATTTGGGTATTACTAATGCTGCTATGTCCTAATAATTCCTGGACTACTCTTAAATCAGCTCCGTTTTCTAGTAATTTTGTAGCAAAGCTGTGTCTGAAAACATGAGGGGTAACATGTTTTGGAAGGTTAATCTTATTTACTACTTCGCGTATTGCAATTCTTACACTTTGCGGCTGCAGCCTGTAGCCGGTTTTATTTATGAAAACAGGATCAGAGGGATATTGTCCGGATTTTTTATAAATTAAATATCTTACTTTTTCAATATATGTTTTAAGAAAATTTTTTGCACGTTCAGAAACCAGAACAATCCGCTCTTTTGCTCCTTTTCCAAAAACCCTGATTTCATTTTCCTCTAAATTCAAATTTTCAAAATTTAAACCGCTGAGTTCAGATATACGCATTCCGGTTGCATATAATAATTCAAGGATAGTACGATTTCTGTATCCTGCGGGAGAATCCATTTTTATGTTATTAAGAATTTGTTCTATTTCTGATTCCGTTAGAAATTCCGGCAGTGATTTGCCTTTTTTGGGTGAATGTATGCCAAGGGCAGGATTTGTTTCGATTATTTTTTCTCTGTATAGATATCTGTAAAAAGTTCTTAATGAAGCAATTTTTCTTGCCGTAGTAGTTTTTGTATAATTAAATTGCTGTATATATAAAAGGTATTCATGTATTAAGTTATAGTTTACATCTTCAATTTTGCGATTATTAAGCCAGATAAGAAAACTCAAAATATCAGAGCTGTATGCAGCTATAGTATATTTTGAAAAATTTTTTTCTACTTCAATATATAACTTAAATTCTTGCAGATATTTTTTAGAAAGTTCATTCATAATCAAAAGAATTGTAAAGAATTTTATACAAAAAATCAAGTAATTTAGACAAAAAATGATATATTAAGAAATTTTAAGGTTATATAAAAAAGCGAAAAACCATGGTTACATGGGTTTTGCGATTTTTTATATATTCAATAACTTGTTTAGTATACAAATTGTTGTGTTCTTTTTTATATTTTATTATAATATTACTTGTGTTTTGATTAGTTCAGATCAAAAAGGAGATTTTTTGTAGTATAAATGGACAAAGTTCTTGAAAATTTGGAAAAAATCAAAGCGCAGATTGTACCTTATACACCTAAAATAGTTGCAGTTACCAAATATTTTGATGAAAGACAAATAATCAAGTATTATGAAATCGGTTTTCGGGATTTTGGAGAAAACAGAGTATTAGATGCTGTGGAGAAAATGAAAAAACTGCCTGAAGAAATATTAAAAAACAGCAGGTTTCATTTTATCGGACATCTTCAGTCAAATAAAGTAAAATATGCTGTAGGTAATTTTGATTTAATTCATTCTGTTGATACATATAAACTGGCAAAAGCAATTTCTCTGGAAGCTGAACGAAAAAATGTTGTTCAAAAAATTCTTTTGCAGATAAATAATGCGGGAGAGAAGCAAAAGTTTGGTTTTTCTGTTGAAGAAATAAAAAAGCAATTTAAATCGATATTAGAGTTAAATTCCATTAAAATATGCGGTATCATGAACATTGCTCCTTTAAATTGTCCGGATGAAATGCTGCATAAATTGTTCAGGAATATCAAACAAATAAATGATGACTTACAATTTGAATTCGGAGTAGAATTAAATCAAATATCGATGGGTATGAGTAATGATTTTAGAATAGCACTTGAGGAAGGTGCAACAATAATAAGACTAGGAAGAATACTATTTGAATAATACTTAGGAGGAAGAAAATTGGCAGTTGCAGACAAATTTAAATCAATTATTGATTTTTTAACATCAGGTTTTGAAAACAGAGAAGACAGTATTTATGGTGAAATGATGGAAGAAGCGGATGACTATCCTGTTCAGGATAATTTAGCGTTAAATCCGTCTTATCAACAGCAGGAACAAAAATCGCAAAATTTGAAAGTTGTTTCTCATCCGAATTATAGAGGTTATGAAGTTGTTGTATCAGAACCTCGTTCATATGAGGATTCTATTTCAATTGTAAAACATTTAAAAGATAGAAAAACTGTTGTTTTAAATTTACATTTATTAGATAAAGAACAAGCTTTAAGAATTGTTGATTTCTTATGCGGTGCAACGCATGCACTATCCGGAAGCCAGCAAAAAATAGGTGATTCCGTATTTATCTTTACTCCTGTTAATGTTGCTTTGTCTGCAGAATCTCAAAAAAGCAAATTTTTAAGAGATGCTTTGTGGAATCAGCCTCAAATATAATAAAAACTATATATATAAAGAGAGAAGATATTATATTCTTCTCTCTTTTTGATTATTTATACATATTTTATATTGACATACATTTTAAACTCGAGGCTTTGTAAAAAAATTTTAAAGTGTGCCTTTTTAAAATTATGACTATTGTATGAAATCTTTGCACTCTATATTAATATTAGAATGTTTTTCTTCTTTTGCCGGTAAATTTATTTTATTAAGTATTTTAGATCTTTTTTTTCTGTAAAGCATATCTATAAATGCTTCCAGTCTTGTAACAAAACCTGCTTCGCCTGTATGTTCGTCTATTGATAGATGAAGAACCGGTTTTTTTGATTTTCTTGCATATCTGGCAATTCTTTCAAGCATTAATGAATCCGGCCCGCATCCAAAAGCATTTATTGTAATAATACCGTCAATCGTTTTATCTTGTATATAGTGTGCTGCGGCTCCTGTAATTTCATATTCGTTTGCCCAATACAGCCTTGAACGCATAGCATTTAAACCTTCCGTCATCTGTTCTGTTGTAAGTTGTTCTGCTGTATAGACCTTAACATCCAGTTTTTCCAGTTTGTCAAATATTTTCATACTTACACGTTCATCATACAAATTGTATCCATGAGCTATCAGAGCAACATTTATAGGATAAGATTTAACCGTATTCGAAATTATAACTTTATTTTGTATAGCAGACTTTAAAGCAGTTTTATACGGTATACCGCTCCTTGTCATAACTTGAAAATTATTATAGACTTTCCATGCGTTCTTTGATGCTTTTTTTATTATGTCAAAATCTGTAATTCCAAATGGTTTTACAGCTTCTGTAAGAAAGTCATAAAGTCCGCCGTTCTTTTCTGATTTATCAAGAGTAGCATCTATTATAGTAAAATCTCTTTTTACAACATTTCTTATTAAATCCGGCAATCCTCTTATCTTTGAACAATTATATATTTTAGGTGCTATAGATTGAATGGAAGGAACAAAAATTTTGTCTATACCCTTATCCAACAGGTTAATAATATGACCGACATATACTTTAACCGGCAGGCAAGTTTCAGGTACAACTAAAGATGAGCCTACTGTCATCGTTTGTTTTGTTGTTGGATCAGACAAAACAATTTCTATTCCGAGGTCAGAGAAAAAACCGTACCAGAAAGGAAAGAAATTATAATATGATAAAGCTCTCGGTATTCCTATTTGCATTTATATCCCTTTAAATTTATTTATTAATGTTCCCCTAGATTATAACATGAACAATTTATTTTTTGCCTAAAAATAGCAATGAATTTGAAAAAGGAAATTTTTTTGCAATTTTAACAACTTTCTTTTTAGTATTTATCTGGCAAATATATATACCGAGAAATACCAGAATACAAGCGGAGAACTGTTTCAGGTTAAATGTTTCTCCAAGGAAAAACCAGCCGAAAAATACGGCTGCAACGGGAAGCATAAATAAAAAAGGCGAAAATTTGCTTGCCGGAAGTGTGCATATTGCAAAATTATATAGCGCATACGCAACTACTGTTAAAATACCCAGATATAATACAAGAAAAATACTTGTATTTAAAACTATGTCAAAACTGCCGCCCGTAAAGATATTAAGCCCTGTAAAAAATAAGCTTCCGCCTATAACGGAAATACCCGCAAGAAAAAACGGGGGATACCTGTCCATAAGATATTTTGTTGTTATTACGCAAGTATCCGTAAGTATAATTGCTATAAGTTCAAGAAAGTTTCCTAATAAAGGATTAGGAGCCAGTTCAGTAACATCGGATGATAAACTTAATAGTATTGAGCCGATAATAGATATGAATAATCCGAGATATACTATCTTGACAAATTTTTCTTTTAATATTATTCTTGCCGCAATAACCAGTATAACAGGTTCTAAAGAGCTGACAATTCCCGCCTGACCGGAGGTTGTATATTTTAGAGCGTTTGTTTCAAACAAAAAATATAAACATGGTTCGCATAACATCATCAAAAGTATTAATTTAATATCTTTTTTTTCTATTTTGATGTTTTTATATAACGTAAAAATAAACGGAAGAAAGAGAATTGATGAGATAAACATTCTAAAAGCCATTAACTGCGGCGTTGAATAATATTCAAGGCATATTTTCGTTGCGGTAAGCGTTGTTCCATATAATAAAACTGCTATCGATATCGATAAATATGCAAATAATTCATTTTGATTTTTGTATTTGGATAAAAAATCTTTCATTTCATAAAAAATCCTCAATTCCGATTTTAGCAATAGTTAAATAATTAAATAAAATCAGTAAAAAATCAAACGGATTACTATTATCATTAACAAAAGTTTATTGAAAGTTTTATGTTTTTTTAAGAAATATTTTGAAATTTTTATATTTTGTAATATAATGTAAACAAAGGTAATATTTTGTAATGTTAAGGGGTCTACGAAATGACTGAAAATAATGAAATGCAATCTGAGCAGGATTCTCATCAGCAAAGAATATTGGTTGCAGATGATGAAGCAAGTATCAGAAGAATTCTTGAAGCTCGTTTAAGCATGATTGGCTATGATATTGTTACGGCGACTGATGGAGAAGAGGCTATTGCCGCTTTTAATAAGTATAATCCGGATTTAATTGTTTTAGATGTTATGATGCCGAAGATTGACGGTTATGGTGTAACAAAAGAAATCCGTAAAACATCTGATGTTCCGATTATTATTCTTACTGCATTAGGTGATGTCTCGGAAAGAATAACCGGTTTGGAACTCGGTGCGGATGATTATGTTATAAAACCGTTTAGCCCGAAAGAGTTGGAAGCCAGAGTTAAAGCCGTACTCAGAAGAACTAATACAAAAGAAGCAATGATTCCTGCCAGCAAAACGGCTAAGAATGTTATAACTACAGGTAATATCAGAATTGATACCGCAAGAAGACAGGTATTCAGAAAAAATGAACGTATAAGACTTACAGGTATGGAATTTAGTTTACTTGAACTTCTTGTTAATAATTCCGGTCAGGCATACTCCAGAAATGAAATATTGCAGCATGTATGGTCTTATCCGCCGGATCATAGAATAGATACACGTGTTGTAGATGTTCATATTTCAAGATTACGTTCTAAGCTTGAGACTGATCCTGCTAATCCGGAATTAATCTTAACAGCACGCGGCATCGGTTATATGTTTCAAAGAATTTCTTAAAAATAAAAAACCTCCTTTTGAAAGGAGGTTTTTTTATGCTTTCAAATATTTTTCATAGTTTGCTTCTAAATCTTCCTGCAGATTAAGCATTGTTTTTTCTACTTTATCACACCAGAATTTAGTTTCTTCTTTTGTTAATTCTGCCGGAATAAAAATAGGGTCGCCATATAAAGCGACAGTACGGCAAGGTCCGAACGGAACTTTAAATTTATCCCAGGTGTTAAATTCCAAAAAGGTTTTTGCTTTTGAATACCAGGCGCAAGGTACAATAGGTATTCCCGTAATCTTTGCAATATTTATTATACCGTCTTTTACTTTATATCTCGGACCTCTTGGTCCATCTACCATTATTGCCGCAGAATTTCCTTCTTTTAATTTTTCAATTAGTTCTAAAGAAGCAGCAACTCCTCTTCTTTTTGTTGACCCTCTTACAGACTTGATATTAAGGCATTCCGCAGCTTTCGCTATAATTTCACCGTCATTCGATGCACTTATTAAGGCATAAAATTTGCTTTTATCTTTTATTCCGTATACCAAACATTGATGACAATGCCACATTGAAAATATTGATTGTTTTTCCGGATAATTAATACTTTTTATTTTTAAAAGATATTTTTCTATGTGAAAAAATAATTTTACAAGACAAATTAGAACAAATAATTTAATTTTTTCTTTTGTTTTTCTTTGCTGTTCTGCCATTTATCCCCCAAATATCTGAAAAGAGTACGCCTGTATTAGTACAAGCGTACTCAGAATAATTTATTGCATATTATTGAATATTTTCTTTAACTTCAGCTGCAACATTTTTAGCGTCCAATTTTATACTTGGTCCCATAGTTGTTGTTAAATATACCGATTTTAGGTAAACCCCTTTTGAAGTAGAAGGTTTCGCTCTTAAAACGGCATCTGCTAAAGTTACATAATTTTTCATTAAATCATCTGCAGTAAATTGAATTTTACCGATAGGAACATGAATCATACCCTGTTTATCGGCTCTGAATTCAACTTTACCTGCTTTTGCAT
This sequence comes from Candidatus Gastranaerophilales bacterium, assembly GCA_944323535.1. GTDB lineage: Bacteria > Cyanobacteriota > Vampirovibrionia > Gastranaerophilales > Gastranaerophilaceae > Avigastranaerophilus. The sequence goes on along the minus strand of CALUSW010000007.1, from coordinate 5,055 downwards.
CTTTAACAGCTTTTGCAACATCAAGAGTAACTGTACCTGTTTTAGGGTTTGGCATTAATCCTTTAGGTCCTAAAACACGTCCCAGTTTACCAAGCATTCCCATACAATCGGGAGTTGCGATTAATGTGTCAAATTCAAACCAGCCGCCTGCAATTTTATCAATAACTTCTTCTGCTCCGGCTTCGTCAGCGCCTGCTTCTTTTGCTTCGGTTGCTTTAGCTCCTTTTGCTATTACACAGACTCTTACTGTTTTTCCCAGTCCTGCCGGCAATACTGTTGTTGATCTAACCTGCTGGTCGGCATGTTTTACTTCAATACCAAGTGCCATATGGCATTCTACTGTTTCATTAAACTTGCAGGTTTCTTTGCCTATTTCCTGTAATTTTTTTATTGCATCCATTGCATTTGGACAAGGCTGAGAGAAGCCTTCAAGCATTTCTTCTATTTTCTTTTGTTTTTTAGTTAATTTTGACATTTTTTTCTCCTTTTGTGGTAATAACGCAATTTAAGCTTCCACGTTATTTTGTACAATCATTTAGTCGGTTACTGTAACACCCATTGCTCTGCAGGAACCTTTAATCATCTCAACGGCAGCATCGAGTGTTGTTGCGTTGAGGTCTTCCATTTTAATTTTAGCAATTTCTTCAAGCTGGGCGCGGGTAATCTGTCCTACCTTTGTTTTGTTGGGAGCAGCACTGCCTTTTGACAAATTGATTGCTTTTTTTATTAGTACTGCAGCCGGCGGTGATTTCGTAACGAATGAAAATGATCTGTCTTCATAAACATCAATTACAACAGGGATAATATATCCTGCCTGTGCTTCTGTTCTCGCATTAAACTGCTTGCAGAAATCCATAATATTTACACCGTGCTGACCTAATGCAGGACCAACCGGCGGTGATGGATTTGCTTTGCCTGCCTGAATTTGTAGTTTTATTTTTCCTACAACTTTCTTTGCCATTTCTGTTTCTCCTTTCGTGGTAATGGCGGAATTTATATTCCTTCCACTTTCTCTTGTATTTTTCTATTTTCTTGGGCAAGCCGTTCACTTCACTTTGCTGTCGTTCACTGCTGCCCTTTTTTACTCAAGTTTTGCTCTCGCTCACTCTTTCAAAAAATCCGCTTCTTGGATTTTTTTGTCTTGCGGGCAAGCCGTTCACTTCGCTTTGCTGTCGTTCACTGCTGCCCTTTTTTACTCGAGTTTCGCTCTCGCTCACTCTTTCAAAAAATCCGCTATATCTTTTGGATTTGTTTATATTCAAGCTCAACGGGCGTTTCTCGTCCGAAGATTGATACCATTGCTCTGAGTTTTGATTTATCCGGATATACCTCTGTAATATCTCCGATAAATTCAGAGAACGGACCTGATATAATTCTGACTTTATCTCCTGCTTTAACATCAAGCTCAACTTTTGTAACCTGATTTTGCGTTTTATGAATAATTTTTTTGATTTCACTGTCTTTTGCAGGAATCGGTTTTTTGCTTGAACCGACAAATTTTGTAACTCCGGCTGTATGTCTTACTACATACCAGGAATCATCATCCATAATCATTTCCACTAAAACATATCCGGGGAAGATTTTTTCTTCTCTGTCTGTCTTTTTGCCGTCTTTCATTTTTGTAACGGTCTTTTGGGGAACTTCAATTCTGAATATTTTATCCCCCATATTCATATATTCAATACGCTTTTCTAGGTTTACTTTAACTTTATTTTCGTGACCTGAATATGTATGAACTATATACCATCTTTTTTGAGGGGCTTTAGGCTCTTTTTGTGTTTCCGTAAATTCGGCTTCTTTTTTAGCAATAATATCTTCTTTTTTTGATACTATTCCTTCCTGTCCAAGCTCCATATCAGATAAATGTTCTACAATTTCGTTGTTATCTTTTGTCATTAGTTATAAATTCCTATCTTTTTATCACTCGATTACGCTATTAACTTTAGGCCGTGAAGTATTCCTTTAAAAAGAAGATCAAGACCATAAGTATAAATAGTAAAGGCAATAACAATTACAAGCACTATTACAGTCTGGACTATTACTTGTTTTCTTTCCGGCCAGGTTATTTTTCCCCATTCGGACTTAACACCTTTAAAGTATGTTATAAATTTTTCCATTTATTTCCCTTTTTATAACTCGCGCCCTGAAGGACTCGAACCCTCGACATCCGGTTTTGGAGACCGACGTTCTACCAACTGAACTAAGGACGCTCCTTATAAACCTTATTTCGTTTCTTTATGTAATACATGTTTTTGGCAGAACGGACAATATTTGTTTAGTTCCATTCTTTCTTTTGAATTCTTTTTATTTTTCACTGTTGTATAGTTTCTTCTTTTACATTCTTCACATGCCAGAACTACCATTCTGTCGTTTTTTCCTTTGATTCCCATTGTTTCACCTTTTCTTGTCAACGAATATTTTATTTTTTATTTACAATAGAAAATTATAGAATACAACTCTTTTCTTATATTCTACTTCCTTTGTTTAAAATTACTGATAACATAATATCTTAAACATATTATTTTTCAAACATATATTTACAAAACTCAAAATTACTTTTCTAAACTGCAATAATACATCATATAAACTATTCTTTATAACTCTCTAAAATACTATAATAATTGAGTTAAACGTATTTGAGGAGAGCTTTATGTCAATCAGTATAAGAACTGCATTAAAAAACGTAGCATCTGAACAATATAATAAAACAAACTTGTTTTTTTATATTGTTTTAATATTTCTTTGCGGTTTATGCGGGTTATTTGTTCCCGATGGCAATGTTAAAACCATTAATTCTACAATGGCTGCCGGAATATTATTTTATTTAATCATTTGCTTTATTATGGGAGGTATGTATGTTTTAAGTGTTAACAATGCAATTTTGAATAAAGATGGCATTATACCGAACCTGTTTTCCGAAATAAAAGAAATTATTTCTAAGGGCTTGTTATATTTCATAGGTTGTTGTGTTGTAATGACAATTATGATGCTTATTATATTAGTCCCTTTTATAATTTTGCTTGTGATTCAGCCGCTGCTCGGACTGATTGTAATTCCGCTTATATTTATACTCGGTATTTATTATCTCGGATTTTATTTCAATTTTTTGTCTTCCCTTGATTTATCTGATTGGTTTAATTTAAAGAAAGCTTCTGCTTTTATTAAAAAATCAGGCGGCAAATTGGGCATTTATATATGGAAATTCTTAGTCATCAATATTATATGTTTAATAGTGTTTATGGCAATAAGTATACCGCTTATTATAATTTTAGGAATACCTGCGGTGTTTTCTCCTGCTGCCATGGATACTGCTGAAATGTCTGTTTCTTCCGTTTCTGCATTAGTTGCTGCAGTTGTATTTGGTATAGGCAATATTTATACAATTGATTTGACGGCACAGTATATAAAGGAAGTTGATTTTAAATATCAGGATAACCAAACAACATAACATAGTATTCCCTGCAATTTTCGGCGGTTTTTAACCGCCGAAAATTTTGAAGGCTCATTTATCCGGTTGCTCATAAACCTTGCTGGCTGATATGAAGAATTTTATTTTAAATAATATTTATACTGCATATATAGGCGCCTGACCAGCAGTTTTGAAGATTAAAACCGCCCGTAAATCCGTCAATATTCAATATCTCGCCTATAAAATAGAGTCCGCTTACGATTTTTGATTCCATTGTTTTAGGATTTATTTCGTTTAAATCAACACCGCCTGCCGTTACTATTTCTGAATTTTTAATCCTTCCTGCTGCATGAAGCCTCAAATTTAATAATGAATTTATAAGTATTTCTTTTTCTTTTTTATTCATTTGTGCAGTTTGTTTATCCGGCTGTATTTTATTGGCTTTCATTATTTCCGTAATAAAACTTTCCGGTGCATATTTTGAAAAAACATTTTTTAATGTTTTTTTTAAATTATTTTTTATATCAATTTCTATTTCATCTCTATTATAAGTTGTAACTTTCAGTATAAATTCGAGCGGATTGTTTGTATCAAAATCTTCAAATGCGCTTAGTGCCGATATTTTAAAGATACATGGACCTGATATTGATTTATGTGTAAATAAAATATCGCCGTAGCATGTCTTTTTTCTTTTATTTATAATGATAGAAGCTTCAACACCTTTAAGACAAACACCTGCGAGATTATATAAATAACTTTCTTTGATATCAAGCGCGCATAAAGACGGTCCGGGATTTATAACGTTATGCCCGAGGCTTTTTGCAAGCTCAAAACCGTTTCCTCGTCCGCCTGAAGCTATAATTACATTGTCAAAACAATAACTATTTTTATCTGTTTTAATTATAAATTTATTTGAATTTTTTTCTACAGCAAGAACCTTTTCTTTCCTGTGGATAAAATTGGAAACATTTAAATGTTTCCTTAATTTTTCAACTGTTTTTAGTGCGCTGTTTGAAATCGGGAAAATCCGTTTATCTTCCTGTACATAAGTTTTTATACCTAAATCATCAAATAAACAACGGGTTTTTACGCTGTCAAATTTAGAAAAAACGGAAAGAAGAAATTTCTCCCCTCTCGGGTAATTTTTTACAAATTCTTTTATATCATCTTCATCATATGTTATATTACATCTGCCGCCGCCTGTTGGCAAAAGAGTAGAAAATGGTTCGTTCAGGTCAAATGCGGTTACTTTATTATCCGGATTTTTTACTAACAATAGAGCTGCCATAGCGCCTGCAGCTCCGCATCCTGCAACGGCAATATTTTTATATGTCAATTCTTGTGCCATAAAGAAATACGTCTTCAAATGTTTCTAAATCATCGTGCAATTGCAGTAATGATTTCTTATACTTGGGATGCTCATAATCGGGAATTAATTCTAACAGCGGAACTATTGCAAAAGCTCTTTCATGCAAATGTTCGTGAGGAATTTTTAAATCAGGCTCATCAATTATTAAATCACCATAGAACAGAATATCAATATCTATTTTACGGGCTTCGTATGTTTTGGAATTTGATTTTTCCCTTCCCATTTGAATTTCCGTATTCTTGCATAATTCAAGAAGTTCTCTGGGGGATAATTTTGT
>CALUSW010000006.1 GCA_944323535.1 Candidatus Gastranaerophilales bacterium | reverse complement strand
TATAAACATATGGAATATCAATAAAAACCTCGCCTCTATCATTATCCGGAATTAAATTGTAGTCATTCACAAAATTTTGATCCAGCGAAATTTTATACTTTCCCGGTGATATACCCGAAAAATAATAATTGCCGGAATTGTCAATTGTTGAATATGCAACCTCCTGACCTTCCATATCAAAAAGACTTACTATAAAATCTGTAATGACCATCTTTCTGTTAAATTCATCTTGTATTTTTAGTTTTCCGGAAATATTGCCAACAGTACTTTTTAGAGGAAATTCAACTCTGGTTATCTTCATAGGTTCAACATATATCGATTTATTTAAATCTTTTTCGGGAGACAGATTTGCATGCAAATTATCTCCGTCAAGTTTAATCTCATAATAGCCTTTCTCTACACTTTGAAGTGGACAGAAACCGTTTCTTTTTGTTTTAATCGCCTGACTTTTCCAGGCAACTTTTATTGGAACATCGGGAACTTTTATATCTTCTTTATCTAATATATTATTATGATTCTTATCAATGTAAGCAGCTATTTCAACAAATCCTTCATCTGATGAGGTCGTACCTATTGAATGTAATCCGCAGCCTGAAAATGCGAAGGTATCATTAAAGGCAAAATTAACAGAATGTCTTGAATTTGCAGGAATATACATATTATTAAACATATAGCCCATTGCAGTATTATACTGGTAATTTAGGCTTATAATCATTCCTGTTTTTGTTCTGTATCCAATAGACGCAGTATATGTGCAACCGTTATCATATCCTTGATATTTATAACCAGTACCCAGAGATAAAATTATCCGTTTGAACTCTGGAAAACGATAATTTAATTTTATCATATTATAGTCATTTTTCGTTCCTCCGGATTCATACTTTACACTTTCATGTCCAAATCCTATAATCCCTTTATTTTTTGGAAGCCGGCAGCTGGTATTGCAATATATATTACTATAATTACTTTTAAAACCGTTTGAATATGAACTTAAAGAGTTATATTGAGTATTATAAGCATTTCCCATATATCCTGCTTCCATAGTTAATTTAGAATTTATACTCTTTGAAGCATTTAAATTATAGTAATAATTCAAATTGTGTCCGATGCTGTTTTCTCCATATCTTAAATTTCCATTAAGCCTAAGTTTAGCAAAATTAAAAAATTTCGAACCTGCATTTATATTAGCTTCGTCAAAGGTTGTAATACCGCCTTTATATCGTTTATCAAGATTTGAAAAATATCTTGTATAGCGTATATTTGTATTAAATCTTTCACTGTTATAACTATATGAAGCTTCTGCTCCAAGTCTGTCGCAAATAAACCCTGAATCTGAACCTGCTACATAATAGTTTGGAGACTGTTGATAGAGTCTTAATTTAAGAGTAGAATTCTGATAATCAAAAACATTTTCAAATGATAATGAATATCCCGGATTATATGAGGAAGCATTATAGTTAAAATCTTTCATTAGAGATATTCCTATAAGAGCATCGAATTTATAAATTTCATTTCTATATAAATTTAGAGAATTAATTAAGCTTATACCTTCCATTGTATTTGGATTACGGTAAACTCCGGAAGATAGTATTGAATAATCATTATACAAATTGGTTAAAAATATAGCATCATCATTTTTTTTAATATTTTTGTCGAAAATAAGTTTTGTATCGAGAGTCATACTATCACTAATTCCATACTGTCTGCTCACCCCGGCCACCAGTTTTTTTGATGTCATCTGATAAATATACCCATTTGAACTAAATAATCTATTGTTAAAACCTGAAATTCCTGCTAAAATACGATGTTTCGACTCTCCCTTCTTCAAAAAATTGTTTAATGAAAGATTATCATTTTTTTCATATTCATTATAATCTGACAACTGTGCGCCTATAAGCATTGTCCCAATTGAATTATAATTATTTTTAAATCCGGAAACCTGACCTAATTCATAATATAATTTATCTCGCCACTTATTTCTATAAGAAAAACTAAGTCCTCCAAATGAAAAAAACTGCTGTGTATAGTTATTTGTATTGAAATTTAATGAATAATCACCATTGTACAATTTACCTTTCAGGCTCATTCTTGTATTATTACCGAACATTACATTATTTTGCGTAGCGTTTAGGTATACCTGTTTTGTCGAATCATTCATCATAGAGTTGTTGATTTCAAATGTATCGAAAGAAAGATTGCCTTTTTCCTTCGGCATTAAAATGTTTTTTTCTTGTATTTCTTCATCTGCTAACTCTGCGGGTTTTTTTATAATATATTTGTTTTGAGCCTTTATGTATAAAGTACTATTATCAATTGTAAATTCTGAATTAAAAATACGATCCGCAGTATTTTTATCAATATAAAATTCATTAATTTCGATAATACCTTCTTTTTGAAATTTTAATGAGTCTGAAAGAATATTATTATTTAAAAATATTTCGAATTTGCTTACATAAATATTTTCGCCTTCAAAATTAGAAAATGACAAATCTTTTTGAGAATGATTTACTTCAACAGGTAAATTAAAAATTTTTGCTATTTGTTTTACCGGCAGATATATTTTACTATCAGTTAGCATCATTATTTCAATATCATAATAATTTGAACCGTTTAATTCCAAAGAGGTTATTGTAGTCTGTTCATTTTGTGCAAATACACAGCAAAAACTGTTCAAAAACAACAAAACTAAAAGTATAAAGAATTTCATCAGGGCTTCCTGTATATATTAAGAGTTATTACAGCCTCATAGACTCCCGCTGAATCTTCACCAATAGAATATGTATTTAACAAAGGGATATTTGATATTATTTGAGAAATATTCATATCCTGTATATTTCCGCTTAAAATTCGGCAGCAAAGCTCGCCTTTGTAGTTCAATGGTTTAATATCGAAAGAAGAAGTATTAATAACAGGGTAAGCAATTATATTAGGATTTTTAGACGGGCTGCCTGACATAATATCAAAGACGGCATTGGCTTCAGGCAGGCGGTCTTTATTTGCAAGCATCAAATATAGCTTTTCATTGTTCATTACATAGGCATTTCTGACACCTTCCAGAGTATCTATGCTTCCTGATAAAATAAAATCATATGTATTATCATCGCCATTTGTCTTAATATTAAATATGGCTTCCAACCCTGATTGAAATCCGTTTTCCGGATTTATAACACTGTTATTTTTAGAAGAAGGTATTGCTTTAACAATGGCAGCAGGCGGCACAATAGTCGTAATTACACTATCCATTACCGCAGCGCCGGTATATTCCGGCGCTGTAAGTAATATTAATAATAAAACAATAAAATGATTTTTCATCAAAGAATATCCTATGTTGTAGTATCTGTTAATGTTATGTGAGCCTCATAGGTTCCTGCATTATCATCAAAATAATAAGTTGTGGAATCAACAGAAGAAGATATCGTAGTCGTTGCAGTGGTTATTCCGGGATTTACCTTAAACTCATACTGGCTTTTGCTGTCATTATATTGAGGTTCAATACCTTCCGTTGCACCGCCGATTGTAATACCGGTTACAGGATAGGCAATTGCATTTGCATTATTAGCAGGTATTGCAGTTCCTGTTTTTATATCATTCAGTGCTGCAACAACAGGTTTTTTTGTAGTATTTGTTAATATTACATATACAACACCTGCCTTCTTAAAGAATGCCTGTTCAAAACCGTTAGCGGTGTCTGCCTTGGCAGTAAGATACAAATCAATTTCATCATTTGCACGGATTGTAAATATTGAAGAAAAAGCATTGTCTAAATTACCTGTTGAAGGATCAATGGTTTTTGTCTGAATGTCAGTTTCTGCTTTAATATCAACAAACGGAGCTAAGGTAGCACGCAAAATTTGTGTATCAAAGTTTTCAGCATATGCACACACGCATGTTGCACAAAAAGCTAAAAGTGATGTAAATAGTTTTGTTTTGTTCATATTGTTTTCTCCTTAAATTGAATTACTTACATTAAACGAAATTTCTTTTATGAGATTTTTATTTTCACCTTTTTCGTTTTTATAAGTTAAAATAACTTTAAAAATATAATCTCCATCTTCAAGATTATTCGGTATTAAGCCTGACTCTTTAAAATTACCGTTCGCCCTAATAGTATTGCTGTTCATATTAAATTCTTGTATTAATTTTTTATCTTTTATAATCTGGGCTTTTCCATGGTAGCGTACCTTGCTGTTACCCTTTGATGAAAGCTGCATATGATAAACCAAATTTTTATTATTTCTTTCCACTGATAAATTATCAAATGAACCCGCTTTTACAAAACGTCCTTTATCAACATAAATCGGAATACCCAGTCTCGTTTTTACAATAAGTTTCGTATTTACATTTTTATTTTTATTCGGCAATATAATTTCTTTTGCAGCTACATCTTCTATGAACATTACCATTCTTGATTCGCCGTCAGGTAAACTTTTTAAATCCGTAAAGGTAACCCGGACCAATTGCGGAATACCGTTTTTTAGCGTAAATTCGTTTGGAACAAATCTTGCACGCGGAATAAGATTATCCGGTTTATCAGCAGCAGTAATTGCATTCATTTTGCCTTCATCTGTTATTGTGAAATATTCAGGATAAAGTTTATACCTTATTATTTCATTTTTATCTGCTTGAACACAAAATGATGTTGTAAGATAATTTCCGTTGCTTTTGTTTGCATTCAACTCAATTAAAGTAGGTGATACTTTTACCGCAGCTTGAACTTGGCTGATTGATACAGTACAAAGAAAAACTATAAATGTCAGTAATTTTTTCATTCTATTCGTTCTCCATAATATAAATCAGCGGGTTTTGTCTTATGCCCTCTTTTATATATTCATCTTTGTTTATATTTTTAAATGAATATTCAATAATAAGACTTGTAGGAATAGTATTCCCTTGTTCAGTGCCTTGAAGGGTAGAACTTCCTTTTGCAAGAACATAACGTTTGTCGGGCAAGAGAGGAATTAAGTTTTGTTCATAATTTATAATGTTTCCTGTATAACTTTTTATACGAAATGAATATTCGCCTTCCAAAGCTCCAATATTAGATGTGTCCAGCCATAAAACCCAATTTGTATTGGAATATAAATCAAGTTTGACATCATTCTTGTTTTTCACTGATATTTGGTCATTAAAAACATCATCTTCACTCAATATAATATAAGGATCACCGCTAAAAGATGAAATTAACTGTTTTTCTTCAATTACGAAAGTAAGTACAAAATCACATTCATATTCTTGGATTAAACTTGTTCTGTTAACAAATTTTAACGGAATAGAATAAGTACCTGCGGGAAGTTCTCCTATATTTTCGATACGCAGACTTAAATTTTTTTGCGCCGTTCGTGTAAAATCTATATCTCCAAAGCTATCAATATAAAACAATTGATGTCTGATATTGCTTAGTTGATATGACTGCCCATCACATATAAGAAATAATTTGTTTACAGGAATTTTAATATTTGAATTATCATTATTTGTAATATAAGGTTCAAGAGCAGTTGCAAAAAGTCTGGAAATTCCAATCTGAGGATATGTTAAATTAATATTAGATGTTACAGAAGCTGATGTGATAACAGGCATTCCTAATTGTTCAGCCCGCATAAACATGTCAGCTTTTGCAGACAAGGATGTTATCATAATTAATGTGATTATTATAAAATGAACTATTTTTTTCATTCTAAATGTAATCCTCAAGTTTATTCCTTTATAAAATTTCTTATGAAGAAGAAAAATGTCTGTCTGTATAAAAACTATTAGGTAGTTTCATAAGTGGCTTACCAGGGAATTTTTATTCTTTTTGTTATTAATATAGTTCCATTGATATGAAGAAAATTATATTAATTATAGTAAGTCTATTTACCTGTTCAAGTGTATTTGCTGAGAACCTGTCATCACAGATTGTACAAGCAGAAGTTCCCGAAGTTTTGCATATAGAAAAAATTATTGTTGAAAATGTTGAATATGACAAAGATGATGAATTGAAAAATGTAGCAATAAGAAGTACCGAATATATAAACGAAAAATGCTATCGTCTTTGTCTTAGTCCTTTTACAGTAAGAATCACAACAAATTTATCAGACCCTATTCAGGTTAGTGCAAAAATGGAAAGCTGCTGTAGTACATGCGGCAGATACCCGCTGGACAATCAAGATTTATCAGTAACTCCTTCATCATATACAATTACAAATCCGCACGATAAAATTGAAACAGATTATTTTACTCCGAAAATACTTACACACGATACAACAGTATGTACTACGTATAGGGCACATTTAGTAATAACACTTGGACGAGTTTAGGTATGTTAAAAAAAATAATATCAATATTAATTATTATTACATTTACAATCCCAGTTGCATATGCGCGAGTTGGTCAACCAACATTTGTATTTGCTATAAATGACAATCCTGCAGCAGCTTCTGAACAAAACAACAGCAGTAATGACGGACTATCCGGCGGTGCTATTACAGCAATAACACTTGGTTCAATAGGCGGGGCATCAGTTTTAGGACTTGCCGGCTGGCTTTATAAAAGAAAACTGGAACAAAATCTAACTGCAGGCTGTGTAAGCGGCTCTGCAAATTCTCTTGTTCCTTTTTGTATTGAACGAAATCCAAGTTCAGAATTTTATGCAAGAATAAACAAAAAATATCCATATCTAAAAAAAGCATTAAGTCTAAATGAAATACACTATTGTCCAAATTCAAAATATCTTCTGATATATGATACATCTATTGAAAAAAGAACATTTAACTCTATTAAGTTTAACTTACCCCAAGGAACAAAAAACTTAAAAATTACGCATGTCACAGATCCTTATAAAAATGATGAATTAACTGTAGAACTTTTTTTCAATCAAAAAAATAATGAACAAAGCCGGCAAGGAGTAAATGTTTTAAAAAATATAAAAAACGAGATTACCGATATTGATGGTGTAATTATGAAAACCATACCTGTTGACACTTCAAAAAATGATACGGCATTATATGTTATTAATAACTATTCTGAAAAAAAGATTTATGGTATTGTGTTTGAATTTATTTTTTAAATTAGAAACTTTCAAACAAACATATATTGTTTAAGAAAAAAATAGTAAGAAATAGGAATGGTGGGCAGTACTGGACTCGAACCAGCGACCTCCACAATGTCAATGTGATGCGCTACCAGCTGCGCTAACCGCCCGTATTAGGAAAAGAAGAACTCCTCAGGTGGGACTCGAACCTACAACCCTTCGGTTAACAGCCGAATGCTCTGCCATTGAGCTACTGAGGAATATCAATAATTTAATACTAGCATTAAAATTTATATTGTAAATACCCGAATTTAATTTTATAATAATAAGACAAATTTATAAAAATACTTGGAGAATATTTATGTTATTAGGCGTTAATATTGATCACGTTGCCACTTTAAGAAATGCCAGAGGAGAATTAGAACCTTCCGTTATTGAGGCTGCGCAAGTATGTATTAAAGCTGGTGCAAATGGCATTACCGCTCATCTAAGGGAGGATAGAAGACACATAGTCGACTATGATGTATTTGCTATAAAAAATGACTTAAAATGCAAACTGAACCTTGAAATGGCAGCAACTTACGAGATGAAAAAAATTGCGTTGGAAATACTGCCGTACTCTTGCTGTATTGTTCCGGAAAACAGACAGGAAATTACTACAGAGGGAGGTTTAGATGTATATTCACAGCCGGGGAAAATTAAGGAATATGTTAAACCTCTTATTGAAGCAGGAATACAAGTCAGTTTATTTATTGATCCCGAAAGAAATCAAGTTAGTGCAGCCGCTGAAACAGGAGCTCAATTTATTGAATTGCATACCGGTGCTTTTTCAAGAGCATATGGAAAATCCAATGAAGATATTGAATTCAAAAAACTTAAACAGGCTGCTTCTTTTGCTCATTTGCTCGGTTTAAAAGTTAATGCAGGGCACGGACTTAATTATCAAAATGTATCAAAAATGCACGATATTGACGGTTTATATGAATTGAATATAGGACACAGTATAATATCCAGAGCCATTTTTACGGGACTCGATTGCGCTGTCAGTGAAATGCTTTCTTTAGTTAACAAAAATTAATAATTCAATAAAAAAAGACAAAAAACATATATGAGGTGTTTTATAAGAACTAGATAAAAGTGAGGTAAATATATATGTCAGACGTATTTAATAACATTCAAATTCCTAATTATAATAAAAGTCAGCCCTCAAATATGCAGAATTCTGTACAAAATGAAAAATTAAAAGTAAGTGATTCTTTGTCTGCTTCAAATGTAAAAAATAATACTGCTGATACAGTTGAGATTTCTTCTGAAAATCAAACAAAATCTCAAGGTCCTATACATAAACTTAAAAGTTTTATAGGAAATATTAAAAAGTTCTTTTCAACAACAGGTGAATATGTAAAAGGTACTGCAAAAGGAATTTCGACGGGTATTGTCGCAGGTTCCGTTGTTTATACAGGCGGCAGTATTATAAACGGTATAAAAGGAAAAATGGCGGCAAAATCCGGTGAAACAGCAAAGAAAATTCCAAATAAAGCTCTTGCTGTCGCTGTCGGGGTCCTGTCATTAGCAGCTAATATCTGGACTGCTTCTTTGAATGCTACAGAAAAGCAATCGGCTATTGATCATCGCTGGACGGGACATAATAATTAAATTTGATTTATTTTTTCAAAAGAGAAACAGCTTTTACAACTGTTTCTCTTTTATTTTCTGTGGTATAATGAACAAGTCAGACTTTATTTTGGAGGATTACATGAACAGAATAGATTTATTTAAAAAAGATTTGGAATCAAAAAAAGCTGTAAAAATTATTGCAGGTATTGATAATTTTGATAAAGAGTCGGTTAAAAATGTTGTAACCGCAGCTGAAATTGGCGGTGCCGGCGCAGTAGACATTTGCTATGATAAAGAAATTATTAAAATGGTAAAAGATATGACTTCTTTACCTGTATTTGTTTCTTCAATAGTTCCTGAAGAACTTGCAGATGCTGTTAAATTAGGGGCTGATGCAATTGAAGTCGGCAACTTTGATGTTTTATATAAAAAAGGTAAAAGATTTAATGCTAATCAGGTTTTAGAAATTGTAAACAGAACATTAGAGCTTTTACAAGGACAAAAAACTTTTATATGTGTTACTGTTCCCGGACATATTGATATTTCAGAACAAGTATCACTGGCTATGAAACTTGAGGAAATGGGAATAGATTTAATACAAACAGAGGGAGCAGCAACGGTAACACCTTCAAAAGCCGGCGCAAGAGGATTGCTTCAAACTGCAGAAGTATCAATTTCAAACACAATTGAACTAGTAAGAAATGTTTCAATTCCTGTAATGACAGCATCAGGAATTACCACAACTACAGCACCTCTTGCTTTTGCTTCAGGCGCAAGTGCTATAGGTGTCGGTTCCTGTGTAAATAAACTAAACTCGACAATTGCAATGATTGCTGTTGTTAAATCTCTTGTTGAAGCTGTAAATTCAAAATCAAATAAACAGTTATCAATGGTTTAATATTTATAAAGGAGCGTTAAAAACGCTCCTTTTTTTGGTGATTTAATTGAATTCTAGCGTAAAAGATTTTGTTAAAATTAAATTTCTTACATTGGAAGAACTTATTATTAATCTTGATAGATTATCCCGTTTTAAGCTGCCTGAAGACTCTTTTTCAAGAGTTTTTAATTCTGTTATATTAAAAAATCTTATTTATCCGAAATATTCTCAAAAGGAAATTGAAAATTTCAATTCGGAAGAAATTTCCGTTTTATTTCAAAAAATATGGAATGAATCGGTTTATAATATATTCGGAAAAACAAAAGATAGCGGATGTGCTCAAATGGCTTTAATTTCCGTTATTAAATCCACTTTTAAAAATATTGATGCTAATACAGAAACTTTATTAAATACTCATCTAAACATTTTCCCCGTTTTAAAAAAAGTAAATTATGAAAAAGCTCCTATAAATTTGAAATTTTTAATAAAAGTTAATGAAAGTTTTAATAACTGCTCATTTTCACTTAATGACTTGATAAATATTCGAATGAATTTCGGGTTAAAATATCCGATAAGAAAACTCATAATAGCAGAAGGAATTACGGAAGAAATTCTTTTGCCTGTTTTTGCTTCAAAATTGGGCTGTAATTTTGATAAAGAGGGAATATACATCATTGGTTCCGGCGGTAAAAGCAAAAGTCCTTCTTTATATCTCAAGCTGAAAGACAAATTAAACATTCCTATTGTTTTATTATTCGATAGTGACGCAAAAGAAATTTGTCAATTTCTACAAAAACAAATGCTCAGAAAAGACAAAATCTTGATAATTGAGAACGGAGAGTTTGAAGATATATTGTCAATTAATCTTTTGAAAAGATCTTTAAATGGAGAATATATGCAAACACTGCCTGCTGTAAAGTCTGATTTTCACATATATAACAGTATGTGCGAAAATATTGAATATTATTATAAATCCAGACATTTAGGAGAATTTAAAAAAGCAAAACTTTCAAAAATAATTGCGGGAAACGTAAAGTATAAAACAGATATAACTGATGATATAAAACTTTTAATTAAAAGAATTTTATAATCTTGCCCTAATATTTGCCAGATGATATTATAGTTCATTAAGAAAAAGGAGACATTATGAAAAAAATGTATATAGTTCAGGGGCTTGTTTTATTACTTTTATTTAATGTAACTCTATCAGCTTCTTTTGCTCTAACAGAGAATGACTATCAGATTATAAATGAGAAAAATTCTGTTATTACTGAATATAAAGAAGTTATGGGGTTTAACAATTTTTCATTTGTTGAAGCAGACGAAAAATTCGGAATTATAGATAAAAAAACGAATAAATTTATACTAGAACCTGTTGCAGATGAAATAATTTCTTTTAATAAAACAAATAAAACCGAATTTAAAATAAAAATAAATAATCAAACAGGATATATAAATGACGAAAATTCTGTAATTTTTATTACTGAATATGATGATATGTTTTTAACGGATAAATACATCAAGACTAAAAAAGACGGAAAATACGGTCTTATTGATAAGAACGGCAATATTATTTTATATCCCGAATTCCAAAATGTAGGTATATTATACAGCAATGGCAATGAATATATTTCAGCAAAACAAAACGGAAAATATAAGCTTTTTTATAACACAGGAAAACTTATTCCCGAAAATGAATTATATACTGTTCAAACAAATAAAAACTATATTTTAGCAGCCAATATAAGACCTGAATTTAGACTATCCGGAAGTAATAAGCAAACTATATATGAAAAAATAAATGCTCATGAAAATGATAACGATGGTTTTGTATATGAAATACAAGAAATGAAAATTCCGGGAAAAATAAAAAAAGACGTTATAAATGAATCAGATAATAAATCAAATAATATTAAAAATAATAACTCACTGATTACCATTGGTAAAAAGAATTATTATGTAACAACATCCGGAACAAAAATAGGTTTGGAGACAGAAACCGGCAAAACAATAGTTCCTGCCATATATGATTCATATAAATTAACAACACCTTGCGAACATTTCTCTACACCTGTAATTCTGGCAGAAAGAAATGATACTTATGCCGTATATAATACAAAAGGTAAACTGCTGGCAGAGCAAGTGTATGATAAAGTAAATGTATATAGATTTGGAAAAGTTTATTCATATCAATTATTAAATGGTGCCGGCATTATAAAGGATAATAATAAAGAAATTGGAATTCTATCTAAAGAAAATAACGATTATAAATTTACAAAAACGGGATTTTCTTTGTTTACACCTCATAAAATCAATGAATTAATAATTACAATACTTAATGCTCAAAATAAATAATAATTGATGTTATAATAGCAAATTTTATTTTTAGGGGTTTTATAGAATTATCGTATATTTCTGCACATGAGAAAGGGAAAACAAATGATTCAAAAAATTGGGGCAGGGATTGTAAATCCAAATTTAAAACAAAATGAAACAAAGTTATCTACACCTGCCAATTCAAACACTTTGGTAAGTAAACCTGCTTTTTCAGGTAACTATACAGCAACAAGCCTTGTGAATGCATATCAGGCTTATCATGGCATTAATCTTGCTAAAACAGTAAGCTTCGGACAAAGCCTATCACAAGCTTTTAAGGAATTAAACCAGCAAATGAGCACATGCCGTGATTTATCAAAAGGCATGAAAGGTGAATCTGTCGGTTCAAGAGTTCATGTATCAGAATTGGTTGATAAATATTATGATGATTTACCAAATGATTTTGATGCAATTAAAACAAATATTGAAGTTTCATCTGATCCTGATAAAAGAACCGTTACGGAAGCAAGAACTCAATTAAAAAAGATGCCCGACGGTATATTATATGAGATGGCAGTGAGAAAACCCAGAAAAACAACTGATCCGGTTGATAAAAAATTACCTTTGACTCAACTGATTAAAATTACTCAAGATCCTGATATACCGGAACATACTTATGTCCTTAATACAAAAGGAAAATTGATGGCTGTAGTAGAAGACGGAAACAATGTATTATTAACAAATACCGGTAATTTTACCAAAATTACTGATGAAGAAAAAAGACTATCCGTCAATGCAACACAGAAAGGGAATGTCTTTACACCGTTTACCCCTGATGTTCAGCCTGTTGAAAAAAGAGTTCATACTCCTTCTATAGGAGAGGGGACTGAAATTGTTATAGGAATGGAAGACGGTCGTTTTGTACCTGAAATTATTAGCAGTATTAAATCTTTTGTTGATAAAGTTAATAATGATGAGATAATTTTAAAACAATTTGTAGCTAATCCTGATGCAAAAAATACACAATTGGCAATGCTTGCAGGAGGGTTCGGATCAAGAGCTGAATATACAAATGCTTCTTCTTCCGGAATTTTTCACGGAAAACAAAATGGTGCACAATCTACAAAAGGTGTATTTAGAACAGCAACCGGCTTAACACCTATGGAAACAACTTTTATTTCCTTACATAATGCAGGTTTACTTGATTGTTCTAAAGGAAAACTGAAAATAGGTGATAATATTAAGTTTTACTTAAATCAATCCGGTGTTAACAAAGGAAACGGCGGTTTTACAGTCGATCTATATAATAAAATGGAAAGAGAAGGCAGAAAGAGTCTGACTTTATTCCCTAATGATTCGATGTCAAGAATGACTGAGGCTTCCCGTAAAATGGCAGACATTATGAACTCCGGAGAAGCAGCAATTGTAATGATTGCTAAAGAAGTAAAATCAGGTGATGCTAAAGGTAATTTCGGCATTATGAAACTTGGCGAAAATAATGAAATATTAGAATTCGCAGAAAAACCAAAAACAATTCCGGAAGGTTATGAAAAAGACGGAAAATGTCTGACAAACACATTCCAATTCTCTGTTAGTAAAGAAGCTTTTGGTGCTCTTGCAAAACTTGAACCTTATTTCCCTGCAGGAAAGGGTAAAGAGCCCAGAGACTGGTCTAAAACATTTGTACCTATATTAATGTCATTAACTCAAAAAGATGATATTGAAGAAATAACAGAAGATATTGCTAAAGTAGTTGATGCTAAAGAAGGAACTATTCCGGCAGAAGCTGTAGAAGAAGCAAAAGCATTACTTGGCGACCAGAAAATAATTGCGGTACCAACTGATGAGCCCTGGGCTGACTGCGGTACATTAAACGCTTTATATCATACAACAATGCAAATAGCAAGCAATGATTTTCCGCTTGAAGACTTTGAAAGAAAACATGTTCTAGATAGTATTAATACTCAAACAGGTCTTGTTGCTTCTACTCCTGAACAAAAGGCTGAAATAGAAAGTAAATATATTATCGACGGACAGGTCATGGTTGTTCCTATAGCTGAAAAAGTAGATTCTTCAGTTGTTAAGGAATACATAGATAACGGCCTGATAACAATAAACGAAAAACAAAAATAAATAAATCAAAAAAATAAACTGTCTTATAAAGACAGTTTATTTTTCAAAAATTATAATAAAGAAAAGAGAAATTTTTAGTTTCTCTTTTCTTTATTTCTTATTTTATTGTTCCTGCTTCAAGCAAACCTATATGCTTTATGTATTCACCTGGTTCTAATGATTCTCTTAACATTTGAAGTAAAGCTTTTGTTTCATTTAAAGACAATTCAGGATTGTCATAATTACTCATATACAGTAAAGACAAACCTGTTTTCAACTCATCGGAATTCAATTTTTTTAAAGCTGAAGAAGATTTTGATGATAAAATCTGACTATTAATAAATTCTGCATTAGTTTTTGAATTATTTGTGCATCCGTATGTTTTACAAATATCAGAAAATTTTTCGCCGTCAGATAATTTTGAGCTTAGAGCTGACTTTTTAAAAATTCCCTGTTTTCTGAATAAAGCTGCATCTAAAAATTCATTATGCTGATACCCGAATGAATCAGCAGTTGCTCTTCCTATATCATTCAATTTTGCAAATCCAAATGAAGGAGCTGACAACTTCTGTGAATTTAAAGATATAGAAGGAGAAGAAATTGATAATTTTGAAATCATAATATAAACCTCTTTTATAAACTATTTATACAAATATCATAAATATTTTTTTTGTTATTATTAGGTAAAAAGTTTATAATTATTTATAAAAATGACGTTTTCCGGTTACAAAATCATTTACTATATCACCGTTTCCGTATAAACGATATTTATATATAGTAAGTCCTTCAAGTCCTACAGGTCCTCTTGCATGTATTTTATTTGTAGAAATACCTACTTCAGCGCCAAAACCGTATCTAAATCCGTCTGCAAAACGAGTAGAAATATTTTTATATACGCCTGCAGAGTCAACAAGAAGCATAAATTTTTCCGCATTTTCATCATTTTCCGTAATTATGCAGTCAGTATGTCCGGAACCGTATTTATTAATATGCATTATAGCTTCATCTATATTTTCTGCAATTTTTAACGAAACAGTTTTGTCTCCGTATTCAATAGACCAATCTTCTAAATTCTCGTTTACTTTAACATCATTTTTAATAAATTCAGTTTTAAGTTTATTTAAAAAAGTATCTTTTAAAGACTTATGAACAAGTACAGTTTCAACAGAGTTACAGGCACTTGGATACTGGCACTTTGCATCAATACATATTTTAAGTGCTTTAGACTCATCTGCAAATTCATCTATATAAATATGGCAGATACCGTCAGAATGTCCGAGAACAGGTATTTTTGTATTTTCTTTAATGTATTTAACAAGCGAGTTAGATCCGCGCGGAATTATTAAATTTATATATTTATCGAGGCTTAAAAGTTCTTTTACATCTTCTCTTGAATGTATCAGATTTATCATATCAGAAGGAATATCACTGTAAGAATCCAATATATTTTTTATAATATTAAATATTATTTTGTTTGTTTCTTCAGCTTCACTTCCGCCCTTTAAAATAACTGCATTAGATGTTTTTATTGACAAAGAAATAATTTGAGATATCACATCAGGTCTTGCCTCAAAAATAATACCTAAAACACCTATAGGGCAGGTTATTTTTTTCAAAGTTATTCCTTCAGCAATATCTTTAGACCACATTACTTTATTGACAGGATCTTCCAGTAGAGAAACATCATTTACCCCCTGAACCATATCTCTGAATTTATTTTCATCAAGTATAAGTCTTTTATATAATGAAAGCGTAATTTTTCCTTCATTTAATAATCTTTCTGCATTTTTAACATCTTTAAGATTTGCATTTAAAATTCTTTCCTTATTTTCTTTTAAGGCATTATAAATATCAGTCAATAACCTGTTCTTTATTTCAGTTGTCAAATGTAATGCGGAAACAGAAGCTTCTTTTGCTAGTCCGGCAATTTGCAAAATATTATTCATCGGCTGCTCCTTCATAATAGTGCAATATTATCTTTAGTTATAATTGCGTCGTAATTCTTATATCCTAAAATTTGGTATATATTGTCAGAGTGTTCTCCAATTATTTTTCTGCAATCATCTGAAGAATAATTGGCAATACCTCTTGCAAATTCATTATTATCTTCATCAAGAATAGAAATAACATCACCCCTGTCAAAGCAGCCGTTAATATTCATGACTCCGATTGCAAGAAGACTTTTATTTTTTTCTTTAATAGCTTTTTTAGCACCTTCATTAACTATCAACTGACCGGTAATATTTGTAGCATAAGCAATCCAGCGTCTTTTTTGTGATAACTGTTCAACCGGATAAAACACCGTTCCCATTTTTTCACCTGAAAACAAGCGATTTATTACCTGTGGAGATTTACCGTTTACAATAATTACAGAACCGCCCGAATGTGTAACAACTTTTGCAGCCTGTAATTTTGTTTTCATCCCGCCTCTGCCGCCTTTTGAAGCTGATTGTCCGTATTTTTCGATTTCTTCCGTTATCTCTTTTACCTCCGTAATCAAATGAGCGTCAGGATTTTCTTTAGGATTATCATCATATAATCCGTTTATATCCGAAAGAATAACCAGTAAATCCGCGTCAAGTTTACTTGCGACCAGTGCGGAAAGTTTATCATTATCTGAAAAACTCACTCCATATATAGAAATACCGGAGTCTTCAAGTTCAGTTGTTGATACCGTATCATTTTGGTTAATTACCGGTATAACCTTTAAATCAAGAAGTGTATTTAAAACATTATTCAAACTCAGATATTTAATTCTGTTTGTAAAGTCATCTTCCGTCAGTAATACCTGTGCTGTATTTATAGAATACTTATTAAAGCCGTCCTCATAAATAGACATTAACTGGCACTGACCTACTGCAGCACATGCCTGTTTAATGGATAAGCTGTCATTAGAGTCAACATTTAATGTTTTAGACCCCAAGCCAACTGCTCCTGACGTAACAATAATAATTTCTTTGCCCTGTCTATGGAGTTTTGAAATGTCTTCAATAAAAGAATATATACGGGAAAGAGATATTTCTTTTTCTTCGTTTCTTAAAACATTTGTACCAAATTTAAATACAATTCTTTTTGAATTATTTATATCCATAGATTAATTATAGCTTAAACCTTATTCATTGCAATAAGCGATTACGTTTTGAGCATCTAAATTAAGCTTAGAAACCATAGAGTCAAAAAGTTTTCTTGATGTTATGTTAAAGGTTATATTTCCTTTATCATCAATATTTTTGCCTATTGTACACAAAATTTCATAAGGAAGATTGGAATATTTTCCTATTTTTATATCCTGCATTGCTTTTGAGAAATCTTTTTGGCTGCCAAGATCAGACCAGGTATCACTATCTGAAATTACTTCAAGCTTCATATTCAACGGGCTGCCGTTTTCATTTGTAATCTCTCCGTTTTTTAATGCCTGTAGAGCAGGAGTAATTATCATAGAAGAAAAGTCATAGCCTTTGTCTGGATTTCTGAAACTTTCCGTATCTTTAATATATTTATCCTTTATCCAACTTAGTACCTGTGGTGAAATAACATAAGGTCCGACGGCTGCAAGACACATATTTTCTCCAAGTTCAGGAACTACACAACTTTCTATATAATCATCGTCCTGAGGTTTTTCTACAAATTCTTGTATATTTTTATTATCAAGTGAATCTATTTTACATATGCTTAAGCTTTTCGTCTTCTCTTTTTCAACAGGAATTGTAGTTATAGTAAAACCGGATCCTGATTTTTCGTGATTGTACATTAATTTTGCAATATTTACATCCGTAAAATTATCGCCCCAGCTGAAAACGATAGGTCTATTCGTACTAATTTTACCGTCTTTTAATCCTTCCAAAAAGGCATAAGCACTGCCTTGAGCCGGTTTTACACGAACAAAATCAAACATTTTATCTAATTTACCGGTTCTGGTAAAATTTGAAATTACATTTTGAACAAGCGACATATTTTTCCCGTTAAGCTGAGCAGGTATGTAAGAAGCAGGTTTAGTTACCCAGCCTTGCAGAGCTGTAATATCACGATATCTTGTACCGTCGCCGTCCGACGGAATAAAGAAATTATAGTCTCGCTTTATTTTAGGAGCATATTCAGTATCTTTATATTCCTGATTAACTTTTGAGTGCATTCCGTCTGTCCAGAAACGAATGTATTCCTCCTGCATTTTATAATCAATATCTTTTCCGTTTTGCCTGATACTGCCATACAGTCTGCCTTTAAAACTCGGTGTTCTTTCTCCTTTCTTTGCAATACCAATATACATTTCATCGGACTGAATTTTTGTATCAGGAGTAATTAATAATCTTAGTCCTTTGTATTCGGGAAGTTTAGACTCCAATAAAAACTTTGATCCGATTTTAGGATTGGATAGATTGCTTTTTATTACAAAATACTCATCTGCTTTTCCTTTTAACACAAGCCTGTCACCATTTATTCCCCTATTTTGAACAGGAGTTGATTTTTGAAAAGACGGAATATTTTTATTATTAGCCGTAGTATTCGATAATCCTTTTTTTGTATACATATTATATGCAGAAATATTTTGTATTTTCATAAACATACCCTCTAAAATTAAGACCACGTAATATTTTAAAACATGGCATAAAAAAATTTGTTATGAAGTAAAATAAAATGATAAATTAATTTACAATTCAAAGTTCTGCTATATAATCAGTAATAAATTGTCGTGCAACTCTCGGAGTTCTTATTCCCTTCAGAACCGCAAATTCTTCAGCTTTTTTCATTAAATTTTCACATACAGGCACACAGCAATCATTTGCAATTTTTGAAACAATGTCAAGATATTCATTTTTATTTAATAACGAAAATGTCAACATTATGCCAAACCTGTCTGAAAGAGAAACCATTTCGTCTATTGTGTCATTATAATGAATTTCACTGCCTTCCCGTGATGTGAAAGATTCCTTTACCATATGCATTCTGTTTGTAGTGGCATATATTACGGTATTTGAAGGTTTTTCAGTCAATGAACCTTCTAGAACTGCCTTTATTGAAGAAAAATTCTTATCATCTTCTTCAAATGAAATATCATCGGCAAAAATAATAAATTTTAAAGGCAGATTTCTCAATTTTTCATATAGGTCAAAAAGATATATAAAGCTTTCTTTATATACCTGTATTATTTTAAGATTATAATCTGCGAATTCATTAATAAGAGCTTTGACGGTTGACGATTTTCCGCAGCCCCTGTCGCCGTATAAAAGTATATTATTTGCTTCTTTACCTTCCAAAAATGCTTTTGTATTTAACTTAATGATATTTTTTTGATACTCATAATTTTTTAAATCAGAAAAAGTTATGCTATCAAAATATTTAATTGGAAGTATTTCTTTATTTTCATTAAATTTAAAAGCGGTATAACATGAAAATATCCCGTATCCGTATTTTTTATAGGATTCTAGCAATTCATCAAAATCAAAATTTCTAAAACCATCAATAGAAAACGAAGGAAGATGTAGTATTATTTCTTCTTTTTCAGGAAATTTTTTAATAAAAATTTCTTTAATTTTTACATAATCATATTTGAATAAATTATCAAATAATTTAAGCTCATAGCGCGCAGTATTTAATATTTGTTCATTTTCCTTAATACAGCTGCTGCAGCCTTTTGATATAAGATTTTCATCTGTATATAATAATTTTTTTAAATATAAATATAGATTTTGATTATCCTGTTTTTCATACAATTTTGAAATAAAATCCGAATATGACTTTAATGTAATTTCAAAAGAACTATTACTTTCAAACAAAGATAAAAATCTTATATAAAAAGCAATAACTTCATCATTAAGTATATTTTTAAAAATTGAAACAAGTAAAAGTGATGTTAATGTATCTGACATATTATTTTTTACCTGTAAGAATTTTTTTGACTTTATTAATGCACTTAGTAAAAAAGCCCTTATTAAAATTAGCAAAATTATGTTTGAAATTACAATTTAGCATTCTGCAATACATTTTGCAGGATTTTGTCATCAACCTGCATTTTTCCGAATTTGAATTAATCCATATATTTTCCGGTTTTTCATCTTTAATATTTCCTACAGGAGTCATGTTAAAGCATAATCTTACATCACCGTAAGGATCAATTGCAAAATTTGTAGAGCCGACATCGCAGACAATATCTTTTAAAATATCATCCGGATTATTAAAGAATATCTTCATTGCAT
The DNA here is from genome assembly GCA_944323535.1 of Candidatus Gastranaerophilales bacterium. Lineage (GTDB taxonomy): Bacteria > Cyanobacteriota > Vampirovibrionia > Gastranaerophilales > Gastranaerophilaceae > Avigastranaerophilus. Next base: position 29,657 of record CALUSW010000006.1, on the reverse strand, counting down.
AAAGCTGTTCATATGAATTATATATAGAATGTCCGGCTCTTTTCATTTCAATTAATCTGTCAATTATTTCAATCGCTCTTTTTGACATATTTTTATATTGAATTCTGAGGTCTTTAGGCATTTTATATGTAGAGGTCATACACCCTTTTTGATAATAATAGCCGTGGAAAGATTCTTTATCATCAAATAATTGAAACATAATACCGTTTATTTTGTTTTTTGTAACAAATTCAACGAGAGGAATAATTTCTTCAAGATTTTCAGGAAGCATTATAGTCGCAATGTTAATTCCTAATGATTTTTGTTTTTCATTTCTTAGTTTTATAAGTTCCATTATGGTATCGATAATCTTTTCATATGAACCGTCACGTCCGCGGGAAGCATCATGTATTAACGGATTATTAATAGCATTCAAAGATATGTTTAATGATTCAATGGGAGAATCAATGATTTTTTCATATAAATTTTGAATGCCGAAAGCGTTTGTCATCGAAGCTACTTTCACACCCAGAGAATTTGCATATTCGGCAAGTTCAAATATATCTTGACGAAGAAACGGCTCTCCTCCGGAAAAACAGACCCAAAAACCTTCACCGAGCCAATTTCTTAAATCTGATATTGCTTTTTTCCATTCTTCTGTTGTAAGTTCTTTCGATATAACATCAGAAGGCACTGTTTTCCACTTTGAGCAAGTTACACACTGCATCTGGCATCTGTCAGTTAAATCAAAAGTTATCTGCTGAGGTTTTTCAAGTTTATTTGTCATAGTTTTTTCTTTCCATAATAAAATGGTATCAACCGGAATTTTTAGTGTCAAGTTTTTTGAGTTTAGAATTAAAGTAATCATATACAAGCTGTGCCTGATGTTTTGAGAGTAACAGCATAAGTTCCTCTTTTGTCAGCTTTGATATCTTAGAAACAGAAGAATATTTTTCAAGAAGCAGTTTTTTGTTTTTTAAATACAGTCCTTTTATATTATCTAAATCTGAATGTAAAGCTTCTTTTTCTCTTAGTAGTCTATGGTATGTAATAGCATACCTGTGAGCTTCATCTCTTATTCTTTGAAAGAAAAATAGAGCCTGAGAATTCATTGGAAATATTATTGATTGTAATTTATCAGGGACAAAAACTTCTTCTATCCTTTTTGCAAGAGATACTATATCCTGATTTTTTATATTCAACTCATTTAATATTTCAACTGCCGATGATAACTGTCCTTTTCCTCCGTCAATAATAATTAAATCCGGAAATGAGAGATTTTCTTTTTGAAGCCTTGAATATCGTCTTGTAATAACTTCTCTCATTGATTTAAAATCATCAGGTTTACCATCTTCAAGAGTTTTAATTTTAAATTTTTTATATTCGCTTTTTTGAGGCATTCCATTAAAAAAGCTAACCATAGACGCAACTGTATTTGTTCCTTGAATGTGTGAAATATCAAAGCATTCAACTCTGTGCGGAAATTTTTTTAAACCGAGTTTTTCCTGTATGTAAGATCCGGTCTCATTATAATTATTTTGAATTTCCTGCAATGATTTAATTTTCATTTCATTTAAATGATACTCTGAATTTTTAAAGGCAAGTTCTAAAATTTCGCTGTTTTTTTTATTTATTTTTGAATTAATTAAAACTTTTGAACCTTTTTTAAAAGCAAGCCATTTTTCAAATATCTCTTTATCTTCATTATTTAGTTCTGTTGAAAAAACTATTTCATCAGGTATATCATCAGACATTTGATAGTATTCTTTGATAAAATAGCTTATTATTTCTTCATCAGAATCATAATCGGATTTTGAAACTTCAAAATCTTTTTTATTTGTTAACCTTCCGTCTCTTATTTGTAAAAGAGATATTCCGCATAAAAATTCATCTGTACTGATTGAAATAATATCCTGATTAATATTTGTATTTTCATAAACAACCTTTTGTTTTTCAATGGTTTTAAGAACATCAAAATAGCTATCACGATATTTTGCGGCTTTTTCATATTCTTCAAGTGCAGAATATTTTTCCATAACTTTTTTTAATTCGTCAACAAGCTGCATTTGTTTACCGGACAGGAAAAGTTCAACATTTTTTATTAATTTTTTATATTCTTCAGATGTTATTTTTTTCTGGCATGGAGCCATACATCTTCCGATTTGATAATAAATACAGGGTCTGTCTTTGAACTTTGGTGTTTTACATTGTTTCAGCGGAAATAATTTTTTTAGAAGATCAAGCGTTGCATACATAGCTTTAGCATTTGTATAAGGTCCGTAATATTTGCCTTCAAGCATGTTTTTGTTTCTTTTTCTTGTTACCAGTATTCTGGGATAATCTTCTTTTGTAATAAGAAAATATGGAAATTTTTTATCATCCTTCAATAAGACATTGTATTTCGGCTTGTATTTTTTTATGAGATGCGATTCTAATATTAAAGCTTCAACCTCTGAATTTGTAATAATAAATTCAATTTTGGCTATTTGAGGAACCATAACGGACAATTTTACAGATGTGTGTTTCTTATTAAAATAACTGGAAACACGTTTTTTTAAGTTTTTTGCTTTGCCGACATAAATAATTGTGTTGTCCTTATCATAAAATTGATAAGAACCGCTTGATTCAGGGATTAATCTTAATTGCTCTTTTATATTCATATTAATATTTTACAACAGTTCAAATTATGTTGATATAATATAGAATATGCTTCTGAAAAAAATTTTTTATAAATATATATTAAAAAGAACATATTACAGATACGGTAAATGCAGCAGATGCGGTGATTGCTGTTCAAAAATATATGTTAACCACAAAAAGGGAATAATCAAAACCGAAGATGAATTTCTTAAACTGAAAAAACTTCATCCTTTTTATACTTTTCTTGAAATTGTTGATAAAGATAATAACGGACTTGTTTTTAAATGCAACAAATTTGATAAAGAAAAAAGTATATGTACTATACATAGATTCAGACCATCTATCTGCCGAAGGTATCCTTCGGAGAAAATTTTAAAAATGCACGGTGTAATGTCAGAAAAATGCGGTTTTTATTTTAAACCTGTTGAAAGTTTTGAAGAAATACTGAAAAAGCAATATCTCAGAAAGTAATTTGTCATAATAAAGGGTTTTCTTACTTAATAATTTGTTTTAATTTTTGGGCATAAATTAAATATTGTTTTGTAAGCTTTACATTATGAACCCTGTGAATATTAATACCGGTAAGAATAGCGGAATATAACGCAGTAGGAATATCTGCTTCTTCAAAATCAATATTAAATTCTTTTCTGATGAATGATTTTCTTGATATTCCTATTAGTAAAGGAACATTTAACGATGTAAATTCACAAACACGTCTTAAAAGTTCAAAATTAGAGTCAAATGACTTTCCAAAACCAATACCGATATCAGCTATTATATTACAAGAATCCATTCCTCTTTCTTTAAGCATAGAAATCTTTTGTAAAAGCGATAAATATATTTGTTCCGCAATATCTCCGCCTGAAAAATCCTTAGAAACGGCAGGCACTTTATCAGAATGCATTATAACAACCGGAATATTATTTTCTGTAATAAAATTTAAAAGATTTTCATCATAATCAAGTCCCGATACATCATTGATTATATTGGCGCCTTCTTCAATTGCCGCCTTTGCCGTTAAATAATTTCTTGTATCTATACTTAAAGGAATGTCAATATTTTTAGACCTTACAGCTTTTATTACAGGGATAACTCTATTTATTTCTTCTTCAGGCAAAAGAGGCTGCGCTCCGGGACGTGTAGATTCCCCTCCGATATCTATTATATCCGCCCCGTCCTGAAGCATTTCTTCAATTTTAATTAACGCTTTTTCTTCTGTATTATATTTTTCCCCGTCTGAAAAAGAATCCGGAGTACAATTTAAAATCCCCATTACATAAGGCCTTGTCCAGTCGAATACATACCTACCGCATTTTAATTCGGGTAATTTTTCTAAATTTAATACGTCCTGTAAACACTTTGCCGCATATTTTAATCTAAACGGCTGTTCTTTAAGCTTGATAATTAAATTGTTAATTTGATAATAATTTGCAAAAATTAAACAATCAGTATATTCACATTTGCAAGTAATAGTGTCTCTGCTTACTGCACAGTCAAAACCCAAGGATAGACATAACTGTTTAAGAATATTTGCTTCATACGGTTTCAAGTTAAACAGCTTATATGCTTTTCCTCTATATTTATCAGAATATTTAGCAGCCGTATAACTGTCAAATCCAATTGAATTTAATTCTTTTAATACATTTTTATCAGCATTTTTTACAAAAATTTCATTCATAGATTGATTATAAAAAAAACGAACTACTTTGTGTAGTTCGTTTTTAAAATATATAAGAAAAAACTATGTTAATGTTTCTACTAAATCAGCAAGAACTGATGTATTATGCATATATTTGTTAAATTTAGTTTCAGTTCCCGTATATGCATTCTGTCCTTTTTGGAGAATATCATTTACACCATCGTCATCAGTATCTCTGGAACAAATACCGGGGAATATTGTTGCAACGCCTGCCCAGCCTGCAATATTTTTAAATGCGCTTGTTGCCTTATCAGCAGCCGTAGCTTCATTAGGAATACCTGCATAAGCTAATTTTTTATAACCTTTTCTTGCAAGTTCTTCTGTTTTACCGATAACTTTACCTGCTATATTTTTTGCTTTTTCGAGCTTAGTGGAGGGATTTTCTTTAACCAATTTTGCAGCAGTATCTTTAACTGCTTTAGATCCATTTTTTAAAGCCCCTTCAAATGCCTGAGGAAGCCTATTTTTAGAAAGCGATGATATTATTGAACCAATCTTTTTACCGCCGGCAAATGCAAGCAAACCGGCTAAACCAATTGATGCCATAGCAGCCAGAGGTTTTTTTATTTCATCAGAATGGACAAATTCATCATTCAAGTCTTTTGTTATTCTTAAAACTTGCGCATAATTTGTATCTTCATCGTTTCCAAATGAAACCTGGGGCTTAATAGGAGTACAATTTACTGCAGAAACATCCATGATGTAATACCTTTCTTACTTTATTATTCTACACTAACTAAAACAATCAAGCTTATTTTTTGCTTTTTATTAACGATATATTAAGAAAAATTTACATAATTATACTACTTATACTGCAATTACAAAATTGTATCTATTAATTCAGTTAGCACATAGGCATTATGCATATATTTATCCATTTTATTACGGGTTTTATCATAAGGATTTGCTTCTGTTTGGAGCATATCACTCACACCGTTGCCATCTACATCCTTAGATGTAGTTATAGCAATAGCTGCAGGAACTGCTGCAAAACCGCCGATATTTTGGAAAGATTTAACTGCTTTATCTGCAGCTTCGACATTGTCATCAATACCTAAATAGGCAACTTTTTTATAAGCATTTCTTGCAAATTTTTCTGTTTTTTCCAGAATTTTACCTGCCGTATTCTTTAATTTCCCTGTTTTTGTGGAGGTATCCCCCATTAATTTTGAAGCTTTTTCTCTAACAGCAGCTGAACCGCGTTTCAAAGTATCTTCAAAACAACACGCAAGTGTTTTTGCATTTTCAGTATTTTTTCCGATAATTTTCTTTGCAAAAGGGCTTGCTATTTTCTGCCCGGTAACATATGCCGCAAGTGCGGCAAGACCAAGAGACCCGGCAATGGCAAGCGGTTTTTTGATTTGGTCGGAATGTACTAATTGATCGTTTAGCTCTTGGGTTTTATTGATAATTTGATTATAATTTGTATCCGAATCGTTACCAAAAGAAACTTGAGGTTTAATAGGAGTACAATTTACAGCAGAAACATTCATTATATTTTACCTTCTTTACCATTACTATTCTGCATTAAATAAAACAATCAAATATAATTTTTGCTTATGTAAAATGATATATTAAGAAAAATTTACATGAATAAAAATTTATTAAAAAATATTTATATGTTAAAATTCTTTTAACAATAAGATTATCGGAGATTAGGGAGAATGATTGATTTTCTGATTAAATTATTTGGAGATCCCAATAATAATAAAATAAAGAAAATGATGCCAATTGTTGAGCATATAAACAAATTAGAACCTGAATTTACAAAACTGACGGATGAAGAATTAAAAAATAAAACACTTGAATTTAAAAAAATATTAGCGGAAAGACAAACTTCATCTGATTTAAAAAAAGACAGAGAACTTGAAAAACATGCACTGGATGCAATACTTCCCGAAGCCTTCGCTACAGTTAGAGAAGCAGGACGAAGAGTTCTTAATATGCGCCATTTCGATGTTCAGCTATTGGGAGGTATTTTTCTTCATGAAGGGCAAATTGCGGAAATGAGAACCGGAGAAGGTAAAACTCTGGTTGCTACACTGCCTGCTTATTTGAATGCATTAACCGGCAAAGGGGTTCATATAGTTACCGTAAATGATTATCTGGCTCAAAGAGACAGCGACTGGATGGGAAAAATATTCAAGTTTTTAGGGCTTTCAGTCGGTGTTATACTATCCAGCATGAATAGTTATGATGATTTTGAATTAAAGAAAAAAGCATACAATTGTGATATTACATACGGAACAAATAATGAATTCGGCTTTGACTATTTAAGAGATAATATGGCTACATCTGTTGAGCAGAGAGTTCAACGTCCTTATAATTATGCAATTATAGATGAAGTTGACAGTATATTGATAGATGAAGCAAGAACACCGTTAATTATAAGCGGTAGACTTGAAAAATCTGCAGAATTATATAGAACTATGGCGGCTGTAGCTCCGCAGCTGGTAAAAAATAAGCACTATGAAGTTGATGAAAAAAATAAAAATGTTATTTTGACGGAAGAAGGTATAGACAAAGCTCAGGAAATACTTGAAATTCCAGATTTGTTTGACATAAATAACCAGTATGCACATCATCTATTGCAGGCATTAAAAGCAAAAGAATTATTTCATCTTAATACTGATTACGTAATAAAGAACGGTGAAGTAGTTATAGTTGACGAATTTACGGGAAGATTAATGGACGGCCGCCGCTGGTCAGACGGACTTCATCAGGCCGTTGAGGCAAAAGAAGGCGTTAAAATTCAGGATGAAACACAAACGCTTGCAAGTATTACTTTTCAAAATTTATTCAGGCTTTATCCAAAACTAGCCGGTATGACGGGTACTGCTATGACTGAAGAAGCTGAATTCGGGAAAATATATAATCTTGAAGTTACAAGAATTCCCACAAATAAAAAAGATATAAGAATAGACCTCCCTGATATTATTTACAAAACCGAAAAAATCAAATATCAGGCCGTTGTAGATGAAATTATAAAAATGCATAAAGAGGGCAGACCAGTTCTTGTTGGTACAATAAGCATTGAAAAATCAGAGCTTGTTTCGGATATTCTAAAAAAACGCGGAATCAAACATAATATATTGAATGCAAAACACCACGAAAAAGAAGCTTATATTATCGCACAGGCAGGAAGATTCGGAGCTGTTACCATAGCAACAAATATGGCCGGCAGAGGTACAGATATACTTCTGGGCGGTAATCCCGAATATCTGGCAAAACAGGAACTTGACGCAAAAGGAATCACTCCCGAAACAAGTCCGGATTATGAAAAAATTAAAAATGAAGTTTTAGCAAAAACAAGAAAGATTACGGAAGAAGAACATGCAAAAGTTGTTGCGGCAGGCGGGCTGCACGTTATTGGTACTGAAAGACATGAATCAAGACGTATAGATAATCAGCTCAGAGGCCGTGCTGCAAGACAGGGCGACCCCGGGTCCACAAGATTTTTCTTATCTCTTGAAGACAGTTTAATGAGAATTTTTGGCGGCCAGCAGATTATGGCTTTAATGAATTCCTTCAATATTGAAGAAGATATGGCAATAGAAAATCGTCTTATTACCAGACAGATTGAAAGCAACCAGAAAAAAGTCGAAACCTTTCATTTTGATGCAAGAAAAAGTGTTCTTGAATATGACGATGTTATGAATTTACAGCGTGAAAAATTCTATTCTCAAAGAAACAGAGTACTTGAAAATACAGATTTAAGAGACGATATTCTTTACATGATTGAACGTGAAACGGACAGACTTCTTAAAACATATATTGCTCCCGGTATGAATCCGGATGAATACATATATGAGGATTTAGTATCTCTTGTAAAAGAAATTCATTCCGAGATTCCGCAGTTATCACACATAGAAGTTAAGGATATACAAGGGCTTAAATTTGAGAACGCTTATGCGAAAATACGCGATTTTGCTATTGAAGCATACAAAGAACATGAAGAAAATACTGTTAATTTTTATAATCAGGTTGCCGAGCAATATCATCTTGAACATAAAAAAGAAAAACCGTTTACCTCTGACAACGTTATGAGAAGCCTTGAAAAAGACCTGCTTTTAAGAGTTGTCGATAATAAATGGATTGATCATCTTCATAACATAGATATGCTAAGAGACGGTATAGGCTTAAGAGCCTACGGGCAAAAAAATCCTCTGCTTGAATATAAAAAAGAAGCATACGATATGTTTAACAATATGATGTATGAAATTCAAAGCGATACCGTTAAGCATTTATTCAGAACGAAATTCGGTATACAAATTGTAAGTCCTGATCAAATGGGAATGCCCTCTGATTTTATTCCTCCGGAACAGACCATTTTAATGGATAATCCTGAAGAAAAGAAATAATATGATTTTTATATATAATTCAGTACTAATATTATTATCTATAGCGTTGTTGCCGTTTATTGCGGCGGCATTTATCATAAAACCTAAATTCAGGGCGGGTTTTTTTCAAAAACTGGGATTTTACAAATTTGACAATCAAAATATAAATAAGCATGTAACGGTTTTTCATGCTGTTTCCGTCGGAGAAACAAATGCAATAAAAGAGCTTGTGACAAAATATCGGGAACAACATCCCGATGAAACGATCATAATAACAACAACAACAAAAACAGGACAGGACATTGCACAAAAAGTTTTTGCAAATATTGCTGATAAGGTAACTTATTATCCTTATGATTTTTTCTTTAGCGTTTTATCTTTCTTAAACACATTTAAACCGCAGAAAATAATAATTGCCGAAACAGAAATATGGCCTTGTTTCGTTACTATTGCTAAGGCAAAAGGAATAAAGGTATATACTATAAACGGAAGAATTTCCCCGCATTCTTATAACGGATATAAGAAAATCAAATTATTTTTAGCACCTGTATTAAACAGGTATGAAAAAATATTTATGCAGTCAAATGATGATGCCAAAAGGATGATTGGAATAGGTGCCAAAACAGAAAAAGTAGAGGTTATGGGAAATTTAAAATTTGATATTTCACAAAACCTTTCCGGGACGGAAATAAATAAATACAAAGACGAATTAAAAACCGGAGATTACAGAATTTTTACAGCCGCAAGCACCCATAAAGGCGAAGATGAACTTGTTTTATATGCTTTTGATATTTTAAAAAAAAGCTGTCAAGATGCAAAACTTTTAATTGCGCCAAGACATCCTCAGCGGTTTGAAGATGTTGTCAAATTGCTCAAGGAGACAAAATATAATTGGGGTAAACGTTCTCTTAACGACAATTTTTTGAAGAATGATATTATACTTCTTGATACAATGGGAGAATTGGCTAAGTTATTTTCAATTTCATACATTGCCTTTATAGGCGGAAGTTTTTCTTCCACAGGAGGACATAACCCGCTTGAGGCGAATATCTGGGGAAAACCGGTATTGTCAGGTCCGTGTATTTTTAACTTTAAAGATGTATACAAAATTCTTACAGAGAAAAAATGTGCGCAAATTGTTCTTGATGAATATGATTTTGCAGATGAATTAATATCTTTTTATAAAGATAAAGAAAAATATAATAATTACAGCCGTAATGCATTTTCTGTTTTTAAAGAAAACCAGGGTGCAATTAATTATGTTCTTAATAAAATTTAATATTTTATTTTATATCAACAATTCTGCTAAAACAAATTTTTTTAATAAATAAACAATTGTTTATTTATTAGTTTTAAAAAGGAGTTTAAATATGGAAACAAAGAATGTAAGTCAAATAGGGAAAACTGTATCAAATTATAACTTTGCAAATAAAGCAAAAGCTTCAACGGAAAAAAACAAAAACGGAATTGACAGTTTTAATACAGTAGAGTTCACCAGTAAAAAAGATGGAAAAACATATCTGGCAAAAAAACTAACACTTAAAGAAAACGGAAAAGAATTAACCGGAATATATGTATTTGATAAAGCTGCAAAACCCGATAAAAACGGAAATATACAGGGCGAATTTATGAATTACGAAACATTTATGGAAAAACTTTCAGATGAACTGCCCAGTGTACCGGCAAATTCAATAAAGGCATATAACCCCAATATAACAACAAAATCACCTGAAGAAAAATTTGATTTACAATTTAATTCAGGTGTTCGATTATCAGATGATAAGGTATTAATACGTCCACACATTTTAAATACCGGTTCAACAGAAATAAAACCATCAAAAAATCCTGGTGAATATAATGTAATATTTACTTCGTATGTCGGAGGCTACAAACATGAGCCAAAGGTACGTACTCTTGACGAAGAATCATTATTAAAAAATAAAGGACTATCTTCAGGTACTATAAAGCGGCTTGGTGATGATACATATGAAGTTACATATTATACTGACAGACGTTTTAATGATAATTATGAAACAGCAACGGAAGTTATGAGCAAAGAAGAATGCACTAAATTTTTGAGAGAAAACGGTTGGTATATTTAATATCATAGTACTTTTTCAAAGAACGTAATACCGTATGCGGGAAGGGAAATATAGGAATAAGGCTCTGTTGTAATTTCGGAGTTCAAATATTTCCCTTCTCCGCCGTATTGAATGGAATCAGAATTCAATATTTCTCTCCACCTGCCTTTAGGGAATAATATTCCGTAGTTTTTATAATATTGTATACTTGAAAAATTAGATATTGAAAAAATTTCATTATATATTTTTTTGCAATATATAGCATGGGTATCCGAAAATTCATGAACAACTGTTTTTTCAATATTTCCTGTAGTCAGCGCAATATTTTGCTCGCATAGAATATTTAAATCTCTTACATAAGTTTCAACGGCTTTATTAAGGAAAAGGTATTTTTCACAAATTTTGACAGAAGAAAGTTTTGAATCAAGAAAAGCCTCCAGCCCCGGTTTATAGCCTTTTTCCAATAAATAGGGTTCGGGACCTATAGAAAATTTTCTGAAAAATTTAAAATATGAAGGATTTGCACTTTCATCTCCCTGAAAAATCATTTTAGGACCCGGAATTGAATAAACCTTGCCTATTGCAAGTTTATGCATTTTTATAGCGTTAATATAGGCTTTTATGATTTGTTCTATTGTAAAATCAGCAGTAAGAGAGTTCTTTTCAAAGAATTGTTTTCTCTCCTCTTCTGTCATCTTTTCAAGTTTGCCCGTTACTAGAGATATAAGAATATTATGAGCGGCATGGGCAGCCAGTTTACACTTAAGGCTATGGCAGCATTCACAGACTTTATCATTAAGTTTTAATTCATTAACCATAATTTTAGAAATAAGGCGGGTTCCGTCGATATTGCCTATTTCATCATGGCTCATAGCATATTTTACTCTGGATTGGGCATCTCTGAGCGAAAAATCCAGCGCACATAAACTTTTTATTCTGCAATCCCATGAGCCTAAAATTGAAGATGCGATTTGTTTATGAAAAGGGAAATCCCACTCGGTATCAAACCCGATGTTAGCAAGTGAAACATCATTTTTTCTTATTTTATTTATAAAATTTTCGTGATTTAATTCATTTTCATCAATTTCCGTCTGTGTAAAAGGTTTTGTAATTCTATGGTCATTATCCCGTCCGTCTTCTGCTATAAGAAATGCTTCAGGGCAGTGGTAATTAATCTCGGCAACCATTTGTTTCATTGTATAATCGCTGCACATGAATTTTGTCATATCAACTCTTAAACCGTCGCAATGATAATTTATTAGCCAGTTTAGAGCGGCGCCGATAATAAAATCACGGACATAAACGCTGTTTTCATCTTTTTCATAGTTAAATTTATAGCCGAAACAATTATCTCCGTCTGTATAAGGTCCTGTTTTATGAAGCTGTGCAATATCAGGCCCGATGTGATTTGGAACTATATCCATTATTACATTCAGACCGAAATTATGGGCATAATTTATCAGTTCTTTTAAATCATCAGGAGTGCCGTATGTATGGTTTGGAGCATATTTATCGACTCCGTCATATCCCCAGTTAAAAGAATATGTATTTTCAACCGGCATAATTTCAATCGCATTAAAACGCAAATCTTCAGAAATCCTTTTTATTTGTGATTTTGCCGATAAAAAAGTGCCCTCATCCGTAAGCGTTCCTATATGGAGTTCATATATTTTAAGCATTTCAACGGGAGAAAGCCGGTTTGTTTCATTTGATATGCGGCTTATTCTTCTTGAAATATTTCCGCACATCCAGTCATTATCCGTCCACTCAAAAAGTGAATGATTATATATTTTTGACCATTTAAAATAAGAATCCTGATACATTGAACAAGGATCTTTAACGGGAATAAGCTCGCCCTTATAGTCAATAACAAATCTATACCTGTCAAGGTTTTTTACAATTCCCGCTTCGAGTTCAAGCTGCCAGATACCCTTTCCCATGTTTAACATTTCAAACGACTTTAAAGGCTTTTTAAACGATTTTATTTCTAAAGTAACATTTTTAACCTCAGGAAAAGTAAAAAGCTTAAACACAGCTTCGCCGTTTTCAGTGAAATAAGCACCAAGATACTTACTCCAGGTATCAAAAACACACGGCGTACGATGTAAATTTACATTGTAAATATTATTAGACATTTTTAATATCTCTCTAATAAACTAGTATTCAACATAATTTAATTTTTGTCTATAATTACACTATGCAAATTTTTAACGATTTAACATATATTAATAAATCTTCTTTAGCACTGGGTTTTTTTGACGGCTTGCATTTGGGGCATCGTGTGGTCTTAAAAAATACTATCAATCTTGCAAAAGAAAACAATGCTTCTTCAGTTGTAATAACTTTTAAATCTCATCCGCTAAATTTTTTATCTGATAATAAAGTAGAATTAATACTTACACTTGAAGAAAGACTTAACATTCTGGAGAATATAGGCATTGAAAATGTTATATTGCTTGACTTTGAAAAGTATTCAAATATAAGGGCGAAAGATTATTTGGAAAATGTGTTAATAAAATATTTTTCCCCTCTTGCAATTACAACCGGATTTAATCACCACTTCGGTTTTAACAAAGAAGGCGACAGCTGTTTTTTAAGAAAATATAAAGACATTTATAAATATAAATATTTTGAAGTTCCTCCTTTTGTGGTAAATGATACAGTTGTCAGCTGTTCTGAAATAAGAAACAGACTGCATCTTGGCAATTTCCCGCAAGCAGGATCACTCTTAGGATATTATTATTTTATAAATGTTTCTGTTATTGAAGGAGAACACATTGCAGCAAAACTCGGGTTCCCGAGTGCTAATTTTATTTATCCCGAAGATAAAGTAAAAATCCCTCACGGAGTCTATTATGTAAAAGTAAAAATAGAAGAAAAAGAATACAACGGAGTATTAAATTATGGATATGCTCCCACTTTAAATAATAACAGCCGGTTAAAATCCGAAGTTCATATTATAGATTTTGATGAAAATATTTACGGAAAAAGAATAAAAATATCTTTTATTGCAAAAATAAGAAATCAAATGAAATTTGAAAGTACTGATAAATTAAAAGCCCAGATAATGCGTGACATTGCATTTACAGATATATATCAGCATTTTCTTCATAGCAGTATTTCATTTAAAGAGAAAAAATATTAAAGTTTTAAACTATCACCCTGATTTCTTTCTGGAGCTTGCCAATCTGGCGCTATAGATGTTTTCCGGTAAGATCCCGAAACGAGTTCGGGATGACATTAAACCACCCTGTCACCCTGAACTGCGGATTTTCCGTAAGCTGAAGCGAAGCGGAATGCTGAAAAGGCGAGAGGCAGGTGAAATGTAGTAAAAACTGAAAAGTTTTTACGAAATGCAACGGATTGCCTGAGCCGTAAGGAAAATTCAAGACTGTTTCAGGGGCTTATCAGTTAGAAACAAAAACATCAAGCTTCTAAGATTAATAATTTGTTACTAAATGTAATTTATAAGTTTACATTATCTAACTTTTATTATTTAATCATGTTGTCTTGGAGATTACTATAATTTATGAAAAATAAATACCATTCTATAAATAAACAAAATTCCAACGGGGGGGGGGATTTTTAAGCCACAACTCCGATAACACCCCTGTAGTACAGATTATATGTGTAACATATAACCAAAAAGATTATATAAGTGACGCTCTTAACAGTTTTTTAATGCAGAAAACCAACTTTGAATTTGAAGTTTTGGTAGGTGATGACTGCTCAACAGACGGAACAAGCGAAATAGTATCGCAATATTCAAAAAAGTATCCGGATATTATAAAACACATAAGAAGACAGCAAAACATGGGCTGCCTTGCGAATTTTATGGATTTATGCGAAAAAGCAAGCGCCGGATATGCTGTTTTTTTGATGTCTGTATCATCCCCTTTGATACTTTTTTCAAAAGAATAGAAATATAATTCCAAAGGAGAAAAATATGAGTAATAAAACACTTGAAGCAATATTTTCGGTTAAAAATAATAAAGAAAAAACACATAAAGTAATTACGGTTTTAGGCACAAGAATAAAAATAAAAAGGGATGATATTGAAAAATTCAAAGAAGCCTATGAAAACTACAAAATTATGCATGATCCTTCTTTATATATAGGAATTCCTGATGATATTACCCTTCAATTAATGTTCAATAATGATTGTAATTGCAGATGTAAATTTTGCAGTGCAAACAATCAAACAAGACAAACCAGACAAATGATTTCACAAGATATGCTATATAAATATCTTGAGCCTTTATATGAAAAAACAAAGACAATTATTCCGACATATGGCGAAATTACGCATTGTAAAGAAGGCTATGAATATTTAAAATGGATAAATGAGCATTATCCGCATATAAATTTCTTTATTGAAACAAACGGTATTGCATTTAATAAAAGGTGGTTTGAACTTGCGGCAAAAAGTTTAATGGTTGTCAAATTTTCTGTAAATGCAATCGATGAAGAAACCTTTAAGAAAACTGTATGGGAAAAAGACAGAGTATTCACTACAATAAAAAACAATATAGAAAACTATATAATTTATTTGCAAGAAAGAGGACTTTCTTCTTTTAAGCCGAGTATATCAAGTGTACTAAATTCAACAAATTACCATATCGCAAGAGATTTCGTAAAAATGGGAATAAACTGGAATTTACAAAGCTTCGGTTTTTATTTTGATCATCGGGAAAACCCATTAAAGAACACATATATTAAAGATAAATCGGGTTTTGATGAAGCGCTGATGACAGTTTTAGAACTTGAAAAATTATTAAAAGGAAAAGTTTATTTTTACTTTAGAATTTTTATGCCCGCAAATTTATCTGAATATGAAAAGAAAGTAGAAAAAATAAGCATAGAAAGTTTACAAGAAAAATATGCCGATATATGGGCTATAGCTAAAAATTTTAAAGATATTAAAGAATTATACAACGAGAGAACACAGATTAGAAAAAAATACGGGAAAAAACTTTTAACTTATTTTGAACATGTAGAAGGTGCTTGTTGGCATAAACGTGAATATAAGGGAAGAATGATATGCGAAAATCCTTGGAATCACATACGCTTGTACACTGATGGAATGATGGAAGTCTGTGCTTGGAGACCATTTAAAAAAGTATATAACATAAAAAATTATATTAAAAATGATAAATTAGATTTCAATCTTCTTTTTAATGACTTACATAGAAGAAAATTAAGAAAAGAATATATGTCTGAAAAATATGAAGGTTGTATGAAAAATTGTGTATCTGCAAGACCGATATCTAAAGAAGAATTTGACAGAAAATACGGATTTGAAGCATAGAGGTAAATATGAAAAAGCCGTATAGAAGTAAGTTTTTACGTATAAGTAATCTTAATAATTCTTTTTTAAACAGGTATAAAAGAAGATATTCGATAGGAATTTTTAAATACACTATACCAAATAAAGAGAAACTTGAATTTTTCAAACAAAAGAAAGAAGAAAAGAAACTCGCAAAATATTATGAATATAAATCTGTAATTGACGAATTAAATAAAAACAGAAAAAATAAAAATCCAATACTTACTATTATATTGTTAACATACAATCATAAAACAACAATAGAAAAATGTATACAAAGCCTTTTATCTCAAGAAACGAAATATGATTATATTATCAAAATTTGTGATGATGCTTCGACTGACGGAACAACAAAAATCTGCTTTGAGTATGCAAAAAAATATCCGGAAAAAATTGAATATATTTTGCAGAAAAAAAATACAAACAGTATACATTTTGGATATGCAATAAGAAGTTTAAATACTAAATATTGGAGCTATATAGACGGAGATGATTGGTGGATTACTAATGATAAAATAGAAAAAGCGATTAATTTTTTAGAACAGAATCCTGAGTATGCCGTATACGGAACTAATAACTATTTCCTTGAAAAAGGTAATAAAATCGATTATAAACATACATTACATAAAGCAAAAAATATAAAAAATCCGATTTCTATTGGTAGATTTTACTATTTACATCCAAGTACAAGAATTCACAGACACGTTGTAGATTATTCAAAAGAGTATAAAAAGATGTTGTTATCAGACATGTATTTATATTTAACAACATTAGATAAAGGTTATTGCTATTTTGAAGACAAGAAAACTTCTGTTTATAACTATACTCATTTTGGAGTCATAAGCAAATATAACGAAAATCAAAGAGAATTTTGGAAAATAAAACAATGGTATGCAATAAACAGCTGGTTAGATTTTAAATATGACAAAGAAATTTGCTTATTTGTAAATAAAAAAGAAGTAAATCAGTACAAAAAAATTTTTGGAACCAGACTTGGCTGGAAATTATATGCACAAATAAACAAACTAAAATTAATCAAAAAAGATATAACAAAATTAAAACAGGATTACAAGTATATAAATAAAAGACAGAGAACAAAAGAGGAAGTTTGATTATGTTTTCTAAATTTCAACATGTAAAAATAAAAGGAATGAGTACGGTTGTTCCGGAAAAAGAAATAAATATATACGATGAGGCAAAATATTATGGCAATAATATAAAAAAAATAGACAGAATGCGAAAAATAGTCGGATTTCATAAAAGAAGAGTAGTAGAAGAAGGTACAACTGCTTCTGATTTATGTATAAATGCTGCTGATATTCTGATAAAAGAAATGAAACTTGATAGAAATCAAATAGATGCAATAATATTTGTTGTTCAGCGCCCTGATCATTCATCGCCTGCCAATGCATATTACATACATAATAAATTGGGTTTGAGCGAGAATTGTATAGCTTTTGATATCAGACAAGGGTGCACAGGCTGGGTATACGGATTATATACCGCAGGTTCTTTAATTGAATCTAAAGCAGTCAAAAACGTACTGCTTCTTGCCGGAGACACTCCGTCATCAGGTGTTGATCCTGCAGATAGAAATGTTGCACCTGTTTTCGGCGATGGCGGAAGCGCTACATTTCTTGAGTACTGTAGTGATGAAATTAATGACTCTTATTTCAATATAACCGTAAAAAGTGAAGGCTATGAAGCAATTATAAAACCTGCTTCGGGTTATAGACTTCCTTTTTTATACAATGAAAAAGATAAAGAATTAACAGAATGGCTGACAACTCCGACCGGAAACAAAGAAAGATTAGTTGATTTACATCTGGACGGAATCGCAGTTTTTAATTTTACAATGAATTGCGTACCTCCAAATATTGAAGAATTAATTGAATATTCTAAAATCAACAAAGAGGATATTGACTATTTAATGCTGCATCAGGCAAACAAACAAATTGTCCAAACTATAAGCAGCAGAGTCGGTTTTAATGATGAAAAAGCACCGTATTTTTCTTTTGAAGCACTTGGAAATCAATCAATTTGTTCTATTCCTACAGCAATATCTTTCAATATAAAAGATAAAGTTCAGGAAAATAAAAATAAAATATTATGCTGCGGTTTTGGCAACGGGCTTGCTGTAGCTTCATGCGTTCTAAATTTAGATAAAATTTATTGCTCGGGTATTAGAAATTACAAACCTGATGAAAATCATAAATCAAGAGAAGAATATATTGACTATTGGAAAAAGAAAATAAAAGGAGAATAAAAATGAAACAGGAAGAATTTTTAACAGAATTAGAAGATATTTTGCAAAGAGAAGACTCATGCAAAGTTGAAGATAATATTGAAGATTACGATGAATGGGATTCATTATCAAAAATGGCACTAATGGCTTTTTATGATAAACAATTTGGAATAAAAATCAGTTTATCTCAATTAAGCGAACTTAAAACCGTTTCAGATTTAATTGAACTTGCCGGAGAAAATATTCAATGATTTCATTTAAGAAAAATGATGTCATTATCGTAACAGGTGCAAGTTCAGGACTAGGGCAATCTACTGCCATTCAACTAAATGAACTTGGCGCAACTGTTATAGCAATTGCAAGAAATAAAGAACGTTTAAATGAAACAAAATTGAAATGCAAATATCCCGATAATTTTCATATTGAAGTAAAAGACCTAACAGAAAAGATAGAAGAACTACCTGTCTATATAAAAGAATTAAAAAATAAATATGGTAAATTTACAGGATTAGCATACTGTGCCGGAGTTGCCAATATTGCACCATTGCAGGCAATTGATTTAACTAAAGCAAAAGAAATTTTTGATATAAACTATTTTGCTCCGTTATTTATGGTTAAAGGATTTTGTGACAGAAGAAATAATATAGGAAAAGGGGCTTCAATTGTCGTTATATCATCAATTTCAGGAGTAAAATCTGATAAAGGGCACGGAGTCTATGGCGGTTCAAAAGCAGCAATTGCAGCATCAATGAAAAGTTTTGCAAGAGAAGTTAGTGAAACACAGGGTATTCGAATAAATTGTGTTTCTCCATCCGATGTTAAAACTCCGCTTACCGCACATAAGATAGAACAAGAAAATTCAAAATATCCTTTTGGATGCGGAGAAGCAACGGATGTATCAAATATGATAGTTTTCCTTTTATCATATGAAGCTAAATGGATAAATACACAGAATTATATTATAGATTGCGGGTATATGTAAAATGAAAAGAATATATGTAGTTGGCGGCAATGGTTTTGCTCGTGAATGTTTTAATTATATAAGCGATATTTCAAAACAAAACCCTGACATACAATTTGCAGGTTTTCTAGGGCACGGAGGCTACGGTCATACGGTAGATTATCTTAATTTGCAGAAGTTTTATAAAGGAGAAGTGTCAGAACATAAATTTTCAGAAAATGATTATGTCGTTATTGGTGCCGGATATCCAAAATTAAGAAGTAAAATATACTATGACTTAAAGGCTATGGGCTTAAAATTTTATACATTAATTACGGTTAATTCATATATAAATGACTATGTTGAAGTTGGAGAAGGGAATATTTTTAATGCAACAAGAATTACTTCACCGCACGTTAAAATAAAAAATGGAAATTTGTTCAACGGCAATATTGTTTTAGGTCATGATGTTGAAGTCGGCAATTTTAATTTCTTTGGTCCGCGTTCTCAGCTTTTAGGAAATGTAAAAGCAGGGGATATGAACCAAATAGGTGCAAATTCAATTCTGCTCCCCGGTGCTAAAATCGGCAGCTATAATAAAATTGCTCCGTTAAGTGCAGTTTATAAAGGCTGCAAAGATAACTGCTATATGCTGGGTAATCCTGCCTTAAGAATAGGATAGATAAAGTAAAATTTAAACATATTTATTCTTGTAAATATTTACTAATAAAAGTTTTATATTTTATTTTAATATAGTAAAATCAAAATATAAAAGATTTTTCCAAGGAGCAAATATGGCAAATATTATAGAAGGAATGCTTACAACTGCAAATGAGAGATTTTGCATTGTTATTGCAAGATTTAATGAGTTTATCGGTTCAAAACTTTTAACCGGTGCAATAGACGAATTAAAAAGACACGGCGTCAAAGATGAAAACATAGATGTAATATGGGTTCCGGGTGCTTTTGAAATTCCTTTGACCGCAAAAAAAGCGGCAAAAACAAAGAAATATAATGCAATAATAACTCTGGGCGCCGTAATAAAAGGTTCTACTTCTCACTATGATTATGTATGCGCCGAGGTATCAAAAGGTGTTGCAGCAGTCGGACTTGAATCGGAAATTCCTGTTATTTTCGGTGTATTAACCTGCGATAATCTTGAGCAGGCTATTGAAAGAGCCGGCACAAAAGCAGGAAATAAAGGTGCTGATGCGGCTAAATCCGCTATTGAAATGTCTAACTTAATATCTAAAATATAAAGTATGTACAAAAATTGTAAAATATTACAACACGGATTATGCTTTTTTGACAATAAACTGGCTTCCTGCTGTTATTCTCCGGTAGACCAGGTTGACGGGCAATGTCCTCCTGTTTTATATGACAATTATAAAGGGGAAATCATTCCGCCTGATGAGCTGTTTAAAAAAATAGAAGAGTACTCCGGCATATTCAAAAAAGGCGGTTGTCCCAGAGAATGCAAGGATTGCTATCACATTAAAGAAGCTGACTGGAGTGATGAAAAATATATAGATTATATTACAATAACCCATTTCAGCGCCTGTAATGCTGACTGTATATATTGTACAAGCAACAACGAAGTATTTGAAAAAACAAATAAAGTTTACCCGATATTACCGATTTTAAAATATTTCAAAGAACAGGGCGTAATAAAACAGGGCTGCGAACTCCATATAGGCGGCGGCGAATTTACTATATATAAAGAATGTGATGAACTCCTTGAATTATTTGCAGTAAACAATTATGCAAGAGTTTTTGTTCCTACTAATGCCGTAAAATATTCGGATACACTATTCAGGGCTATGGATGAAGCATCGACTTATATTATAGTTTCATTAGATTGCGGCTGCAGAAAAACCTTTAAGACAATTAAAAGAGTTGATGCTTTTGATAAAGTTATGGATTCTTTAGCTAAATATGCAAAAACTGAAAAATCAAAAGAAGCTATAAGACTTAAATATATTATAATTCCTACATATAATGACAATATTGGAGAATTTAAAAAGTTCCTTAAAATTGCAAAAAAACTCGGGATTAAAAATCTAATAATTGATATAGATGCCAGATACTGCCGTGAAACAAAATGGCAAATAGATTCCTATTATATAAATCTTGCTCAAAAAATGGATGAAATAGCTAAAAAACAAGGCTTTATTACAGAATTTTATTCTTTTTATTTTCAATCAACAAATAATAAAGATACAAAAAAAGATAATATATTTAACCAAATATATAAATATATCAAATTTAAATATTTTAATAACAAAATAAAAGAATTATATCGGCATCACCTCTACGGCGCAAAAAAAGAACAATTTGTAAAAAAGAAAAAATTATAAAAAAAGGGTGCAAATTATTCATTTGCACCTTTGTCGGCGTGATTTTGCTTTAATAAGAATACGATTTATAGGAATAACGAGGGATATTATTATATTTTATTTTTATCTATAACTCTTCTACAACCTCTTCTGAATTTACTTCTTCTTTTAAATACTGTATGTGAGGATTATCATTTCCTATAGTAAATTCACCATGTCCAGACCAGGGAAGTGTTATATATTCCGGATTATCATCCTTAAAATTTTCTTCCGGAGCTTCATTAGCCTTGTTAAATTCATCAATTTCTTCCTGAGTAATAATTCCGTCACCGTTTGCATCAAGTTTATCAGTTATATCTTGAGTTCTGTAATTATAAGAATCAAGTTCTTCCTGAGTAATTATACCGTCTCCGTTTGAATCTATTTCACCTGAAATATCAACAAGTTCTTCTTCCGGAACATCGGAGTTTAATTTAGATTCAATGAATGAAAGAATTTCATCCTCGGTTACTTTTCCGTCACCATCCGTATCAAGCTCTGGCAAATAATCTTTTTCTTCTTCTGCTGTTTCTGCTTCTTCCGGAGCCGCCGGAACTTCTTCACCGGTAATTTCCTCTGCACCGTTATTTGTTTCATTGTATGCATCGACTTCTTCCTGAGTAATAATGCCATCTCCGTTTGAATCAAGTTTACCGGTTAAATCTTCATCTTTGTTTTTGTTAAATAAAGATTTAAGGAAACCGAGAAGTTCATTATCAGTAACTTTTCCGTCGCCATCTTCATCAATTTCTCCTAAATAGTCTGTTGAAGCATTAAGTTCTTCACTGACCATTTCTTTTTGATTAGATGTAAAAGAAAAATCAATTAATTTTTCTTCAACTGCTTCTTGTTTTGCACTTTGGTCTGACTGCCCAAGCGAATAATTTTGTACCGAATTAGCCCCAAAGTTGCCAATCATGTTTAAGTTGTTTGTATTCATGTGTTTCCTCCCCTTTTTGAACACTTAATATCACTATTATTTTTAGAACATTATTTCGGAATTTAATATCGTAGATTACTTTAAACGTTTTCAATACAGACTGATTTTTATTACAGCCAAAACGCTCTATAAACAGGAATCTTAATATCTCTTTTGAATTTATTATTTTTGAACACTTATTTTTGAGATTGCTTGGTATGTTTATATAAAGATTTTTTGCATAAATTAATTGTTAAAAAAAACAAAATTAATTAACAAAACTTAATATTTGTAAAAAGTTAAAAATTTTAAATTATAAAATTTCCTATTATAACACAAAAAATACCCCTGACACGATTCGAACGTGCGACGCCTTCCTTAGGACGGAAGCGCTCTATCCAGCTGAGCTACAGAGGCATATTTTACTTTAACTTTTACAACTAATTGTCAGTAAATAACTTACTTTATTATAAATGCAATATAAAAATTATACTATAAATAAAAAAGAGAAAAATTTTAAATTTTTCTCTTAAAAAAATTTATTATCTTTTATTTAAAAAACAAATCCATAAATATTTCTATCATCAGTAGTTTCAAATGCCGATTTTAAGAACGGATTATTTCCCAATATATTTTCTTTTTCCGCATCTTCAGTATAAACACTAATTTTATTCTGTCTTTCCTGTAAATCTCTCAGGGTATTTAAAGATATTGCGGATTCTTTATCAGCTTCAAATTCTTCTGAGGCTTTAAAGTTTTTTGTATCATTAACAAGATTTGTTAATTTTGTTATAAATTCTTTAACACCTTCGAGTATAGTAGTATCTGATGCGGTTACACTGGTTAATTTATTAGCTTTAGCTTCTGCTTCTTCCCATTGTTTCGCAATTTTTCCTTCTTGTGTTGTAGATTTGGCATCTATATCAAAAAATTCAGAATATTTTTTAACAGCGTCGTCAAAATTATTTTCTATTTCTTTTTTCGAATTTTTTGCTTCTTTTTTGTTGTTATCAACAGAGGATTGAGTTTCCGTCATACTTGAATAAAACGTATCAGAACCTGAATTATTATTAGAAATATTATTTTGTTCTTCTTTTTTCAAATTTATTGCCATATTTAATTTTGAGTAGTCAATTCCGGTCTGATTGCCCTGCTCATCATATACATAATATTTTTTAACATCAATACCCAATGCCTTTGCTTTACTTACCAGCAGTTCATTAGTATTTAAAGATGCAGATGAATCACTGTTGTTTTTGTAGCTGATTGATACAATGTTTTCTAGTGCCATTTTCAATTCCTCATTTCGTATCCTTATTTATATAAAAAAATTTTATTATATAAAATTGCTATATTTAATATATACTATATTATATAAATTTGTTTTTTTCTTATCATTAAAGGCTTTTAAAGTATATATTTATCTTAATATTTCTTAATAATAAAATTATAATAATAATTGAAAATAGATAATTTTCGTTTTATTATGGCAATGTTTATGTATTTACACCGGAGAAAATTAATAATGTTTATATTAAATCCGCCATATATTTCAGAACTGCTTGTTAATACAATAAAGAAAAATAAATATAAAACACTTAAAAATTCGGCAGCAGAAAATCTCGGAATTAATGAAGTTTTAATTGATGATAAACAAGCCGTCGATTATGCGGAAAATCATCAGAATTTTAAATTATATACGAATTCGGAAAATTCAATTGAATGGATTATGAATAATCTGAAATCTGCAGATATTCCTGAAAAAGTTACACTCTTTAAAGATAAAGCAAAGTTCAGGGATTTATTAAAAAATATTTATCCCGATTTTTACTATAAAGAAATTTTATACGAAGACTTAGAAAAGCTTAATACTGAAGAACTTAAATTTCCGTTTGTATTAAAACCTGCTATCGGATTTCTCAGTTTCGGAGTATATCCGATCCGTACTAAAGAGGAATTTAACACCGCAATAAATAAGCTTAGCAGCGATATACAAAATTTTAAAGATATATTTCCTAAAGAAGTAGTAAATTCTTCAAGATTTCTT
Source organism: Candidatus Gastranaerophilales bacterium (assembly GCA_944323535.1). GTDB lineage: Bacteria > Cyanobacteriota > Vampirovibrionia > Gastranaerophilales > Gastranaerophilaceae > Avigastranaerophilus. The sequence goes on along the minus strand of CALUSW010000006.1, from coordinate 5,066 downwards.
ATAGAACAAATGGCAGAGGGTGACGAGTTTGCTATAGATGCATACTATAACAGCAAAGGCGAAGCTGTTATTCTGAATATTTTTCATCATCCGTTTTTGGATGAAAACGATGTTTCAGACAGGGTATACTATACTTCAAAAAAGGTTATAAAAGACAATCTGGACAGATTTAATGAACTTCTTGAAAAAATAGGCGAAGCTGCGGATTTAAAGAATTTTCCAATGCATATAGAATTAAGGGCAGACGGAAACAATATTATCCCGATTGAAGTAAATCCGATGCGCTTTGCCGGGTGGTGCGATACCGATCTTGCTTATTGGGCATACGGGATAAATGTCTATGAATATTATATGAATGATAAAAAACCTGATTGGAAAAATATTTTAGATAATAAGGGAGATGAACTGTATTATTTTTTAAGTGCGGAAGTTCCTTCGTCTTTGGATAAAAATAAGATTAAATCAGTAAATTATGATAAATTTATTGCCTGTCTTGAAAGCCCGTTAGAAATAAGAAAAACAGATTATAAAACAAAACCTCTTTTTGCGATTGTTTTCGGCAAATCTAAAAATATTAATGAAATTAACAAAATACTCAAAATGGACTTAGGGGAATTTATAGAAATATAAAATGAGTACGGCACAAAAAGATTTAACACAGGGAAACTTATTTAAAACATTGTTAATGTTTGCACTTCCGTTTGTAGGTGCAAATTTTTTACAGGCATTATACGGCGCTGCCGATTTGATTATTGTGGGGAAATTTTGTGACAGCAGTGTTGTTGCGGCTGTTGCAACGGGTTCACAGCTTTTGCAGACGGTAACATTTTTTATAACGGGATTAACCGTAAGCTCAACAGTATTAATCGGACAGGCCTTCGGGGCAAGACAATATGAGAATATTGTAAAAATAATAAATACAATGACGATATGTTTTGTTGCGGCTGCAATATTATTGAGTTTTTTAATAATATTTTTTGATGAACAAATATTAAATATTTTAAAAACACCGAAGGAAGCATTTAGCTCTACGCTGGACTATGTTTTTGTATGCACTGTCGGACTGATTTTTATATTTGCTTATAACGGTATAAGCGCCATATTAAGAGGATTAGGAAATTCTATTGCACCTATGTATTTTGTTGCAATTTCTTGTTTTATAAATATAGTTCTTGACATAATTCTTGTCGGGAAATACAATATGGGCGCGGAAGGTGCCGCAATAGCAACAGTAATTTCGCAGGCTGTTAGTGTTATTATTGGAGTATTATATTTAAGACACGGCGACTTCGTTTTTAAATTTCAATTCAGAAAAATTAAATTTGATATACAAATAGCAAAAGAGTTATTTAAAATAGGCTTGCCGCTTTCACTGCAGGATACACTAATACCTTTATCATTTTTATTTTTGTTTTCAATTGCAAATTCCATGGGGGTTGCAGCATCTGCCGCATACGGTTCTGTTGCAAGGCTGAACGGATTTATGATGCTTCCTGCCGGCTCTTTTGCAATGGCACTTACAGCACTAACCGCTCAAAGTATCGGTGCAGACAACATGCACAGAGCCGTAAAAGCTTTAAAATTATCAATATACTTTGCTTTTTCCTTTGGAGCAATATTTTTCATATGGCAGCAAATTGCTCCGAGAAGCGCCATTGCAATATTTACTACTGATGAAAGTGTACTTGAGGCAGGCGCTTTATATTTGAAAAGCTTTAGTTTTGATTATTTAATGGTACCTTTTTTATTTTGTATTAACGGGTTTTTATTTGGTTCGGGCAGAACAATATTTGCCGCTGCAAACAGTATTTTCTCGGCTTTTGCAATAAGAGTCCCTCTGGGTTTTATATTAACCTCAATGATACCCGGAGCAGGATTATTCCACCTTGGCATTGCAGCGCCATGTGCGACCGTTATTTCTTCTTTAACAGGATTTGCATATTTAATTTATCTTGCTAAACACAATAAATTATCACCTGTAAAAAAGGAAGCAAAAATTTAATAATAATTTAATATCATTTGATTATTTTATAATGTATTATAATTATAAAGGACATCAGAGGGGAATTATTTATGTGCGGAATTGTAGGATATACAGGCTATAGAGATGTAGTAAGCGTTTTATTAAAAGGACTTACCAATCTGGAATACAGAGGTTACGATTCTGCCGGAATTGCGCTTCGGGATGATAACAGGATTAAAGTATATAAGTCGCTTGGAAAACTCATAAATTTAAAAAATGAGATTGAAGAAAAAAAACATGAATTAAAACATCCGACAAGCGGAATAGGTCATATAAGATGGGCAACCCATGGCGCGCCATCTCTGGTTAATGCGCACCCGCACACATGCACATGCGGAAATCTTGTTGTTGTACATAACGGGATTATAGAAAATTATAAAGAATTAAGAGAAGAACTCATAAAAAAAGGATGCAAATTCCGTTCCGAAACAGATACTGAAACTATTGCGCACTTAATGGCTGATGAATATTCAAAAACAAAAGATTTGGAAAAAGCTGTAAGAAACTCGGTAAAAAGACTGCAGGGCGCATATGCTGTTTGTGTAATGCATAAAGATGTACCCGATGTAATAGTCGGTGCAAGAAAGCATGCTCCTATGCTGGTCGGCGCAGGTGAAGGCGAAAACTTTATTGCAAGTGATACTCCTGCAATTATTGAATATACGAAAAAAGCAATATATCTTGACGACAATGAAATTGCTGTTATTACAAAAGATAATATCAAAATAACCGATACAGACGGAAATATATTACATAAAAAGACGGAAATACTTCCCTGGGAGCCTGTAGCACTCAGCAAACTCGGTTTTAAACACTTTATGCTGAAAGAGATACATGAGCAGCCAGACGTAATCAGAAATGTTTTAAACGGAAAAATTTATGACATAGACGGTCCTGTAATCTTAAATGAAGTAAAATTAGATAAAGAAATATTGAAAAAACTGAATAAAATCGAAATTATTGCATGCGGTACTTCGCTGCATGCGGCTATGGTCGGGAAATACATAATAGAAGATTTTGCAGGTATATCTGTTGAAGTGGAAGCATCCAGCGAATATATATACAGAAAAACTACAACCGACTCGTCAACTCTTGTAATAGGTGTTTCACAATCAGGAGAAACTGCTGATACCATAACTGCAATTAAACAGGCAAAAGAAAAAAATGCACATGTCCTCATAATAACAAATCGTCCCGATTCAAACATGGCAAGGCTTGCCGACAGCCTAATTCCTGTTAATGCGGGTATTGAGGTTAGTGTTGCCGCAACAAAATCATACACGGCACAATTAATCTCTTTTTATCTGCTTGCAATGCATCTTGCCGAAATAAAAGAAACACTTGATAAAACATATTTAAAAAATCTTAAACACGAGCTTATACAACTTCCTACAAAAATAGAAGAAATTCTTTCTAATACTTCCGGCATTCAGGAATGCGCAAGAAAATTCTCTTCATATAAGAATTTTATATATATTGCGCGCGGAATAAACCTCGCTTCTGCCTATGAAGGGGCATTAAAATTAAAAGAAATCAGCTATATCAATGCAACCGGATATCCGGCAGGAGAACTGAAACACGGTCCGATTGCAATGCTGGATGAGACCATGCCTGTTTTATCCATTTTAATTCCCGGCGGAATATCTTATGATAAAATACTATCAAACAGTGAAGAGGCAAAAGCAAGAAATGCAAAACTTATTGCACTTACATCTTCATGTGATAAAAATATAGATATGCTGTTTGATTATGTATTAAGAATTCCGGATATAAGCGAAATTCTGTCACCTGCACTTACATGTGTACCGTTGCAGCTTCTGGCATATTATATAGCGGAATTTTTAGGAAAAGATGTCGATCAGCCGAGAAACTTAGCTAAATCGGTTACGGTGGAATAATGATTACTACAAAAGAAGTAAAGGTTAAAGTACCTGAAGAATTTACAAGCAAATATATAGAAGATGAACTCAAAAAAATGGGTCTGGATGTCTTAAGGTGGGCAATAACAGACTTTGATGACGAGTATTATACTTTAAATCTTGCCGTTGTGAAGGACTAAATATAATTTAATATTTCGGTTAAATCTTTATTATCTATTATTATATTTGCATTTTTTTTAAGTACAGGTTTCGCGCAGAATGCAGCTTTTTTACCGGCATATTGGAACATGCTCAAATCGTTCGCCCCGTCGCCCGCAGCAAGTGTATCTTCAGGTTTTATATTAAGAATTGTCTGCAATCTTTTAAGCATTTTTCCTTTACTGTCCGAAAACATCATTTCACCGCCGACTAAGCCTGTTAATTCACCGTTTTTAAAATGAAATATATTTGAAAACTGGGCATCATATCCGAGAATTTTTTGTGCGGGAATTGTTGCCGTTTCATATCCGCCGGAAAAACATACAACTTTGTAGCCGGCTTTTTTCAGCTCGGTTATTGTTTCTTTTGCTCCTTTTGTATAAGGCAGATTTTCGCAAATTTGTTTTATTTTTTCTTCTTTTGCTCCTTTTAAAAGTGCAACCCTTTTTATAAGACTTTCGAAAAAGTCTATTTTTCCTTCCATAGCGTCAGTTGTAATTTGTTTCATCAGAGGTTCTATTTTATATTCTCTTGCAATAAATTCAAGTGTTTCTCCCTGCATTAAAGTAGAATCAAAATCAAAGACCGCAAGTTTCATCTTAAAATCCTTCTAATTATTAATATAAGCATTATATATGATTATCACATAATTGCCCAATATGAAAATATCGCCCGAACAAAATTTCACGATAAGCGGATTGCGAGCAGAGGGTGCAGTCTCTTCGGCTTGCGATGAGCAAGACGAGCAGGGCGAAAACCCGTTTAATGCGAGCAACCAAGCAGCCGGCGGCGTGAGTGAAATTTTGAGAGCGGCGTATTGAAAAGGTGAGTATTAAAGTGAAAATGTTGAATTTTCACTTTAATACGACACTAGATTATATAAGTTTTTTATATTATGTCTCTGGCTTTTATCTCTGTAGATTTAAGAATTTCACTATATGAAAGTACACTTGTTTTAACGAAAA